>JAZURG010000180.1:0-56552 GCA_045606145.1 Faecousia sp.
GTTATCCGATTATCATCATCATAGCTGTAGTTCGTGGTTCGGGTCTCACCATTGATCGTTTCTACCAGTGCGGTCAGATTGTTGATGTTGTCGTAGGTATACCCAACACTGTGGCTATAGTCAGTACCGGACTCTACATACTTCATCCGCCGGTCGGTGAAGTCGTAGTAGTAGGTGGTTGTGATACCGGTCGCGGAGTCCGTTACCGTTGCCAAAGCACCGTCGTTGTCGTATTTGTAGGTTACGGTGTCGCCGTCTTCGTAGGTTTCCTGCGTCACACGGCCCTGCTGGTCATATGTATAGTCTACACCATCACCATTGCCATAGTCAAGGGAAGAAAGATAATTTGTGCGGTCAGTATAGGTATAGCTGGCTAAAGTCCGGCTGCCGATCTTGATATTGCTCCGCAGGGCGAAGTTGCCGTTAACGAAGCTATAGGTAGTAGAGCCGGTAGTGATGGAAGTCAGCAGGTCATTGGTGTAACCATAGGTTGCGAACAAAGTGCTGCCGGTGCTGATGTCCGCTTCCGTTCTGGTCAAGCGGTACATATTGTCATAGGTGTACTCTGTTTTGGTCGTCGAAGTATCTTCGGGGTACTGTATCCAATCAAGGACATTGGTATCGGCATTGTAGCTGTAGGTTGTCACCTTGCCGGCTGCATCCGTAGTGGTCTCCATTCTGTTGCCATCGGTAGAATAAGAAGCAGAGCTGGTAAGCTTTACAGAACCGGATCCGATAGACACAGAGGTGTTGTTGCCGTAGGTGTCGTACTCGAAGCTATAAACAACACCCTCCTCCGAGGTAGCTGTCTTTACATTGTGGTGGTCATCGTAGGTATAGGTCAGTTTGGCTCCCGTAGGCAATGTCTGCTTCGTCAGATCGTTGTCGGTGTATTCATACGTGGTGATCTGTTTTTGCAGATCCGTTACGCTGAGCACATTGCCGTTTGAATCATAGGTGTAGCTGGTTCCGAACTCTTCTTTGTAAAGCTGGATGCCGTCAAAGTAGACGGTATTTACATTATAGTCATAGGCCAGTTCGATCTTAATAGACGAATACGCGGCGGGAGCAATAATGGCTGCAGCAGCATACTGCCATGCCACAGAGCTGTTGTTATCCGGATTGAAGGTGACCTTGGAAGTGCCGACAGAGCTTCCGGAAGCGTTCAGGAAGGTGGCAATGATGCTGAATTCCCGGTTGTCCTTCAGGGGAGCGCTGTCGCCCTTTGCCCAGCCTGCCAGAACAAAGCAATCGTCCTTGTTGCCGCTGATCTTTACCGTCTGAGAGATGCGGTTCGTTGTGCTGGGATTACCGGTGATCTTATAAACATTGGTACTTAACTGGGGTACCGCGGCGGGACTCAGCGTTGTTCTGCCTCCCGTAGAGGACCAGGTGGTAGCATACCGGAAGTCTCCGTTTTCTACCAGATTATACCGGCTGGCGGTTGGTGCTTTCTCTACCTGTACGCAATCCATATAGGCAGTACCCGCAGTTGTTGTCATTAAGCGGGCTGTAACAGACTTGCTCGCAGAAGTGCTGTTGGTATAGCTTACCTCAAGACGGGTCCATCCGCTGTTTGCTGCCAGTGTTTCACTGTTTTTGGTAGTGCTGCCATCTGTCAGCGCCAAATAGGCTGTCATGCCGCTTCCTGTCTGCACATATGCAGAGAAGGTATAGGTTTCTCCGGCACCAACAGTAAAGGAACTGCTGTAAACACCGGCGGCTGTTCCGGCAGAGGATCTGGTAAGTTTAAGAGCTTGATTGCCGTAATAAGCAGTCCCGGAAACAATGGACCGACTTACCGCAGAAGAAGTTGCCGTCCACAAAGTTGAACGCTCGAAACCGCTGTCATCCAAAACATTACCCACGGTGTTTTGCAGTTTGGAAGCCAGGCTCAGCTGGTTTCCTTTGGCAGAAGAACTGGTATCCGTAGCATATTCTGCGTACTGGGCACGGCCTTCTCCGTCCTGGATGGACTTGGTGTTGCCCCAGTTGTTAAACTGCATGATCTGCACATTGTCGCTGACATCCGTAAAGGTCGTCTGGTTATGGGCATATTCGATGCTTAAACTGCCGCCATCGACACCGTTATGGGTCTCGCGCACTGCCGATACACGGGCAGGTCTTCCCGCGGCTATAACGTTATATTCGTAGTTCAGCTCGTAGCCGTCAATGTCTGTGGCCTTCGTCAGCAGGTTGTTGGTAGTATAGCTGTAGGTGGAGGTCGTTCCATCCTTGTCTGTGACGGAGGTCAGCAGCGCTCCGGTATAGCCGAAATTAACATAGCTCACCTCGGTGCTTCTGGTCCCGGAATAGCTGATTTTAGTCAGCAGCTTACCGTCCACATTCGCAAAGCTGTCATACGAAAACGTGTATATCCTGCCTGCGCCGTCGGTGATTGTCGAAATGCGGTTGCTGCTGCCATCGTAGCTGATCTGGATGATACTCTTGGTCGCCTGATTGTTTTCTATCTGGTACAGGCGGCCGCTGCTGTCAAAACGGGAAACGTTTCCGTACTTGTTCGTTATGGTGCGTTCGCTGCTGGATACCTCCAGCGTCATATTCAGATTATCCTCGTCCTTGTACTTGCCTGTGGCTGAATCCCATTCGAAGTAGTGGTATGTGCCGTCGGAGTCCTCCCAGACATAGTAGTTTCCGTTTACAGTCCACTGGTAGACCAACTGATTGAAACTGGTTCGCCAGCCATAGCCCATGCCAAAGCTGTTGTTGGCGGCATCATTGGCATTATATACATGGTCGATAAAAACCGGCATGCGGTTGCCGTCGAATCCTATATCGCCGCGCACCCACACCAGGTTTCCGGTGTAGTTATTGATATAGCCGGTACCCGCACGGCCCGCAGAGGACGCTGTATAGTCCCAGTAGCTTTCCAAGCCGTTGTTATTACGGAATTCGATCTCCAGAACCGGCTTATAGTCGTTATTGGCGGTGTAATCCACCGACCAAAACTGGGCAAGCGTTTGGGTTGAGAGTTCTTCCTCATTGACCATCCGGAAAAGCATGCCCGTGTTGCCGTCTTCATACCAGCTGCGTGCAATGTCTGTGATATCCCAGTAATAGCGTGCTTCCGTCCTTACTACCTGGTAGTCCGTGACATTATGGTCATAGTTGGAATGGATATCGCTGCCGAAATAGCTGTTCCATGTAATGGTTTTATAATCCCAGTCATTGTTCAGCTTATGGACCGTTACCAACCGGTCACCGTTAGAGGTCATGCACTTGCGCATCGACAATTGAGCGCCAACGATCACGTCCGCGCTGGACAGGGCAGGCAGTTCCACATAGCGCATGAAGATTCTCAGTATACCGTAATCCGGGGTATATCCGCACTCGATGCTGCCGTCGGTACGGGTGTCCCGTTGGCCGATCTGGCTGATGGTACGGTCCTGGATATTACTCGCCACCAGATTTGCCTGTACCACAGGGTCCAGAACCACAGGCCACTGGCGGATTTCCTCTGCCAGCCATTTCTGGGGCAGCAGATAAGACAGGGTATAGTTGCTTCCGTCGGGTGTCAGGGTGACCTTTACATCGTAGCTGGATTCTCCTGCCGCGTCGATCAGGTACGGCGCGGGCATCACCATAACAATGTCCTTCGTTCCCTTGGCATACAGCAGTATCTGTCCATCCTCTTCCAGAACAGGTGTCAGATTCTCCGCGTCCAGCGTGTACCGGTAGCCCCGAAGGGTTTCGTCGTATTTTCCCATGACGACGGATTCCTTCACCCGGTTGCCTTGCAGATCATAGACGATATTGGTATTTGTGTATACATTGTCATACCGCACACGGGAGTGGCCCCGCTCGTACACCGTTTCTGGGTATTGGGCTTCCGCTTTTGCCCTGCTGTTGTCGATCTTCTCTATTTGAGCAGAGGTCTGCTTCATGGGGGATACAGCGAAGGTTTCTGCCTGCTTAGAAGCGGACATAACGCTTTCAGTTGCCGACAGGCGCAGCTCGCCACTCATATAAAACGACAGTGTGTAGGATTCCTTTGTAAACGCTTCAGGCGAAGCTTCACATTGCCCTGCCAGGTACCACATCATTCGGTTTGATGTCATATACCGCAGGCAAGTGCAAATATCTTTCTTATCCAGTATCTTGTTGCGCTGACACCAAAACATCAGTTCTTTTTGCGGATGAACACCGTCCTTGATAAGCTGCTGTAAAAGGCGCAGGGTTCTTCTGTTCATATCCATTTCCTGCATCATGGGAAGATAGCTTCGGTCAATGCCAAGCACTTCCCTGATGTTCTTTCCATCAAAATTGATGGGACATCGGAAAATGCCATCACCGCTGTCTCCGTAGACAACATAGGTGGTCAGCGCGTACAACCGCAGTTTAATGAAGTATTCCAGCACCGGATGCCGCAGATACTCCCGGAAAAACGGACGGATACACATCTGTACCCGGTCACTGAGGTAATAGTCAGCCAGTTGGGAATACTGCCATGGAGTCCCTTGCAGCTCCTTATCAAGATTCTTAGTGTACACATGACCGCTGGTATCTGCTTCATAGTTGTAGAAGTAGCGGTTGTACACCGGTCTTGCCCCTTTGGTCCAAGGTGTCATACTTTTTCCTTCGTAGGAATAGTAATAAGATTCATCCTTCAGCTTTTTCCCATCCGCGCTGAGAAAAAGCCTAGCATTCTCCCAAATAGAGATATCAGGATTCCGAATATCTTTGTATCTGGCAGATACTTTGCAGATCCGCACTAACACTTCGTCACCATACCTTTGCAGATACTGAACCGTGGCGCGGTCGTGGAGAATACCTCTTCGCCCTGCTGCCCGAGCCGTGGCCACATAGCCGCAGGAGGGACAGACACATTCCTTTGCATGTCTGGGAGAATCCAGTGTCACTTCTTTTTGGCAGTGAGTACAGAAACCGCTCTGCTGTCTCTTTCCTTTCCGATAGTTGTAGATGATATGGGCAGGAAGCACTTCCCAATGAACCCACTTCTTTAGGGTCTTTTCCGGCAGCGGTTTTACAGCAGCCATCTTAGCCCTGACTTTCCGGTTTCTTGCCAGCTTCTGCAGGTCACACTTCTCGTAAAACTGCACACGCTGAAGGCATGCCAATGTGGAAAACCCGGTGCGCTTGCCGTTCTTGCAGAACCGCATTACCATTTCTTCCTCCCGACGGTTATAAAACGCACACCGGTCCAAAAAACTGCGGTAACAGCCACCCAAGCCATCCGTTTGGGCATTCCGCCACTTGGTTTTTCCATTATCACAATGCTCCAGAGTGATGTAGCTGTTTCGGGTCTGATAGACCACAAATTGAGGTCTCAGCATACCGCTATCCAGCCATGCCACAGGGCAAAGGTACAGAAGCATAACACGCTTTCCGGATATGCTTTGAAACTTCACCCGGACAATGTGAGTAACGCTTTCTACATGGAGAAGCCCATGGTTTTTACGAATGGTAAACCGCTGTTCCGCATACCTGCGGCATATCCTTTTGTCCAAGCTCATGCCGCCACCTCATCAAACAGAGATTGTTGACCTTCATCTTCTTCCGGTTCTCCTGCTGGCTGTTTGGATGCCGGCTTTTCTTTCTTGGGAGGTTCCGCTTTCTTCTTCGGCTCTTTCTTCTTTGCCTTAGAAGGTGTTCCGCTGTAGGGCTTGGGCGTGAATTCCTTGTCCGCATCGGTCTTGTCCTCCGGGGCGTTCAGATCCCGGAAGTATTCCTCTGCCCACTGGTAGCACAGCTCGTCAGGAACATCGCCGCCGATGGCATTGATCCCGGTAGTCTTCTCGCCGTTATCCTTCATTTCCTGCTTCAGATAGTCCAAAGCCTTGCGGTTGATGTACTGGAAACAGTTGATCATGGATTTCCGGGGATGCATCACCAAACGGGCAAAACCCAGATCCTCATAACACAAAGTCTGGATACTTTCGGTCACACAGATCTTCATGTTGCGCCGGGTCAGCCGCTCTGTCATATCGCCAAGCCGCTTGACGGAGTTTTCCATCAGCTGCTCGTCGGATACGCATACCGCTTCCTCCCAAGCAAACTGTATCTCCTCATCCCTTGCTTTCTTCTCAGCTTCCCATTTAGCACGGCGCTGGGCTTCGGCGGCCTCATGGGCCTGGCGTTTTACGGCATCAGATTCAGTCTGCGCATTCATCTCCTGCAGCAGCTTCTGGGCTGCTTCGGATTCTGCCTGTTGCCGGGCCTCGTCCCGATGACGGGCCAGCTCTTCCAGAGATGTAATTTCTTGATTGTTATCTGCCATTGTTTCATTCTCCTTTACAAGTACGAAAGGCACCGCACAGAGATTTCCTCCATGCGGTGCCCTTAAATATACTGTGCCTTACGGCTATTCTCTTATATCTTTTTTGGCCAATAGCGGTGAGAACTGCACCGGCCAGAATCCCTTCCCGTCCCGGTAGTAATACCTCCGCTTCTCTCCGTCGTACAGTTCGATCACATCGGAAGGCGCCACATTTCTTCCGTGGTAACCTTCCGGCAGATCGTCCCTGTACTGTTCCACCAGCCGCATCAGCCGGGTGTGCTCACTTTCTCCTTCAGCATAGGAAAGAATCCCATCATGCACCAGCCGGTATTCCTTTGCCGGGGGCTGTTCATAACCTGCTTTGCGCAGATCGTCCATACCGCCAAAGGCAAAGGGAATGACCCGACCCATGCTGATGTCCAGCTGGTAGATTCGAAACGCTTGCTCTCGACGGTTTTCCAGGGGGATCTCTTGGGGTTCCTTTTTAGACAGCTTCTTCTTTAATGAAAGCTGCCAATCGTCGATTCCTTTGTAATTGGGATTCCAAAACAGCAACCTGCAATTCATCCCATACTTTTGCACCATTAGAACGATCTTGGACACTGCAGTGCTGACATGAGCGTTGCGGTAACGGTCCATATCCGGTGCCAGAATGATCTCCTGAGTTCCATTCTCTGCAAGCCAGGGAAGCAACCCATCCAGCTGCGGTGTATTATTGATACCTGCCGCAGCCGCAAAGGTTCGGTTCATCTGAAAATGGGCAATGTCTGCCTTCAAGATTCCTTCCGTCAAATAGACCACTCTGGCTTTGGGATCTCCAACCATATGGATGGGACTTCCAGAGGGTGTACCGTTGGGCTTTCCAGAAGATGACAGCCAAATGTACTTGGCACCCTGCTTGTCAGCCGGAGCATCCTTTTCCTTCATAGGCACATCCAACCGGATCTGACAACCACGGATCAAACCGTCTACGCCCCGTACCGGAATCAAAATACCGGCAAACATGGACGGAAACCGTACTGTCCATTTTCCATCCTTGGTATAAAAACCAGGCACACCTTCTATCGTATAGCCTTGAGAGATCAGCCGATCTGTCAAAGGCTTACACTGGTAGTAAGGCGGTACACTCTTATAGCCAAGTTGGGTGATCTGGGCATCCGTCAGTCCTCGAACCGTCCGCAGATGTTCCCGGTGGTGTTTGGATAGCGACAGCATCCCAAGCAATCCTTCCAATGTTCTATGGATGACCTCCGGGGATGCAGCCTTAGATTCAACTGGCGGTGCGGGTAGCCGTTTTGCCGGCTGTCCGTTTGGCATCCAATCACCGTCTGTACACAGTCCTTCATTCATGATGATGTCGCAGAGCTCGCTGTTGGCCTGGGCGGTACTGATATTATGCGCCATGGCATAAAGCTTCAGCATGCCGCCCTTTTCCCCACAGTAGTTGCAGCGCCATATATTCTTTTCGTAGTTTACTTTCAGTTTGCCACGGTTATCTCCGCAGAATGGACAATCGGTGTACACCCCATCCGAACAAGGCCTACGAATCCGCAGCCCTAGCAGACTGGTGACAAACGCGATGTCAAAGGGAAAATCCTGGCCCATCCCCTCACCTCGTTCCCATAACGCTTAGGCTGTATCAGCTTACAGTTTGAGAACGGGATTGGGAAACCAGCGTGGCAGCAGCACGCAGAACATTGTTGTCGCCGCTGTAACCAGAAATGTAATAGCGCAGACTAGCAGGCCGGCGTTCAGCCACCTGGCCCATAGTCTGCCCATTGCAGGTACCCAGGGGCACAATATAGTTTTCCGCTTCTTCCAAGGTCATTCTGGCGCAGATTTCCTCGACAGACATATCATTCGTGTAGCCGCCCATCGGAATCGGTTCTGGATCCGCAACAGGAGTTTCTACTTGGACGACAGTTTCCACTGTGGATGCTTCTGCTTTCCGAACAACAGCAGTTTCCTCTACCTGAGGTGTAGTTTCTTTTATTTCTGCAGGAATCTGCTCCACTTCTGTTTCTTTCTTCGTATCTTCTGCGGGTACTGCAGTGCTGTCATCCCTGGTAAACTGAAGGCCAAACCCTGCATCCGTCAGTGCCTGATCAATGGCAGCATACTGAGCCGCCTCGATGTACAAGCCGCCAGGTGCGGTGGTTTTATCGCTTCTGGCAGTAAAGACTGCCCTAGGCTCCGGATCGTTCTTGTCGAAGTAGACTCGCGCTTCAATGATGGCCAACTGGTCAGTGATTTTCAGCGCGGCATACTTGAATCGGCCCTGGGGGTATTTCAGCCGGAACCAGATTTTCTTGTATTTCAGTTCCAGCTTTGGTCCTTCCGGGGTATTCTTCAAAAAGCGAAGGGGGTCAAAGCCCTTCACGCGGTTGAGTTCGTTCACCACAATATGGGTGTTGTACAGCATTGCATTTTCTGCAGATTTCATTCGTATCATACTCCTTCCATAATAAAACATACAAAGAGGTACGGGTATTCCCCCAACCTCAGCTTGCTTTTTTAATTTGCTCCTGTTTCAGAGCGAAAACCTTTAGATATTTGGCTGTCCGTTCTCCCAACAGCGTGTTCCGTTTGCCGTCCACCTTCTTATGGATGGCTACCATTAGAGCCGCCTTTTGGCCTACCAGGAACACCTGCTTCTTTGCGCGGGTCACACCGGTATAAAAGATGTTCCGGCTCAACATATGGGCATGGCTTCGAACGATGGGCATCACCACATAGTCGTATTCCGAACCCTGGGCTCTATGGATCGTAGTGGCATATGCCAGTTCGATATTCGCCATATCATCCATCTCATACTCTACGACGCGGGAATCGGAAAACTCGATGGTGATCCGCATATCTCCTTTGTCGTTTCGGGCCATCTTGCGGATATACCCAATGTCGCCGTTGGAAACCTTCTCGATGTTCTTTCGCTGCATCACCTTGTCGCCCACCCGGAAGAAATGGCTGCCAACTTTCAGATCGACGGCATCCTCCGGCAAGGGATTGACATACTCCCGGATAACCAGATTCAGCTGTTCTGTGGAACAAGCCCCCTCTGCCCGATAAGGAGAGAGGATCTGCACCTTCTCCACACCGTACTGCCGAATTAACGACAGATATATCCTGCATATCACATCCGCCGCTTCTTCCTGGGTATCGCTTTTGATGAACCGAAAATCTTCCCCATAGTCCAATCGGGTATCGCCGGCATTGATGCGCTGGGCATTGACAGCAATTCGACTGTCCTTACTTTGGCGGAATATCTGGTTCAGCACTGTGACAGGAGTCAGTCCACTGAATATGAGTTGCCGGAATACATCACCGGCACCAACACTTTGCAGCTGATCCACATCTCCAACCAAAACGATTTTCGTACCCGGGCGCACACGGCTAAAAAACTGACGGGCCAGCCACATATCGATCATGGAGCTTTCATCCACAATGATAAGGTCGGCTTCCAGCGGTTCGGGATTCTCATTTATACAGCCCATGTCACCCACAAGGCCCAGCAAACTGTGCAAAGTCTTAGCGGTCATCTCCCCCGTGCTTTCTGCCATACGGCGGCTTGCACGGCCTGTAGGAGCTGCCAGCAGGACACTTCCCTTGGGATAGAGAAACCGAAAAACTTGGATAATCGCACGCAGGACAGTTGTCTTGCCGGTACCGGGTGAACCTGTGATAATGGACAGATTGCTGCGGAACGCCATATAGACCGCTTCACACTGCCGCTGCGACAGAGAGATTCCCAGCTCGCTTCGGATATGATCCAAAGCAGGGGTAATATCCACCAGCGCCGGCTTCGTCGCAAGCATAGCGGCGATCTTTTGGGCGGTTTCATCTTCCTGTGCAAAGGACTGTACCGGGTAGATATTACCGCCGGATCTGACAAGCTCCCCGTGAAGGACCAGATCCTCCAACACAGGCTGGATCTCCGACAGCTTCACACGAAGCTGTGGAATGGGCTGCTTCTCGTTCAGCAGACGCGCTGTGCTTTTCTTTAAGGCATCCTCTGTAAGAAACAGATGCCCATGCCCTTGCCTTTGTTCGTCCAAAGAGGTAAATATAGCACCACGGATACGCTTGGGATCATTGAATGGCATTCCGTTCTTCGCGGCGATCTCATCTACTCTTCGAAAACCGAATCCAGAAACCTGGCACAGCTCATAGGGATTCTCCTGTAAGATCTCCACGCTTCTGGCGCCAAAATGCTCGTAGATTCTGGTTGCTGCAGCCGGGGTGATCTGATAGGGCGACAGCAGAATCATTAGATCCCGCATACACCGGGATTCCAAAAACGAGTTTCGGATATCCTCCAGTTTTGCATCCGTGATGCCTTTGATCTCCAGCAGACGCTCCGGTTGGTACTCAATGATTTTCAGTGCGTTCACGCCAAACCGGTCCACGATCTGCTGGGCGATCTTAGGCCCAACACCTTTGATCAGACGAGAAGCAAGATATCCACGAATGCCGTCCACTGTTTGAGGTACGATTTCCTCAAACTTGTCCACCTTCAACTGAATACCGTGTTTCCCGCTTTGCCATTCTCCATCTAAGAGCATACTGACCTTATCTGTCTGTGGCAGCTCGTAGCCAACAGCCACAAAGCGTATCATGTTATCTCTGTGCCTGTAGGCATCCCTTGCCTGCTGTGGGACACTTTGATCTGTGCTTTTGACTCTGATGATGCTGTACTTATTGGCCGGGTTGTAATAGATGGTTCGGTCATAGACCGCAACATAGCTCATTGCCGATCATACTTCCTTTCATAAAAAAATCAGGCCGCATCCTCCTGCGACCTTTTGACATAGAACCGCCGGGATACCGACGGTCGGGCATATTCTTCATAGATTTCAGGGTGCTGGGCCTGTAAGCGAAGCAAACGCTCTTTGCTGATTTCCATTGTCTGACTGGGCTTGTAGGTCACGGTAAAGCTGTTACCGGCAATGCTGCATTGCGCTGTACAGCATCGTCCCATTTCCGCCACAATTAGTCCCTGCAATCTTCTCATCTCACTGACAAGCGCTTTAGCCTGAGCATCTACTTCCTTCTTCTGGGTCTGCAGCTCTGTAAAGCGCAGCACACAGCTTGCAAGCGGCATACTCAAAACCACTTCCGGGGCGTTCACATCCGCCGGACCGAAATGCTTCTTCACGCTATCCAGAATCAGATCTCCATCCTCTGTATAGGGAGGAGGCACATGGGCAAGCACATTACCATGCCAAAAATCCATCTCCAGTGCAATCAGCTCTTCTTCATAATCATAGTCCCGACGGATATCCCGGATAATGACCTCATCCTCATTGTTGCCATATAGGCAGCAGTAGAACACTCGGTCAATGTTGGTGACACACATATAGTGCCGTCCCTGCGTTTCGTAGTTGATAGGCACAACAGGTTCACCGTCCCTCCACCAGTGGTCTTTGGCATTGTAGTTCGTAGTCTTGATCTCCAAAATAGCAATTGTGCCATCCGGAAGCTCCACGAAGTAGTCCACATCTGCCAGCATCCATGGGTAGTCGGGATGATGAAACATCTTCTTTACCTGGAAGATGCGGTAACCGGTTTTCTTAGAAAAAATCTCCGCCACCAAATCTTCCAGCAAGTGTCCCATCTTCTTGGCTACCCAATTGTCATCCCCTTCTTCAAAGGGCAGAATCTTCAGCTTGTCATAGTAAAGATCCCGAGCCGTGGCAAAGGGTGAGATCCCCAGGATTGCAGCAGCGTCGCTGCCGCCGATACCTTTTCTTCTCCATTCCAGCCATTCATCTTCCGGTAGATTCGATGTATCTACCAGAACGCAAGGCTCATAACTTGTCCTTGGCATTTAAGCACCTCGGTTTCTGCACCGGGGTATTGCCACAGAAACACAGATCACCTGCTTGTACTTAGCCTTCTTTCGTTCCTCCTTTCTCATGATCTGCTGTTTTCTAACAGCAGGGTGCAAAGTCTTCTTTTTTGACTTCACATAGACTTTTCTTTTCATTTGGTTTCCACCTTTCTGTAAAATATATTCCAACCGCACAAAGCGTTTTGGACAAACAAAAAAGCGGGAACAACATCCCAATCCTTTCAAACAGATTGGCGCTTGCATACAGCAAGCCGATGTCATTCCCGCTTCAAGGGATTTCTCCCCATAAAACAAAAAAGTCAGCAGACCGCTATGCCTTAGGCACAGCAACACTGCTGACAGAAATGCAATCAAAACAAAATGTGCAATGTAGAAATCTACCTTTACCTTATAGGGCAACGCACAAAGAACATTTACAGGAAGATAGTACCACAATATATAGTATTTGTCAACTAAGCTGCGTCAACTTTTAGTGTTCTTTCCATTGTGATGCTTCATTCTCTCCCACCTTATTTAAATTTTTCTTGTTTCATCTTGAGGAAATTCAGCATTCCCTGTGATGTTTATAAGCAGAAGGTCACCCCCTTCTGCGCACCTTGAAAGCCGAATTGCCCCCGCCGGAAGTTATACAGGATCTGCGGACAGTGTGCCATGATGCTATGCCGAGCACGCCCACAGAAGAATTGCCGCATAGCGGCAACCTGCCAATACGCGGTCTGAAAGAGCGCAGGAAATGGTTCGGCAGAAGGGCCCTCAAATTTTATTTTTATGGAGGATTAATGCATAACAACGTAAACAATGAGAATACTTCGCTGACGAAGGAGGCTATGGAAAAAGTACCTATTCATCTCAAAATGGTACTAACCATAAAAGAGGCTGCCGAGTACAGCAATATTGGAATAAACAAAATTGATGCCCTGCTGAAACAGCCGAATTGTCCCTTTGTTCTTTATGTTGGGACGCGAAAGCTCGTCAAACGCAAGGCATTCGAAGACTATATCAGTGGCAAACTGATTATCTGAAATAAGCACTGAACCATCATTTGGTGCGCACCAAAATCTGATTTGGTGTTTGAAAATCTATTGAAAAACCAGGAGTTCTGTGATAAAATGAAATATCGTGATAGGACTCCTGCTTTGCCCCCACTACGGGAAGGAGTTCAATAATGGGTAAAAATCTGAAAGGCAAAGAATGCGGAAAAGGCATTAGTCAGAGAAAAGATGGAAAATATACCGCACGGTTTACCCCCAAGGACGGCGGCCGCCGGGAAAAACACTTCGACACTCTGCCTGAAGCAAGAAATTGGCTTGCAGATGCGCAATATGAAGATAAGCATGACATGGTCATCATCAACACAGATATGACAGTTAACATGTGGTTTGAGTTTTGGATGGAGAACTTGATTTGTGATCTCTCCCCCAATACCAAACGCAATTATCGTGAACGGTATAAGATCAATATTCAGCCGATAATTGGTCCTATGCGACTGACGGATGTAAAGCCAATGCATTGCAAAATAATCTTGAACCGCATGGATGCTGTGTATGCCGGTTCCACTATCCGACAGACATACATAGCGATGGGAACGATGTTCCGCTCTGCAGTGATTAATAAGATGATCCATGAGCACCCAATGGACGGTGTAAGATACACCAAACCAGTTCGTGCTGTGGATGATATCAAGTTTTTGACTGTAGACGAACAGCGGCTTTTTCTGGAAGCAGCAGCGCGTTCCCACAACTACCGACAGTATGCACTGCTACTGGAAACTGGTTTGCGTACAGGTGAGCTGATTGGCTTGACCTGGGATGCTATTGACTGGAAAAAGCGTACACTTACAGTCAATAAAACTCTCGAATACCGCCACAAGCAATGCTATTGGCGAGCCGGTCCTCCCAAAACGGCAACCAGCTATCGAACCATTCCCCTTACCAATCGCGCATACGAAATTTTAAAAGAGTGCTACAACGAACGCAACACCCGCAAAGAAGCAGATTCCCTGTCTCAAATTCTAGAGTATATCGATAGGCGAACCGGCGAAACAAACTACCTGATTATGCGAGATCTTGTGTTCATCAACTTCAGAACGGGAGAACCCAACAAGAACAGCTCTTACGATACCCATCTGTACAAGCTCTGCGATGAAGCTGGGATCAAACGCTTCTGTATGCATGCACTTAGACACACTTACGCAACCCGGGCGATTGAAAGTGGAATGCAACCAAAGGTGTTGCAAAAACTGCTGGGCCACAAGAGTATCAAGACAACTATGGATCGATATGTCCACGTTACCGACGATTCCATGACCAACGCAATCCGCCAATTTGAAGCCTCACGGGCCTCTGCATAATTGGTGCGGCTTCAAAAAATTGGTGCGGAATTGGTGCGGAAGGCATATCAAAAAACCGAAAAACCATTGGAAATAAAGGAGTTTTAAGAAAAGATGAAATTAGGTATCGTAGGACTGCCCAATGTGGGCAAGTCCACCCTCTTTAATGCCATCACCAACGCGGGTGTCCCGGCTGACAACTACGCGTTCTGCACCATCGACCCCAATGTGGGTGTGGTTTCCGTTCCCGATGAGCGTCTGGATTGGCTGTCCGACTTCCATCAGCCCAAGAAGACCACGCCCGCCGTCGTGGAGTTTGTGGATATCGCAGGTCTGGTCAAGGGCGCAAGCAAGGGCGAAGGTCTGGGCAACAAGTTCCTCAGCAACATCCGTACCACCGATGCCATCGTCCATGTGGTTCGTTGCTTTGAAGTTTCCAACGTTACCCATGTGGAAGGCAGCACCGATCCCCTGCGTGATATCGACATCATCAATCTTGAGCTGGTCATGGCTGATATTGAAATGGTGGAGCGCCGTATCGACAAGTGCCAGAAGGCTGCCAAGGGCGGCGACAAAAAGTATCTGAAGGATGCCGCACTGCTGACCGAGCTGCTGGCCCATCTGAACGAGGGCAAGCTGGCCCGCACCTTCACCGACGATGCTGATGATCTGGCAATTATCGGAGAGTCCGACCTGCTGACTTTGAAGAAGACCATTTACGTTGCCAACCTTGCGGAAAATGAGATCAATGAGCCGGAAGCCAACCGCCACTACAACGCGGTCAAAGCACTGGCCGATGAAGAAGGCAGCCAGTGCCTGCCCATCTGCGCCAAGCTGGAAGCGGATATTGCCGAGCTGGACGATCCCGAAGAAAAGGCCATGTTTATGGAAGAGCTGGGTGTCAACGAATCCGGTCTGGACCGGCTGATCAAGAGTTCCTACGCCCTGCTGGGTCTCGTTTCCTTCCTTACCGCAGGCAGCGACGAGTGCCGTGCATGGACCATCAAGCGTGGTACAAAAGCACCTCAGGCCGCCGGTAAGATCCATACCGACTTTGAGCGTGGCTTCATTCGTGCGGAAGTCATTGCTTTCCAGGATATGAAGGAATGCGGCACAATGGCCAACGCAAAGTCCAAGGGTCTTGTGCGCAGCGAAGGCAAGGAGTACATCATGAAGGACGGCGACATTGTCAATTTCCTGTTCAACGTATAAATTTCCCGCGGATTTCCCGAACAAAAAAATCTAAAAGCCTTCACATCGTTTTTTATTTGATATCCGTACAGCAACTTCCTATTTCGTCTATTCGTGTTTTTAAACCTATAACAATAAGTGCAGCGTAAAACCTACCGCCGGCTTGCGGCGAGCTCGCAGATATGAAACAATGCCCCCGTATAGTAGCGAATAGTATATGCGTATCGCGCATACTATTCGCTACTATTCGGGGGTATTTTTATTGATAAAGACTTACAAATGCTCGGTGGGCAGAACAAACTGGCTCTATAGGTAGGTCAGGTCAGAGTGCAGAAACAGTGCACAAAAGCGATGCGTACGCTAGTGTGAGAGGAGGGCTGGAAATTAGCCACCTACCCTTGCTTGAGAGGAAGCTCTGCCACAAACAAAAACCAGCCGCCTTGGTAGTCGAAGGTATATTCGGCACCAAGACTGTCCAAGAGGTATTGCACGGTAGGAATTCCATATCCGTGGTTTATTTTGTCTGTTTTGCTTGTGGTCAGAACACCCTTTTCTACTTGTACCGGAGGTGAGGTGTTGCGAATGGACAAACAGATGCTCTCGTTTGCTAATATGCTGCAGGAAATCTTTCTTTGCTCCGGAAGGCGAAGGCAGGCCTCTATGGCATTATCAAGTAGATTTGACAATACTACGACCAGTATATCTGACTGAAGATTGACGGCAGACAAATCATTTACTTGGATATTCATTTCTATTTCCTGTTCCAAGGCAATCTGATGCTTTTGACTCAAGATAGCATCTACCACCGGATGATGCGAATTAACACTATGCTGTCTAAGGGAACAATTTGCGGTTAATTGATGAAGATAATCCTTTGCTGCTGTGTTTTCGTCGGAAGCAAGAAGGCCGCCGAGTACCTGCAGATGCCGTTCAAATTCGTGGACCGCCTTTCTCTGGCTGCGGTAATGGTTTTCTATCGTCATAAAATGACTGGTTTGTAAGGAAATCTGCTGCTTCAAAAGCGCCATTTCATTTTCCTGTCTTGTGGATTTTTCTATGGAGCTTATAATATAGAGAATTGCGATGTTGGCAATAGCAAGAGCGCCGCTGAATAAGATCGCGCTAGCAGACAGGTCTGGCCGGTCTTGGTATCCAAAGAAAATAACCGCCAGCATGATGACACTCATAACAGGGAAAAGAAATGTCAAAATCAACCATTTGTTAGCGACAGCTGCTGTGTCCTTTTGGGTTCTAAAACGGCAAACGATCCATGAAATCAGCACCGTCAAAAGCTTTGCAACGGTCACCGTGGTCAGGTATGTATACTTTTGCCATATTAGTTCAGAAAAACTGATACCGCGCAGCAGACATACACCGTATGCAATGGCAGTATCCATGACCCCAAAGAAAACATAAGAGATTACAGCGGGGAAAATATGATAAAACCACTTTCCCGAAAATGCCAAAAAAGAGAACCCGATAGCTATGCCAATCGAACAAAATTGCATGAGAGTTTGGTTCATGCCGGCATTGGCAGAAAGAAAAAGGAATGCCCATGTCAGAAAAAACGAGAGAAGCAGCAGTGGTTTTTTCTGTTTCTTTGATAAAAAAGCGGAAAAGAGCAGAAAATAGCACACCGCTTCCAAGCCGTTCCAAATCGCTGAAATAATACCAATCATTCATACCACCCTTTCCATAAAAGATATTTTTTCTTGTTTTCCGCATAATTCTTTTCACTAACGCGCAGGACTTCCCCGGTGCCCAGAGTTACTTCCTTACAGTTGAATCTCCGAATATGTTGCATATTTACCAAGAAGCTTTTATGTATTCGTAAAAAGCCGCGGTTAGATAATTGATTTTCTAAATCATTTAATGTTGCATAGAAGGAGAATACTTTTGGTGTGTAAGATCTCTGTGGCGCGGTCAAATGGATTGTTACACTATGCTGATACACACTGAAATATTGTATTTCTACAAGTGGTACATCAAAATGCTCACCATTAATCTGAAATTTGATTGTATCACGAACACAGCTTAACTGTGCTACAGCGAGGCTGAGACATTGATCCAAGTCGGTACGCAACTGCTTTTTTAGTAAATAGCGAAAGGCTTGGACTTCATATCCTTCTGGAGCATATTCTATAAAATTGGTAATGAAAACAATGACAGAATCTTTTCGAAATGATCTCAAAGATCTTGCTATATCCATTCCGTTATAGTTGCTATTTTCAAAATCAACATCTAGTAATGCAATATCTACACTTTTAAGGATTTGAGGGTTAATTGTTTGCGCATCGGAATAAGAATAAATTTGTACTTTAATATCTTTAGATTGAAAATAAGCTTCTACAGAAGCTTGTATTCTTTCAATGAAAAATAAATCGTTATCACAAATTAGGACCTCTATCATTAGACTTTCCCTCTCGCTCTTATAATGTTCAATTGGCTCGTATCTTGTCTCTATATCATAATACATCCAATTAACACTTTTTTACATTACGGGTTTGCATAGTTCTGAAATTTTGCAATTTATTATATTATAAAATTCAGCATTATGGAAGAGCTTGTAGTAAATTTTTTACATAGCATATGCGGAGAGCAAAACAGGATGGTTTAATTATCGTTAATAAGGTATATTGTATGCCCTTAGGCAATAAATTTCGCAGTTGCGCCAGAATTTTCGCAGTTGCGTAGTTGCCTGTTGTAAACAGCTCTTTTTTGCAGTAAAATATATAACAACCTCGGTGCAAAGAAGGTAATAGCCCCTGTTAGCTGCTGTACCTAAAATCTTAGCTTAATTGGAGGAGTGGAAATTATGAAAAAGTATTGTTTGTTATTCGTGTTGATTTTGGCGATCAGCCTGTGTGCCTGCCAGAAAGAGCCAACGGCGTTGACAGTGTATACAGTAGAAGGGGATGCGTTTTATACTGCCGCTGTTGAGGGTTACAAGAATACTAACCCGGATGTAACCTTAAATGTGGTCAAATTCGCGTCCTATGAAGAGATGAACGAGCAAATGACTACAGAGCTTCTTAGCGGTAAAGGACCGGATGTTCTGCTTTTTAACAGTCTCTACAGCGCAACGGACTATTATAAATTTTCTCAATCCGGTGTTTTTCTACCGTTGGATTCGTATATGCCCTCTCTGAAAGATGATGGCTGTTATACAACGTTGTTGGATGCAGGCAAAATTGGGGAACAGCAATATGTGCTTCCTATGAGCTGGAACTTGCTGCAGGTTTACTCTACCCAAGAGGCTGTAAAACAGCACGGTTACGATGATGCAAGTATTTACGATGTTTTGCTGATGGAGGCAGAACGTTTGACAGACGAGCAGCAGTATGCTGCAGCCAGTCTTTCTCTCATGCGGGCGGATCCGCTGAATTTCTTTTTGGAAAATACCGGAACTGTTGTAGTGGATACTGAAAATGGAACCTTTGTTGCAGATAAAGAAAAGGTGGAGAAGACCGCTGTCGTGGTAAAATCTTTCTTTGACCATTTAAAAAAGATTCAGGCAATCAACACCACATATAAAAATGACTTTGCCGGAGCAGTATCCCATTTTACATTCTTGATCGAACAATACTCTTTTATGCATAACCTGCGGTTCTACCAAACCGTATATCCAACCTTTACACAGCAGCAGATGTATGCCGCCTATTTCCCGCAGTTTGAAGGAGATGGGTTGTCCGCGCAAGTCATACATTACGGAGGCATCAATGCCAATACACAAAATGCAGATGCCGCTTGGGAGCTGTTACAATTTATACTGAATACGCCCTTTTCTACCGACTTCAATAAATATGATACCGGAAGCGCCTATTATGCCCCTGTGACGGTAGCAGGGTACGAAAACTGTGTGGTGCAGCTGGAAACCCAATCCGGGCAAGGTCCAAAGGTCCGCCTCGCCCCATTGGATCAGCAAAATGCCGCATTCCTGCGCTCCGTACCCGAAAAAGTTTCCGAAGCTTATATTCCCAACCCGGTTTTAGGTGGATTGGTTGACGGCTGCATGATGGATTATCTTACCGGCGCAGCAAGCTTTGACGACTGCTATGCCGAATTGGAGAACCAGATTCGCCGTTATTTGCAGGAGTGAGAAAAGGCTGTTTCATCACTAATTCCGCATTAATGGTGCACACTACAGCCGCTCCTAATGCGCGTTGTAGTGTGCATTTTTATCAAGTTCATTTTATAAGAAAGGCGGCCGTTTATATGCACTCCATCATACCTGTTTGTGCTGACACAATGCGGCTAAAGGGTTGTATTGTATGAAAAAGCAAAGGCTTGCCAGCATCCTGTTTTTATTTCCCAGCATGGTGGGGGTGCTTTGTTTTTTCTTCTTCCCGTTGTGCTATTGCCTATTATTCTCCTTCAGCCGCACTTTTGGCCGTTTTCGATTTGCTGGATTTGACAATTATATTTCCCTATTTCGTTCAGAAACGTTTCGTCTGGCGCTTTGGAATACTTTTATTCTGTTAATTATTTATTTGGCGGTACTGTATCTGCTGGCAATTGGGACGGTTTATCTGCTTGACCGCAGCAAGAAAACCATCGCTTTTCTTTGCATTATTTCTATCAGCATGTTCTTCCCACCTGCGCTGATCACCAATTGCGTGCAGGAGCTGCCAGCCTTACAAAACATGACTCCTCCGGTGGTGTTCGGCCTTATCTTCCTGTGGAAGCATGTTGGAATCAATGCGCTAATTCTGAAAAGCGCGCACAATATGATACCAAAGGAAGGGAGCGAGGCCGCGGTAATCGATGGCGCAAATAAGCGGCAGGCCTTTCTTGCTGTGGATATGCCTTACCTTGTACCACACCTTAAATTCCTTTATATTTTCAATACAATATGCTTTTTCCGAATGTTCCGGGAAAGCTATTTGCTTTATGGGCTATATCCCCCGGACTCACTATATCTGATACAGAATTTCTTCTTTAATAACTTTCAGAATCTTAATTACCAGCGGCTTTCCATTGGCGCTGTGCTGGTGATCGTAATACTATTGGTCTTGCATGGAGTTGTATTCCGGAAAGGAAATAGGCATGAAATGGTATAATTCTCCTAAGCCGCTGCAGGGTTTTGTAAAGGTATTGCTTTCCCTATTTGTCTTTTTTCCGGTGGTATATATCGTCCTTTGTTCTTTGGAAAATCCAATATCCTCTGGTGTAGAACACCTGTGGCTCTTTCTGTATGACCATCTTTCTTTTGCGGGTTATCAGCAGATACTCTTTCATAATTACGAGTACTGGATCGGTTTTTGGAATACACTGTCCTACGTATTGCCTATCGCAATCATTACTTATTTCTTCTCCACATTGGCGGCATATGCCTTGGTAATTGCATCGCCCCGGGTAAAAAAATGGGTGCTGGGACTTTATATTCTTCTGGCTCTTTTACCGACACAGGTTCTACTGGTGCCGAATTTCGTAGTGCTGCACAATCTTGAGCTGATTGGATCCCGCTGGGCGGTGGTGTTGGCCTGCTGCTTTAGTCCCTACTACGTGTATTTTGCATATCGGTTTTGCCGGCAGATACCACCGGAGATATTTGAGGCTGCCCGCTTGGACGGTGCTGGGGAATTTACGATTTACCGCCGTATGGTCATCCCGCAAATGCGGGCGGGTCTATACACATTAGTGCTTATTTGTACAGCGGATTTTTGGAATATGATTGAACAGCCTTTGGTGTTCCTGCAGGATTTCACAAAGTATCCGCTGTCCTTATCCATTCGGGATATGGAGACCGTGCTGCAAAGCGCAGGCGCTATCGTCTATTCCATTCCTTTGGTGTTGCTGTTTTTGATATGCAGAAGAGATTTTGAACAGGAGGCAGGAAGATGGTAAAGAAAGGTCGTTGGAGAATCCTGGCATGCGTTGTAACGGTGCTGCTCATTGCAGCTATCTGTACCGCCGTATCTGTAAACAATTATGTTTCGGGACTAAACCGGGTAATGATTTCATCTTCTGTAAGCAAGAGATTCAATATTACACAGGACGGAATAGGAAGCATTTACTTTTCTCAAACGGAAACACTGACAGTTCCTGAAGGATGTTCTGTAGAGCAGTGGCTTGTTTCCGCAGGTGACAATTTTACTAAAGGAGACGCCTTAGCAAAAGTTTCGCTTGCGCAGTTGAAGGAAACGCTATACACAACTTTGATTCAGTTGGATGCCCTTTCCGCAGCGCAGGCAGGAACAGAAAATGAACACCTGTTGCAGGAAGCAAAGAAGGAAACTCTTCAAAGTCAAGCAGCTGCCCTTCAGTCTTTGATGGATGCAAACGGAATTCTATATGCTCCGGCAGACGGGCAAGTCATAGGAATCTCTTCCGAACTTACTTATGGAGTACGGGCAGGCGGTTTTCTCGTGCAATGGCTGCTTCCTGCGGAGCAATACCGGGAGTATACGCAGTATACTTTTGTTGCACGAAATCAGAAGTTCTCTTCAAAGAACGTATCCGTTTCCTTTGATGCTGCCACCAACCGTTATCTGCTGCGGGCAGAAGTTTCTTTAGGAGGGAGCTTTATCCCCCTTCATGGAGAGCCTGTACAGATATCCATGGGTTGTGTTACCGCGCAATATGATTCTGTCGTACCGAAACGGGCCGTCTATACCGATAAGGATGGTTATACTTTTGTTTATGTGGTGCGTGAGCGTGATACTGTACTGGGAAAGGAAAACTACCTGGATAAGGTAGGTGTAACCATCGTCGACAGCTACCAGTATGATGTTGCAGTTTTGGCCAGATTGGAGAACTTCGTTGTGAATTGCAGCCGCGAACCGGCTGATCTGGAAGCGGTGCTGGTACTGCAGAACGACTAGCCTAATATGCACAAACAACGGGCGTGTTTCAGCAACACGCCCGTTGTTATTCTGTAAATTATGCTTCTGCGGCAGTATTCTTAATACTGTTATAGAAATTAACCATGGTTGCGTTAACATAAGGAACGACCCATAAGAGGGCAATACCAAAAGTCACTGCACACAGCAGAAACCAGCCAAAGAAGGAAAGATGCAGTACAAACAATTCCATCTTATGGCCGTTCATCATAGCCTTAGAGCGTTCAATTGCTTCCAGCGCTCCCATTTCAGGATTATCAGCCAGGATATACATAGACATAGCGTAGGAATATCCCTTGATGATACCGGGAATCACAAGGAGCAAAGACCACAGGAAGGTAAACAGGGCGGTAAGAAAAGTAACCTTGAACGCTGCCCAAAACTTATTAAAGTGGACAAAGAGTTCTGCCAACTCGGGAGTCATGTACTGCGTCAGCTTCAAGTAAACAGTAATAACGGAAAAGTTGAATACGGGTATGACCACCAGCAACGCGGCGATAACACCAACAACCGGGATGCATCCCACAAAAACACAGACAACAACAGCCGTCACCATGATCAGGGACAGCGCCAAAATATGACCGTTGATCTGTTCTTTTGCTTTCGCTTTCAGTTCTGCTCTATCCATGCAAAAAACCTCCTTCACCGATAAAGGCAAGTATTCTTTGTTAATTATACACACAAGAGGATCACTTGTAAAGAAGCTTGTAAAAACTACACTACCAAAAGGCCCGCTGCCATCAAAATACACACCTGCACAAATATGGTTAAAATAGAACCAACGCAGGTCCAGACCACCAACTGGGCCGCCAATTGTTCATCGCCGCCCATCTGGGAGGCCATTACGGCGCTGGACACCGCCACCGGAGAACCGAACAAGGCGATCAATGCCGGCATAGTATCCGGCCCGCAGGAAATGATGCCTGTGGTTTTCGCGATCAATACCGCCGCGCCGATACACAGCAGTGGCGCAACGATGATCCGAAAAACGGTAGCCACGGCAATCTCCTTGAACATGCCCTTGACCACAGAGAACCTAAACTGCCCTCCCAGCACGATCAGCGCCAGAGGCGTAGTCACTGCCTTCAGCTTTTCAATAACGCTGTAGGCAAATTTCAGATCCCGGCGCAGCGAAAAAACCACTTCCCCAAAAATGCGGTTTTGCAGCGCCCGCAGACCCAGACAGAAAAGGCCAAGGGCCACACCAATGATCAGTGGATTCTTAATGATGTCCAATGCAATACGCTTGGCACCGGGTCTGTGTCCGGCTTCATCCTCCGTAAAGACCGACAGCGCCACCACCGCAAAGATGTTAAAGATCGGCACTGCCAGAGCAGCAATGATGGCGCTGAAAGCATCTGTCTCCCCCGCGCCCAGGGAGATGGCCAGAGGAATACCGATGATGGCGAAGTTACTGCGGAAACAGCACTGCCATACCACACCCCTGCGGCGGCCGTCCTTTGTAGTGAGCACCGCCGCCACTCCACCCAGCGCAAACAGCACGATCACCGCCGCCACGCAATAGATGGCCATATCCCACTGCACCGATTCCATAGCGGTGATTTCATATACGCTTACAAACAGCATACAGGGCAGGCAGATCTTAAACACCAGCGTGTTGCCCATTTTGATAAAGCTGTCGTTGAACATTCCCCGATTGCGCAGAAAATATCCCAACACGATCAGCAATACAATAGGAAGGATGGCATTGATCGCCGTTATCAAAATATGTCCCAGCATGACTTTTCTCCCCTCTTTTTCTTCAAGCCATGATAGCACACAAACCCATTCGGCGCAAGGTTGCTTTTAACACAAAAATAGTATAAAATATAAAAAAACGAAACGAGGTGTGCTGATGAACTACCGCAACGACAAATACGGAAATCCCATTTCGATACTGGGCTATGGCTGTATGCGTTTCACCCAAAGTTTGGGGCGCATTGATTTAGACAAGGCTGAGAAAGAGATTCTGGAAGCCTTCCGCAGCGGTGTCAATTACTACGATACCGCCTATGTCTATCCCGGCAGTGAAGCCGCTCTGGGAGAGATCCTGCACAGAAATCACATTCGGGATCAGGTGTATATTGCCACAAAGCTTCCTCACTATCTGATCAAGAGCATGGATGCCATGGAGCGGTTGTTTCAGGAGCAGCTGAAGCGGCTGAAAACCGACCATATCGACTATTACCTGATGCACATGCTGACGGACGTGCAGACCTGGGAAAAGCTGAAAGCGCTGGGCATTGAAAGCTGGCTGGAAGAGAAAAAGCAAAGCGGTGCCATCCGGCAGGTGGGTTTTTCCTACCATGGAAACACCGACATGTTCTGCGCGCTGGTGGATGCCTATGCTTGGGATTTTTGCCAGATCCAGTACAACTACATGGACGAACACTCCCAGGCCGGCAGAAGAGGTCTTCACTATGCCTATAAACAAGGCCTGCCCGTTGTCATCATGGAACCCCTGCGGGGCGGCAGACTGGTAAACCGGCTGCCGGATACAGCAAAGCAGATTTTCCATGCTTACAAAATTTCCCGCACCCCCGCCCAGTGGGCCTTCCGGTGGCTTTGGAATCAGAAAGAAATCACCTGTGTTCTGTCCGGCATGAACTCTCTGGAAATGGTGAAAGACAGCGTTGCCACCGCTTCCGATGTTCAGATTGGAGAAATGGGAGAAGCGGAAGAAGCCATGCTGCGGCAGGTGGTGAAAGCCATTAACGGCAAAATGAAGGTAGGCTGCACCGGCTGCGGCTACTGTGTTCCCTGTCCCATGCATGTGGATATTCCCGGCACCTTTGCCGCCTACAACCGGGTATATACAGAAGGAAGGTTCTCCGGCTTGAAGGAATATTTCATGTGTACCGCTGTCAGAGCCACTTCCACCGCCGCTTCCAACTGCATCGGCTGCGGTAAGTGTGAAAAGCACTGCCCCCAGCAGCTTCCCATCCGGCAGGCGCTGAAAGAAGCCCAAAAGGAATTGGAACCCGCTGTCTACAAAATCGCAAGAAAAGCAGTAAAATGGCTGAAGCTTTACTGAGCGATCAACAATCGCAAGCATTTGAAATCTCTGTTCTAAATTCTGTCCATGTATTGACATGCGCAAAGATCAGTGATATAATGCACAAAATTTCAGAAAGGACTACGACAATGACAGTTAAAAATTTTGTTCTCAACATGAATACTGTTCATATGCGCGGCGTGGATACTATTTATTGGTATCGGTCGGGCTTGTATTGTCGTACCCAAATTTCAGTATAGTCTTTTTACAGGATTATAGGATATTAGGATACTTACGGTGCAAGTCGAAGCAAGATTCGATTTGCACCGTTTTTATATATTTACAGGAGGTTTTGAAAATGTCTAAAACGCTTGTTATTATTTTGGGTCCTCATGCTGTAGGCAAGATGACCGTTGGACAAGAACTCGCCAAGGTCACAGACCTACGCTTGTTCCACAATCATATGTCCATCGAGCTGACCCGAAAGCTCTTTGCTCACTCGGAAAAAGAATGGTGTGTTTTGAATGAAACCATTCGAAAGACTGTGTTTGAGCTATTCGCCAAAGGGGATTTCCCAGGATTGATCTTCACCTATATGTGTGCATTCGATTTGCAGGAGGAGCTTGACTATGTAACGAACATCATTGATTTATTCAAATCCAACGGAGCAAACTGCTGCGTAGTCGAGCTTTGTGCCGATTTTGAAGAACGTCTTGTTCGCAACAAAAGTGAAAACCGCTTGCTTCATAAAGAATCCAAGCGTGACCTTGCATGGAGCGAAGGGGAAATGAGAAAGACCAGCGAGAAATACCGGCTCAATTCCTATGACGGAGAAAGCCTGCCTTTTGAAAACTATATCAAAATCAACAACACTACTTTGGCTCCGGATGAAGTTGCAAAGATGATCCAGACTCATTTTGCAATTGAAGGTCGGAAAGGATGAAAGGAGTATCAAAATGATATTTGAAGATAAATCAATACTTTTAAAAGATGGCAGGACAGCCATCTTAAAAAGTCCATGTGTTGAAGATGCGGAAAAGCTGCTGAACTACATAAAGAAAGCCTGTGGTGAAACTGATTTTCTCCTGCGTTATCCCGAAGAATGGAATATCACCGTTGAGCAGGAGGTGGAATGGGTAAACCGCCTGCGCTCCTCTCCCAACACTCTGGGTATTGCCTGCTATGTTGATGGCGAGGTTGCAGGCAACTGCGAAATCAGCTTTCGCAGCGGCATAAAAACCTCCCACAGAGCTACCGTTGCAATTGCCATTCTTAAAGATTACTGGAATCTCGGAATCGGTTCTGCTATGTTTGAAGAACTGATCGCTGCCGCCCAAAAAAGAGGTACAGAGATCCTGGAGCTTGCGTTTATCGAGGGCAATGATCGCGCAAGGCATTTATACGAGAAGTTCGGTTTTCGTGTGGTTTCCCAAAAGCCCAATGCTTTTAAGCTCAAAGACGGTACTTATCGAGACGAGTTCTACATGCAGAAATACGTATAACAAAAGGGCATGTTGCAAAACGACTGCAACATACCCTTCTTTTATTCCTCATTGCCTTCAAACATAGCAGTTTCGGAGGCTTCGCCGATTTGCTCGCCCTGCATGCAGGCTGCGAACTGCGCGCCGGTCATGGTTTCATTCTGCAAAAGGAATTCTACCACTTCCATCAGCTTGGCGCTGTTATCTGTCAAAATCTGCTCACACTGGGCATAGGCCTTGTCCACAAGAACCTTGACTTCGTCATCAATGGTACCCGCGACCTTCTCAGAATACCCCTTGGTGGTTTGATAATCCCGCCCAATGAACACTTCGCCGTCGTCCAGATAGGAGACCGTTCCCAGCTTTTCACACATGCCGTACCGGGCAACCATGTCCCGGGCCAGCTTGGAGGCACGGTCGATATCATTGGAAGCGCCAACGGAGATATCACCCACAAACAGCGCCTCTGCCACACGGCCAGCCAGCAAGCTGACGATTTCTTCATACATCTGATTGCGGGTCATATTGAAGCCGTCATCTCTGGGCACCTGCCAGGTAGAGCCCAGACTCTGTCCCCTGGGAATGATGGTGATATTCAGCACCTTATCCTGGGTGGGCAGATGGTACATCGCCACCGCGTGGCCTGCCTCGTGGATCGCGGTCTCCCGCAGGTCCTTACGGTTAATTACACGGCTGCGCTTTTCGGGACCTGCGGTGATCTTCATCATCGCGTCGTTCAGATCCTTCATGTTCAGTACCGGACGGTTATCCCGGGCTGCCATGATCGCCGCCTCATTCATCAAATTGCTCAGATCCGCACCGGTAAAACCGGGAGTCACACGGGCCACCGTCTTAAGATCCACGCTGTCATCCAAACGCTTGCCCTTGGCATGCACTTTCAGAATGTCCTCCCGACCCTTTACATCGGGACGGCCCACATGGATCTGCCGGTCAAAACGACCCGGCCGCAGCAGAGCGGGATCCAGGATGTCCGGGCGGTTGGTAGCTGCCATCACAATGACACCCTCCGTACGACCGAATCCGTCCATTTCTACCAGCAGTTGGTTCAGCGTCTGCTCCTTTTCATCATGGCCGCCGCCCAAACCGGAACCGCGCTTACGGCCAACCGCGTCAATCTCATCAATGAAGATAATTGCGGGGGCAATCCGCTTAGCCTGTTCAAAAAGGTCTCTGACACGGCTGGCACCTACACCCACATACATCTCCGCAAAATCAGAACCGGAAATGGACAAAAACTGAATGTCCGCTTCCCCGGCCACAGCACGGGCAAGCAGGGTCTTGCCGGTACCGGGAGGGCCTACCAACAGCAGGCCGTGGGGGATTCGTGCGCCGATCTGGGTATACTTGTTGGGGTTACGCAGGAAGTCAACCACTTCCTGCAATTCTGCCTTTTCCTCGTCCGCGCCTGCCACATCGTCAAAAGTGACTTTCTTATTATCCGGCACGCCCAGAACGGTTCTTGCCCTTCCAAAGTTGGCCAGCGGGTTGTTGCTGTTGATCTTGCCCATCATAAAGAACCATACCAACAGAATCACAAAGCCTGCCAAAATCAGAGGAAGCACATAGTCATAGGGTCCCGTCTGCTTTTCCGGTATAAAATCATAGTATTGCAGAACACCGGATTGTGTCTGTTCCTGTAAAGTAGACCACATTTCCCGGCGGAAGCTTTCCGCGTCGGCCATCGTGGTTATCAGGGTAGTCTTGCCCTTGTAGGGTTCATGCAGTTCCAGATAAATCTGCTGGTCTTGAACGGTAAAACCCTTTACCTTTTCATTTTCAAACAGCTCTATGACCCCGGAATAAGAAATCTCATTGCGATTCAACCGGAACAGGCCCAATGCCCACGACAAAATCAGGCACAGGATCAAAATATAGATAACAACTCCAAATACACTGCGTTTTTTCAAAATGGGTTCTCCTTAAATTTGGTATGCTTCCGGCTTTAATATGCCCACATAAGGCAGATTCCGGTAATGCTCGTTAAAGTCCAGGCCATAACCGACCACAAACTCGTTGGGGATGGTAAAGCCCACATAATCGGGAACCAGTGTGATACCCGGTTTCCGGCGTTCCGGCTTATCCAGCAAAGTGCAGATCTTCAAAGAGGCAGGCTCCTTGGACAAAAGATGTCTGTAAGTAAAATCCAGGGAATTGCCGGTGTCGTAGATATCCTCCAGAATGACCACGTGACGGCCCTTGATATCCGCGGAGACATCCCTTTTCACTTGCATCTGTCCGGTGGAATTGGTTCCGCTGTAGGAGGAGATCCACATAAAATCAAACTGGCAGGGTACGGTAATGGCTCTGACCATATCGGCATAGAACACCACGACGCCCTTCAAAACGCCAACAAAAATGGGATCCTTATCCGCATACTCCTGAGAAAGGATGCTTCCCAGTTCCTGAATCTTTGCCTTGATTTCCTCTTCAGAAATCAAGACCCTATCGATGGCACTTGTCATACTGTAACCTCCCGCATATTATGCGTTATTATTCTCTATGGTCTCCATGACTTCAAATTGGATCTGTACCGCAGGCAGCTCTCTGGCTGCCCGTTCACGGTCAACACCGATTCCGTATACGCCAAGGACACCGGTTTCATCAGCCAGAACCGGAATCCGGTCCCGCTGGTCAGCCGGGATCTTCCTGTCAATAAACAGTTTTTTTAGTGTCTTTGTCCCACCGGACAGCCGGATGGTATCTCCTGTCTTTCTGGCCCGCAAGGTCATCGTTCCAAAGGGGCGTACCGTGAATGCATTTTCTGTATTGATGATTTCCTCTGCCGGGCAGCACCGTACCCGAAGGCCAAGCTGCGGCAATTCTGCCACGTCCGGGCAGGAAATTTGGATTTCTTTGAACGCTTCCGCTTTTTCTGCAGCCACAAGCTTTCCGTACCGGCGGCAGACCGTCACCCCACCGGGGAATCGGGCCTTAGCCGAAGGATTTTCGGAAAGAAGCAGCGCTTCCGCCTGGGCAATATTGGCCGAATCCGGTTCTTTGACACCATTCTTCTTTAAAAACCCTTCCAGCACTCTGCTTCTTTGTGCCGGCAGCATATCCAGAACCTCGCAGATCGTCAAGCCATCTTCCATGGACGGCATTTGGCTAAGGGCTTCTTCATCCTGCCGCAGGCGCATAGCCATGGCAGAAAGGTTCTCACCAAGCCGGGGATTCTCCTGCTTCAAAAGGGGAATCACATGGTGGCGGAGCCGGTTGCGCAGGAACGCGTCCGTTTCATTGGAGCTGTCCTCCACATACGGCAAATGATACTCTTGCAAAAAGGCCATCACCTGCTGCCGTGTTACCAACAGCATGGGCCGGATCAGCGTTCCTCTGACAGGACTGATACCGCCAAGGCCCTTCAGACCGGTGCCTCTGACCAGGTGCATCAGCACTGTTTCCGCATTGTCATCGGCTGTATGGGCGGTAGCGATCTTTCCGTTCAAGGTTTCAAAGAAACCGTACCGGGCATCTCTTGCCGCCGCCTCCAGACCTTTCTTCCCTGCCACCACATGGGCAGATCCCATGTGCAGCGGAATATCATACCGGTCACACAGGTTCCTTACGAAATCCGCATCCCGGTCAGACTCCTCACCACGCAAATTATGGTTAAAGTGAGCTGCTTCCAGCCGGATATCCAGTTTTTCTTTCAGCAGGTACATGGCAAACAGCAGCGCCACAGAATCCGCGCCGCCGGACACGGCACATACCACGGTATCCCCCGGCTGCACCATGCCGTATTTCCGGATCATGGACAGAAGCTTATTCAGCATGCTTCCACTCCCGGTCCGTAAAGGTCTGATAAGGACCGAACCATTGCAGCTTTACCGTACCGGTTTCGCCGTGACGGTTCTTTGCCACGATACACTCGGCAAGGCCCTTGTCTTCGGTATTCTCATTGTAGTATTCATCACGGTACAGGAACATGACCGAGTCGGCATCCTGTTCAATAGCACCGGATTCACGCAGGTCCGACAGGATGGGCCGCTTGTCGGTACGGCCTTCTACCGCACGGGAAAGCTGGCTCAGGCAGATCACCGGCACATTCAGCTCCTTGGCCATGATCTTCAGCGCTCTGGAGATCTCGCCAACCACCGTAACACGGTTTTCGCTGTTCTTGCCGTAACCGGAACCGGTCATCAGCTGCAGATAGTCGATAACCACAAGGCCCAGATTGTCCAGCCGGCGGCACTTGGCATTGATGTCCGCTACGGTGACCGTAGGATTATCGTCAATACGGATGTCTGCCTGGCTCAAAGCGGCAGAAGCCATGCACAGCTTGCCCCACTCTTCCTCGCTGAGCTTACCGGTGGCAAGCTTCTGCATCTCGATAAAGCTCTCACTGGCAAGCAGACGGATGGCAAGCTGCTCTCTGGACATTTCCAGATTGAAGATGGCAACGGTTTTATTGTACTTTTTTGCCACATTGACACCTATGTTCAATGCAAAGGCAGACTTACCCATAGCGGGACGGGCAGCCACCAGCAGCAGGTCGGACTTGTTCAGACCGTTGATCTTGGTATCCAGATCCCGCAAGCCGGTAGACAAACCGGGGATCAGGGAATCGGATTGGCTCAATTCTGTCAAGCGGTCAAAGACCTTATGCAGAATCGTACCGATGTGTTCCAGAGAATCGCCCCGCTCACCCTTACGCAGAGCATAGATCTTCTTCTCGGCGCTTTCCAGCATTTCTGCCGGTGTGCCTACCTGAGAATAAACCGTGTCGGAAATTTCCGTTGCGGCCTGGGCCAAGCCCCGGAGCATTGCCTTATCCCGAACGATATTGGCATACCGCTGGGCATTGGCGGCAGTAGGTGTGATCTTCATGAGCTGAAGAATATAATCTCTGGAATTATCGTGATAAACACCCATTTCCCGCATCTTATCCAGAACGGTAACAGGGTCAATGGTCTGGGAGAAGTTGAACATGGTATAGATCGCTTCGTAGATCTCCCGGTTCTGCTGGTTATAGAAGTCCTCCGGCCGCAAAACGCCGATGATCTCGGTAATGCACTGGCTGTCGATCAGGATAGAGCCAAGTACCGATTGTTCTGCTTCCAGAGATTGGGGTACTTGCCGGTTCAGCAGTTCTTCATCCATGTTAGTTTCTCCTTTCTGTATTTTTTAGGTGATCCGATTATTTCTGTTTGTGTTGTCCCACAAACATCGCAACAGCTGTAATCATGTTTACAGCCAGAGAGAGCACTGCACCGATTCCGCAAAGGGTAAGTACGCGCAGCGACATATTGTGGAGTTTATCCAACAAAGACATTTTGGTATCCTCTTCGCGCAAACTGCAGTTGTCGCAATTACAGTTCTTCGATCTTCACCGTCAGAGGTGCGGTGATCTCGTAGCCCAGCTTACAGTTGACCGTGTAGGTGCCAACGCTCTTGATGGTGTCGGCAATGACGATCTTGCGCTTATCCAGCTTGATGCCGGAGTTTTTTTCCAGTGCGTCAGCGATTTCCTGGTTGGTGATAGAACCGAAGAGTCTGCCCGCTCCGCCGCCCTTGGCCTTTACGACCAGAGTCATGGCACGCAGCTGCTTGGAGATTTCCAGTGCCTCGGCACGCTCCTTGGCAGCCTTCTCAGCGGCAGCCTTATCGTTCATGCGCATGGTATTGATCGCATCGGCAGTGGCTTCGATAGCCAGCTTTCTGGGCAGCATGAAATTTCTGGCATAGCCGTCGGAAACCTCCAGCATCTGACCCTTCTTGCCCTTGCCCTTTACATCCTGTAAAAGAATCACTTTCATAGCGTATATTCCTTTCCTTATTCTGGCGGATGTGCTCATCCGCCCCTACATTGATTATTCTTCATAGAACCTGTCAATGGAAGCCACCAGATCATCCAGCACTTCCTTGACCGTTGTATTCTTGATCTGCGCGCCTGCCGTGGCCGCATTACCGCCGCCGCCCAAAGGCTCCAGGATCATCTGCACATTGGCCTTACCGATGGAGCGGGCGGAAATGATCACCTGATCACCGTCGGGGTACAGCACAAAAGATCCGGTAATACCGGCAATATTCAAAAGCTCATCCGCCGCCTGGGCCGCCAAAACACGGGACGTAGCGGAATTCAGCGCGGCAATGGCGATTTCCTGGCGGTAAAGCCGGGATGCCTTGATGATCTGATATTTTACGATGGTATCGTGGAAGTCATTTTGCATCAACCGCTTGACTTCCACCGTGTCCGCGCCCAGCTGCCGCAGATAGGCAGCCGCTTCAAAGGTACGCTCGCCTGTGCGAACATTAAAGCTCTTGGTATCCAGGAACATACCGGCCATCAGCGACTTTGCTTCGATGGGCAGCACATCCGCCTTTTCCACCGCGTACTGCAGCAGCTCCGTTGCCAGCTCCGCTGCGGAGGAAGCATACGGCTCATGGAGATTTACCACCACTGGGTTAATATAATCTGCCGCTCTGCGATGGTGGTCCACCACACAGACCTTGGAAATCGCTTCCAGAAGGTGTTTGCTCTCCACCTGGTCGGGACGATTGGTGTCCACCACCACCAGAATACTGTGGTTGTCGCACATCAGCAAAGCTTCCTGGGCAGACACAAACACATCCTGGTATTCCGGCACTGCCCGGATCTCTTCGATAAGCTTCTGGGCAGAGTTGTTATTCAGGTCCAGAACGATACTGGCCTTTTTGCCCTTCTTGCGGCACATACAGCAAATACCCATTGCCGCACCTACCGCATCCATATCCGCGTTTCTGTGGCCCATAACAAAGACCTGGCTGCTCTGGCCGATCAGCTCCATCATGGAGTTGGCTGTGACACGGGAACGAACTTTGCTGCGGCGGTCAGCTTCTTTGGAACGACCACCGTAGAAGGTGAAGTTGTAGCGATCCTTGATAACTGCCTGGTCACCGCCACGGCTCAAAGACATTTCAATGGACAGCGACGCGAAACGGTAGCATTCCTCATAATCGACACCGTCCACGCCGACACCGATGGACAGGGAAACCGCCAGACCGTTGGTGCTGGTAAGCTGATGGATATCCTCCAGAATAGAGAATTTATCCTCTTCGGCGGTCTTCAGATCCCGCTTTTCGAACACAAACAGAAACCGGTTCTTTTCCAGGCGGCGCAGAAGGCCGTGATACCCTTCCGTCCATTTTGTGATGGCATCGTTGATCTTGGCATCCAGAGCGGAAATGGCACCGTCGCTGAGGTTCTTGGTTAATTCTTCATAGTTATCCACCAGAATAATGGCAATCACAGGACGGGAACGAACATACTCATCCCGGATCTGATACAGCTCTGTCAGATCCACCAGCCGCAGGACACCCAGAGGTGTGTTGGCAGGATCATCCGCGCGCACGGTAGTGCCAAAGACCCGGTAGCGTCGCTGCTGCACAGTGATGTCATAGGGATACTCCGCTTTTCCGGCGGCCAGCCAATCGGTGGGCAGTCCGGGGACTACTTCTCCGATGGTTCTTTCGGTCATGCCGTCATAGAAGCCGGTAGCTGTACCGAAGGATTCATTGGTATGCAGGATCTGGCCTTCCGGCAGGCGGATCACTGCTGTAGGGAAGGGACTTTCCGCACCCTTTGCACCAGTCTGGCTGTCCGTCAGTTTGTTCAAAAACTGCTGGACCTCCCAGTGCCGGTTACGCTTATGCGTCGCGTATATCAAAATCGCTGCCACCGTTACCACAAATTCCACACCGGCTAAAACATATTGCTTCAAAATCAGCGACGCCACTGCAAATCCGGCCATCATGACAAAATAGATCCAGACGTGGCTGTATAAAAGTCTTCCAAGTTTTTTGTTCATATCCGATGTCTCCTATCAAATGGGATAGCTGCCCAGAATATGCCTACTTTAACGGGTATTATATCAAATTCTATCCCATAGCGCAACCGCTTTTACACAAAAAACCTTAAATTTATCGGATTTTGCCACGCATAGAGGCATCTGTAAAATATTCCAAACAAAAAATAGTATACTTTTTACCATTTGTGTGTTATACTACAGTTGTTAAGTGCCGGGTGGGCAGTCCCGGCCTGCCGTGTGTTTGCGTGTTTCATAAGCAAACACACCCCTATAAAAAGAAATATTACGCAGGCGCTTTCTCATACCGCAGCGATACGGGGCCAAGGGATGGGAAAACGGTTGCTTGTTTGTGTTGCTGTAAAAGCAATATTTGAAAGGAGTATTGAATCAAATTGGCAGAAAAACTGAAAATTATCCCCCTTGGCGGTCTCGATGAGATTGGCAAGAATATCACCGTGCTGGAATACGGCAAGGATATGATCGTTGTCGATTGCGGCGTGGGTTTCCCCGATGAAGATATGTACGGTGTGGATCTGGTGATCCCGGACTTTTCCTATCTGGCGGCCAATGCCAAAAAGCTGCGGGGCATGTTCATCACCCACGGACATGAAGATCATATTGGATCCATCCCCTACTGCATGAAAGAAGTCAATTGCCCCATCCACGGAACCGCCATGACCTGCGGTCTCAATAAGCTGAAGCTGGAAGAGCATAAGCTGCTGGACAAGGTCAAGCTCATTACCCACAAGCCCGGTGAAGTGGTTAAGGCCGGCTGCTTCTCTGTGGAGTTTATCCATGTGAATCACTCCATTGCCGATGCCGTAGCCTTTGCCATCCATACCCCCGTTGGCACAGTGGTCATGACCGGCGACTTTAAGATCGACCCCACCGCCCCCGACGGCATGATTGACCTGGCACGTTTCGGTCAGTTGGGTAACGAGGGTGTTCTGGCGCTGCTGGCCGATTCCACCAATGTGGAGCGTCAGGGTTATACCCCCAGCGAGCATCTGGTGGCGGAAGGTCTGGACCGGCAGTTCAAAAACTGCGATCAGCGGATCATCGTCACTACCTTTGCTTCCAACATGTACCGCATCGCGGCGGTCATTGCCACCGCTGAGCGCTACGGCAGAAAGGTTGCCGTTACCGGCCGCAGCATGGAGAACATGCTGAAGGTTGCCCAGGAGCTGGGCTATTTGAAGGTCAAGCAGGGTACCATCGTGGAACTTGGTGCCATCAAAAGCCTGCCTAAAAACAAGATCGTCATCGTTTCCACCGGCAGTCAGGGCGAAAACATGTCCGCGTTGTACCGCATGGCCTTCTCCACCCACAAGCAGGTGGACATTACCTCCGGTGACCGGATCATTATTTCCGCTTCCGCTATCCCCGGCAATGAAAAGGCCGTGTCCAAGATCATCAACGAGCTGTACCGCAAGGGTGCGGATGTGGTATACGATAAGAGCGAAGGCCTGCACGTATCCGGCCATGCCTGCCAGGAAGAGCTGAAGATCATTCACGGTCTGGTGCGGCCCAAGTTCTTTATTCCCGTCCACGGCGAGCAGCGTCATCTGCAGATCCACGGCAAGCTGGCAAAGCAGATGGGCATGAATCCCAAGAACATCTGCATCGGTGAGATCGGCAGTGTTTTTGAGCTGACCAAGCGCACCTGCAAGTTCGACCATGTGGTTCCCGCCGGTATGGTGCTGGTGGATGGCACCGGTGTGGGCGATGTGGGCAGTGTCGTTCTTCGTGATCGCAAGCACCTGGCTGAGGACGGTATGATCGTAGTCTGTGTGAATCTGTCTGCCGAGGACGGCAGCGTGATCACCGGTCCGGATATTATCACCCGTGGCTTCGTGTATGTGAAGGAATCGGAAGAACTGATGGACGAGCTGAAGGAAGTGGCCATGGAGGCCATTGACCGCTGCACCCGCAAGCGCATCAAGGATTGGACCGCTATCAAGTCCGCCATCAAGTCCGACATCAGCGGCTACCTCTATAAGACCACCAAGCGCAACCCCATGATCCTGCCCGTTATCATGGAGATCTGATACGACCAGCCCGCTGCTACGTGGCAGCGGGCTGCTTTATTCCGCAGCAGGAAACCGCGATGCGAAAAGCACCCATTTTTCATATAAACAATACCCGTTTATTCCAAGTGTGTTTTCTTGCTTTTTCAACAACCGGATGCTATAATTTCCTTAGTCCCGCGTTTTGCAATCATATTTGCAGTTTACTACAACACCAACCGTTATTGCCGAGGGGAGATATCACCATGAGAATTTCAGTGACGGATCATTCTATTGTTTTCGAAAACCGCTATGCGAAAATTTTGATTTCTCAGAAAGATGCCAAGGTAGAGAGCATTTTCGACAAGGTACATAGCAAGGAAATGAAGGGGGAGGATACTTACTTCTTCTCCTTGATCGCACAGGACAAAGAAACTGTTGTTGCGCCTACCGCAGTGCGCTGCTGTGATAGCTGCATCACTGTGGAAACCCCTCTGGGTGATTTCCAGGTGGCAGTGACAGTTGAAGAAGAATACTTTACCTTTGAACTGGCAGGGGCGCTTCCTGCCGCTTCCTACAAGTGCAGCCTTGCGCATGTTAAGTACAGCTACGATATCAGCGATAAACGTAACACCGGTGCCATCGGCATTGCCATGACAACCTGGACCAATCCCTGCTTCTATCCCGATGCCAAGGACCGGGAGACCAGGGCTGAAGTCGTTACAGCTCTGCGTACCGAAGGCGCGAAGTATGGCTTGATTATCGCACCTATCCGGGAACACAAGGAACTGATCAAGAAGGTCTGCCTGGCCATCGACCCCGATAAGGGTCTGGTCACGGAATATGGCGGTCCCTGGGCCCGGGATGTGAAGCCCAACTGCGGCAACTACATCATTCAGTTGGAAAACTCTCGAAAATTCGTCGAAGGGAATATCGAATTCTATAAGTCCCTGGGTGTGGATCAGATCGACTTCCACCAGTGGCCCACCTCCTTCCGCCAGGGCGACTTCAAATATGTGGAATTTGACAGCCATGCGCAGTTTAAGAAGGATGTGGTGGAGCTTCTGGAAGAAAATGGTATGAGCGCCGGCCTGCATACCTATGCCCACTATATCGATTACGGGTGCGATGGAATCCTTTCTGACCCCAAGTGGCAGAAAGATCTGGCCGTTCTGGCGACCTTTACTCTGGCAGAGGATATCGATGCGGATGCCGTGTTTATCCCCACGGTAGAGTCTACAGTGGATGTATGTGATGACTATGGCTTCTTCAACACCAATTCTCCCTACGTTATGATCGGGGAAGAGCTGATCCGGTTCGAAAACGATGACCATGGCTTCAAGGTGGCACAGCGCGGTGCCTGCGGTACTAAGGCTGTGGCCCATGCCAAGGGTGAACAAGTCAAGCACATGGAAGCCATGTTCCGAATGTTTGCCCCGGTTCTGGGTTCGGAGCTGTTTTACCAGATCGCCAGAAACACTGCCAAGGCCTACAATGAGGGCGGCTACAAGATGATCTATTTGGATGCTCTTGACGGTGTTCATACAGGTTGCAGATATAACGAGGATATTTCCTTCTACTATCTGGCAGAGTTCCTGCGGGAAGTTCTGAAATGGTGCGACACGACACCCATTATCGAATGTTCCACGCTCCGTCCCAGTGTTTGGGCCGCAAGAGGCCGTCTTGGCAATTTCGATACCCCTTACCGGGCCTTTAAGTGGTGGAATAAGGAATGCCACCTGCCTATGAATCTGTGCTTCCTGGATATGTACACACAGCCGTCTTTGGGTTGGTACTACTTCTACGCCACTACGGATGAATACCCGGGCAACGAGCATACCAAGTATCAGCATTGGGATTCCGCGGAGTACATCGGTGCGCTGGCCGCCATGTATAACTTCAACATGGTTTTCGCGGATACTGATTTGGAGAAGTACAGGCGGCTTCCTGCCCTCAGACGCAATATCGCCATCTACCGGCGGTGTGATGAGCTTCGCAAGGCTGGCTACTTCTCTGAGGATTTCCTCCGGGCAGTAAGAAAGAGTCCTTGGGAACAGCACATCGTCCAGAAAGATGACGGCAGCTATGTCTTCGTAGAGAAGGATTATCAGGTCAAGAAACTGTTCGATTTGGGTGACGCGGCACGGAATAAAGCCTGCTACAGCAATCCCTTCGCTGTCCAGAAACCCTTTGTGCGCATTGAAGCACTGATGTCTGCCAAGGGAACGAATCCCCAAGTCCTGTTGAAGCTGGACAAGAATAAGGACCTTACAGAGCAGGTGCTGGAAAACAGCTTCGGTGGTGAGACCGATCTGAGTTCCAAGCTGGCAAAGACCGTTTCTGTACTGGGCAACGGCAAAGCCGGCGGTGCCATCGCCATCAAGATGCGTGCCGGCACTAACAGCGAAAAAGGTTTCGCAGAATACATCATCGATACGGACTTTGAAGGCTGGCGTGATTTCGTGCTGCTGGAAGCGGATAACGGTGAGCGCCCGGACTTGCCCTTTGACAGAAAAGAATACCGGGATCTTCCTTACAGTGTGATCCGCGCCGGTTTCAAGCACGAAAGAGCCACCAGGATCGCTGTGGAGACCACGGGCGATATGACCGGCGTAAAAATGACCGATATCGTGGCAGTCAACCATATGTATGAGGTGCTGAAGAACCCGACGGTTCGCTTGGGTGACAGCGCGGTCACTTTTGCCTGTGAGCTGATGAGTACCGATTTCATCGAGTTTGACGGGAGCCATGCCAAGGTCATTGACCGAAACGGCAATGAAAAGCCGGTCTACTTCACCGGAGAGCTGACAGCACCTGCCGGAAGCTTCGAGGCAGAGCTGACCGCAAAGCCTCTCAATGGCGGTGTGGCCAGAGCCCAGTTGACCTTCGGCTTTACCGGACAAGAAATGAATCCAAGCACGGCTGTGCCGCAGCAGTCTGACAGTTGCACTGACGATCCCCCATTTACAACAGAACAGCTGTCCTTACACTTCTAAGCAGCTACCTCTATAAGACCACCAAGTGCAACCCCATGATCCTGCCTGCGATCGTGGAGATTTAACAGGCTTAAAATATCCTGTATCAAGATCCGTCATAAACGGCGGGAGCAAGCCCCCGCCCTACAACATGTCCCGAAGGACAGCGTAGGGCGGGGGTTTACTCCCGCCGAAACCTTTTGTTTTGGACAAGCACGTATGAATATGCGTTTTTTACTGCCCTGTGTGTTACATTTTCCTGAATAAAGACTTTTACTCCTGTGCAAAGCTGGGGTATAAAGCCACCGGTGACTTTCCGGTAAATTCAAATTCACCCAGAATCCCGTCTACGAATGCCCGCATGGTCCCCGCATCGCTGGAATAGGCATTCAGGTAGGCATTGGCCGATTCAAAGTAATTGTAATAGATAGACGGAGCGCCAAAGGAGACGACAACAGATTTATCCGCGCCATAAGACAAGCCATGGAACAGTGTCAGCATGTCCTCAGGACGGGAATAGAAGGACATACCGCTGGGACGGGATTGGGCCAGATAACAGGCATAAATAATGATATCTTCCGTCTTGCTTAGTTCTTCCAGCTGCTCCTTGGAGTGCAGACGCTCCAGAAGTGTCACGGTGATGCCCTTTTCTTCAAAAGCCTTGACCATGACATTCAGCTCATCAAAGAAAGGTCTGTACGGTGCCAGATTGATGACGGTCACCCGCTTGACCTTTTCGGGCGCAAAGGGGATCATCCGCTCCTTGTTGTTTATGAGAGTAATGGCAGCCTTGCCGATATCATATACGACCTGGTCAAACTTCCGGGTTTCTTCTTCAGACATAGGAATGGAATCCCGCTTTTCATCAAACAGGCCCAGCTTTTCCTTCATATCCAGAATTCTCTGGACCGATTGATCCAGACGCTCCACGGATACCCGGCCATCAAGAACTGCCTTTTCCATCACATCGATATAATCATTCTTGCAGAACAGGATCAGATCATTTCCCGCATTGAAGCATTCGATATAGATATCCTCATGGGAAAGGGCCGCGGCAAGGCCCTTCATGCTGATGGCATCGGTCAAGATAACGCCCTGATAACCCATTTCCTCACGCAGAATATCCAGAACCTTTTTGGAGGCCGTGGAAGGTGTGGGGGCGCCATTTTTAGTGAAGGAGGGATCCACTGCAGGGAACGCGGCATGGGATACCATAATGCTTTCCACATTCGCATCCACCGCGGTCTGCCAGATCTTTCTGTAAGAATTGTCCCACTGCTCCTTGGTTTGCCTGTTGGCAGCGGTGCAGAAATGGGAATCCCGGTATTCTCCTTTGGTGCCGGGGTAGTGCTTTGCGCAGGGCATCACACCGGCATCCCGGAAACCTCTGATGATCTCCGGCAAAAGCTCCATCATGGCCTCCGGCCGGTCGGACATGCACCGGATACCGCTGCAGCAGAAGAAATTGGAAAGCAGGTCACACACAGGGCCGAACTGCCAGTTGATACCGAAAGACCGCAGCTCCCGGGCGTAATAATAGCTTCTCAGATAGGTAAGCTCCTTAGATCTGGCTGCGCCCAGAGACATGTTGGAAGGAATGCGGTGCAGTTCATCGAAAAACTCTTTGCCTCCCAGCTCTGCGTCACAGGACACAAGAAGGGGTATCTCGCAGGCATCGGATGCCTCCTGTACGATTCCGGCAAGATCCGAAGCAGAGGCAACCGGCTTTACACTGTGCTTTTTTATCTCGTAATTTAAGTACAGGCCCGCAAAAGGATACTCGGAAAAATATCGCACAAAGCCTCCCATATCCTTTGCCTTGAAATACGCATCCGGAGGGTTGGGCATACCCGTTTGTCCGATTTTTTGGCGAAGCGTCAATTCACTGACCAATGGTTTTTTCATTTCATAACCCTCCACTTTCCTAATGCTTCTCCCGCCGTTTTTCCCAACAGTTCCAGACCTTCCGCGCTGAAATGACCGGGAACCTCCGGGTTCATGTACCGGGATATGTCATTCATCTGAGAAGCCATGCGTGTTAGCATGACAAAGTCCTCATTGCTTTCGCAAACCGCGTCCTGTGCGTCCATGATCTGTTGATCTCTTTCATCCCTTGTAAATCGCCCTACGCGAATGATGCCAAAGGCATCGATGCCCAGTTTCTCCTTCAGAGCCGCGTTCAAGCATAGCAGACTTTCCATGTAAACATCTTTTTGAACACGGAAGATAGCATCGCTTTCCCCCTGTAGCCAAACAAAGAAGATATGGCCGATGTCATACACAGGCAGCAATTTTTGGATCGCTGCTTTGGTTTTCTCTACGATCATCTCATAGCCTATGGTACCCGGAAGCCAGTAGCTGATCTGGGTGCTTCCCTTCGCCGCGTGAACTGCCGCCACCTTCGTACCGGTAACCTGAATATATGATCTGCAGAATTCCGGCACCAGATTGGTATTACCGGAAGCAGACATACCCGTTACATGCTCACGGAGCCATTTTTGCCCGTCGCCGCCCTTTTTGTGAGAAATTCCCCGGGTCTTGTCCGTTCTGATATTCTCACCCACAGGGTTACGCAGCGGGATCAGCGCATCTTCCAGATAGCGGTACTCCAAGGCGTCTTCCACCGCATCGCTGCTACTGAGACGTTCCGATTGTCCTTGCATATTGCTCTGTCCGCCAAAAATAATGATGTCTATTTTTTCCTTCATGATACCGCACCTGACCGATTATGCCCCGTGGCTTCTTTTTTTGTCCAGTTCATCCACCGCAAGCATCATCCAAAGCAGTCTGCACATGGCGCTTACATTGGGCGTCCATGGCAAATAATAGGGCTGACCAATAACGATACGCTCCATCATGTGGTACTCTTCTGTTACCGTATACTCCCGCTGTGTTTGCAGAATTTCCCGCATTTTTTCATAATCACCGGTGAGCATCCACAACTGGAACCAGGAAATCTCCGCAGCGGAGATATACCAAACACTTCTCTGCTCACCAACGATGGTTCTTCCGTAAAACACACCGTTGGAACGGTTGGAACCCACCAGCCAGCGGTAGATCTTCTCACTGTATTCCGGACCGATGATCCCATTTAAAATGAACTTCGGATAATGGTACATGGGGTAATCGTCTTTTACCAGCACCCTGTCGTTGCCATCAGGACAGAGTGGGATGTAGAGTTCATCCGAATCCTTTTGCGCCTCCAGATAGGGTTGGATGCACCGGCGCATAACCGCCACATACTGATCGATCTCATCCTGTACTTCCTCCGCTCTGGGATCTGCGTACAGTTTTGTCAGTTCCGCAAAGGGTTTCAAATTCATGATATTGTAATTATCCGTAATTTGCCAGTTCTGATATACCTGCTCATAGTCACAAGCGCGCAGCGGAGGAAACAGGCCTCTTACCAGTGTATCGCTGTCAGCCGTCTGCTGCCGTGTCCTTTTTATCCAATCAAAGCCGGCAAAAGCCTTGTCGCGGTATTTTTCATAGAAGCGGCGGCCTACCTCGCCCATATACCTGCAGTAATTACCGAAAGAACACAAAACCGTCGATGTGATCATTGCCCAGTAAATACCGATATTGACGATTTCGCCATTCTCTTGCTGCATAACATTGAAATAAGTATCGAATACCGGCTCCAAATAATCCGCAAAGTCACCCAATCTGGCAAGAATCTCGAATGCCCACATGGTATCCCCAGGAAATCCGATACAGCGCAAACCGCCCTGTCTGAGGAAATAGTAATCCTTTGCCTCGCAGCATGTCACATGCTGCAGCATCTGCGTCACCATATGGCGTACCATTTTCACAGTTTCCGCATTCTGTTTCCAGGACTCCGGCAGCTTATTCAGCCGGGATAATTCCTTCCGCCAAAACCGCTCTGTTTTTTGCTTTTGGGTAACATAGTCGAAATCAACGGTTTCCCCTTTGTTGAGAACAAAGAACAGTTCCTTCCTTTCCCCGGCAGCCAAATCAATCTTCCATTGCAGGACTCCCGTTTCAGGCTCCCATACAGGCAAATACTCGCCACGGACAGTAAGAAAATGCTTCCCGTCGGTAAGCACAGTTCCATCCTGTTTCCAGGTGGAAGGACACTCTGTTTTCCATACCTCTACCTTCGGATCGTAAGGTAAATAGTGATCCGCTGCCCCAGCCAATTTATACATCTTGTCTGTTCTCAGCAGAAAACTGAACATTTGGGTTGATGCCTGATTTGTATTGTTTGTTACGGCCACCTTGACAAAACAGGAACACTTTCTTTCCGTGTCACAGAAGGCCTCCATCTCCACGGCAGCACTGTCTAACTGAAACTTAAGGCCATGAACCGGAACGCCGTCAGCAGAAGTCACGTGCTGTGCCTTACGGAAGTCGAATCTCTCTGCCTTTTCTCCGTAAAGCATCCACAGACCGACGCCCACTTCTCTTTCCCAGAACTCATGCCCGTTCTTTTTATCGGTCTCATCGCTTCCGTCATATACTCTGCGGAAGAGGATCTTGCCATCTACCCACAGGTTAATCAGTCGTTCCGCCTTGGGCGGCTGCAGGTTTCTTCGCGTGGTCTTCGGTTTTGTCCATTGGCTTCTGTCCAGATCCTTGGGCTCCAACGCAGTTAATTTTGCATATTCATACATAGCATTCACTTTCCTTTCGATCTGTTCCACAGCGGATTACAGAGCAATCAAGCCTTCTTCGCCGCCGCAGGAAAGAGACAGCAGACTTGTTCACCGCCATCATATAATCTCACCGTTTAAAAAGCAAACATAAAAACCGGTCAATTATTCTCAAAAATTGCGTTTCCGCTGAATATCAAAAATTGGTAGTAAATCTCATTGCTCTATTGTTGAATTTTGATATTTTATTGATATAATCGTCATTAGGGGGGATCGAATATGTTTTTTGAAGATATTACAGAAAAGATCCGTATCAAGAAAAACAAAAGCAGTTTCAGCTACCCTGCGCACGTTCACCGGAATATTGAAGTAACGATCTGCCTGGAAGGAAAAATAAGAACAGTTTGCAATGAAAAGGCCAAACTGTTATTGCCCGGGGATTTTGTCATTGCCTTTCAAAATGATGTCCATTCATATCCCGGCGCGCAGGATGCCAGTTACATTGTGCTCTTCTTCGATCCGGATATTTCCGATATCATGAAAACCAAGTTAGAGAAACGAAAATATGAAAACTTCGGGTCTTGCAAAGAAGCCATTCCCGTTCTGAACGCTCTATGGGAGGAATATACCCATGAAAACAGTTATTTGGTTATGTACGGTTATCTTCATACCGCAATGGGTATGCTTTTCCGTGAACTCGCAACAGTGCAGGACGCATGTGACATAAGTTTGGATCTTGTATCCAAAGCACTCAAATACATTTCCCAAAACTACACAAACTCTTTGACGCTGAAAAACACTGCCAAATATCTTGGGGTGGATCCCTGCCACCTGTCCCGGGAGATATCAAAGAAGATACCCGCTGGTTTTTGCGGCTACCTGCATCAGTTGCGTGTAGAAAAGGCTAAAAAATTGCTTACCGAAACCAATCATTCCATATACGATATTATGCTGGAAACAGGCTTTTCCAATCAGCAAACATTCTACAGAGTCTTCAAGCAATTCACCGGCACAACACCCCGGCAATACCGCAGAAGTAGCCGCTGACCATTCTTATGCTATGGTTTGCCGGATTGTCGTTTCCTGTAAAGAAGAATTGACTCCTCTATTTGCCTATGCTATCATGAGAGCAAAATCTGCACAGTGAGGTAATCTATGCATTACTATTTCGCCCCTATGGAAGGGCTGACTGACAGTGTTTACCGCAAGGCTCACCATAGGCATTTTTCCGGTGTGACCCGGTATTATATGCCCTTTATCTCCCCCACCGTCCACCGGACGCTGACACCCCGGGAAGCCCGGGAGCTGCCCAAGGCCGACAGTGTTCCCTTCGAGGCGGTGCCGCAGCTTTTGACTAAGGTTGCCGACGATTTTCTCTGGGCGGCAGGTGTCTGCCGGGACTTAGGCTATACCGAAGTGAACCTGAATCTGGGCTGTCCTACCGGCACTGTCACCGCCAAGGGAAAAGGTGCCGGTATGCTCCGTGATCTTGACCATTTGCGGCAATTCCTGGACGGCATCTATGCAGCCTCTCCCCTGCCCATTTCCGTGAAAACCCGGTTGGGTTTTGAAGATCCGGCGGAGTTTCCTGCCCTGCTGGATATTTTTAACGACTATCCCATCTGTGAGCTGACCGTCCATCCCAGAGTGCGAAAGGATTTCTACAACGGCAGTGTCAACATGGATGCCTTCCGCTATTGTTTGGAAAACAGTAAAGCTCCGGTCTGCTATAACGGCAATCTGTGCAGCATGGCCCAAATTGAAGCCTTTTCCGGAGAATTCCCTCAGGTGCAATCGGTGATGATCGGCAGAGGTCTCATCGGCGATCCCGGTATGCTGAGTCCCGGCGGCACCACTGTTGATACACTGGAAGCTTTCATGGACACCCTGCTGGAAGAATACCAAATTGCCTTTGGCAGCGCCCGCAATGCTATGTTCCGCTTAAAGGAAAACTGGCATCTGCTGCTTTACCGCTTTGAAGGCAGCGAAAAGCTGGGCAAGCGCCTGCGCAAGACCACCGACCTTGGCGAGTATCGGCAGATCGTCCGTGAAATCCTCCACACACTGCCCCTTGCGCCCGAACTGCAATCCAACTGGTAAAAAAGGCACACGGAACATCCGTGTGCCTGCTGCTTTTACTGGGACATATCTGCCTTGCCGATAACGATCTTCTTATACTCCACTTCCTTGGGATATTCTTTCATTGCCTTCTGGATCACTTCGGAGCAGGCATCGGTGATCAGCGCTTCCTTAGCCCGGCGGGACCAGCCTTCCTCACTGTAAACAAAGTACATGATGTGGTAGCCGTAGTCGGTCTTAACAATGTCGGTATCGCCGTACTGGCGGCTTTCATCGAAGCACCAATCATTGAATTCGGGAACCATCTGGCCCTTGTACACATAGGTGTACAGGCCACCGGTACCCTGAGAGCCGGGATCCTCGGTCTTTTCGGTAGCCAGAGCCGCAAAGGAATCCTCGGTGGCTTCTCCGTCCTTCCACTGCTTCAGGATTTCCTCTGCCTTGGCAAGACAGGCTGCCCACTCATCATCAGAATAGACGGTCTGGTTGTTTTCATCGGTGGTGCCGCCTTCGGGAATAACCAGAATATGACGGACATCCACGAGCTTGCCGCTTTCCTTATCCACACCATAGCTGCTCTTCAGCGTATCGGCATTGGCTTCGTAGTAGGCTTCAATTTCCGCATCGGTGGGCGCCATCTTTGCATACAGGCCATCCACATATTCCATGCCGCTGTAGTAAACGGTCAGATAATGCATATAGTCTTCCATATCAGCGGAGGGGCCCATGTCCAACTGCACCATCTCATCAGCATTTGCAAGACCGTACTGCGCAGCACTGACACCCATAGAAGCGCGCACCTCATCGAGTTGCTGTGTCAGTTCATCGGACATGACATAGCCTTCCTTCTGGGCACACAGCAGCATACTCTGGTAGCTATGCCAGGTATTCAGAGCGCTGTCGATAAAATACTGTTCCCAGGTGCTGTTCTCCATGCCGGAACTCTGCTCGTGGAACGGTTTCGCCAGATCCAAGCCAAGATATCCGATATAGTCGGCATACTGCCGGTAAAACTCGTAGACATTCATCCAGTAAAATACCTGGAACTGACCGTTGGTCAATTCTACCTCACCCACGGTTGCGATCACATCATCGGCAGCCTTCACTGCCTTGTCTTCCTTGGCATAGTACTGGTTCTTATAGAACACATCGTTTCCTCTGAGCTTCCAGCCGCCGTTGACGCCGTACCAAACCATAGACGCAAGGCCCAGAACCAGTGCAGCGCACAAAGCGATAGCCGTTACCTTGATCCATGTCTTTTTCTTTGCAGGTGCGGTTTCCTCCTGCGTTTCTTCCGAAACTTCGCTGTTTTCTTCCACTTCCGCAGAAACCTCAGTTTCCACATCCATTTCATTGGTAGCCGTTTCCTGCCCGGATACTTCTGTCTCCACAACGGTTTCCGGTTCGATTGCAGCACCGCAGACAGGGCAAAGGGTCTCGCCCTCTTCCACTAGCGCATGGCATTTGTTACAGATCATATATTCCTCTCCCTTAAAGAGCATAGTAATAATGGGAGTTTACCACAATCCCATGTAAATTGCAAGCATACAAGGCAAATGTTTACAAAGCATCAAAAACTCCAAAGCTGCCCTTGCAAATTATCACAAAAAATGCTATTATTTATAGTTGAGATAGTATTGTCGGAGGAATGACAATGAATACAAAAACAACTGTGATTTCTCAGGAGCAGCTGCAGCGGCAGTTTGACTTCTGTGCCAAAATACATGCCATCTGGCATGGCAAAGGGATCACCCCCCTTGCCTATGTGGAAACCTACGGCTGCCAGCAGAACGAAGCCGATTCCGAGCGGATCCGCGGACTTTTGATTCAGTGCGGCTACGCTATGACCGACACCGCGGAAGGTGCCGATGTGGTGGTCATGAATACCTGCGCCATCCGGGAACATGCCGAGCAGCGTGTCTTCGGCAATCTGGGTGCTTTGACCCACACCAAGCGCCGCCACGAAGGGCAGAAGATTTTCCTGTGCGGCTGCATGGCCGGACAGGACCATGTGGTGCAGCGGATCAAAAAGAGCTATCCCCATGTGGACGGTGTATTCTCCACCCACCACCTGTGGCAGTTTTCCGAAATTCTGTACCGGGTGCTGACCACCGGAAAGCGTACCTACTTTGTAGAAGACGAGGCCGGTTCCATCGCCGAAGGCCTTCCCCAGCAGCGGGACAACACCTTAAAATCCTGGGTATCCATCATGTACGGTTGCAATAACTTTTGCACCTACTGCATCGTTCCCTACGTCCGGGGCCGGGAGCGCAGCCGCAAGCCGGAGGATATTCTGGCAGAATGCCGGGCATTGATTGAAGCAGGCTCCAAGGATATTACCCTTCTGGGGCAGAACGTCAACTCCTACGGCAAGGATCTGGAGGACGGCATGGACTTTGCGGACCTGCTGAAAGCCATTTCCGATCTCCCCGGTGAATTTCTGATCCGCTTCATGACCAGCCATCCCCGGGATGCTTCCAAAAAGCTGTTCGATACCATGGCTGCCTCCCCCAAAATCGCAAAGCAGCTGCACCTGCCCTTCCAATCCGGTTCTTCCCGTGTGCTGAAGGCCATGAACCGCCACTATGACCGGGAGGCCTATTTAGAAAAGGTCAACTACGCTAAGTCCGTCATGCCTGATCTGGTGCTCACCAGCGATGTGATCGTTGGTTTCCCCGGGGAAACAGCGGAAGAATTTGAGGAAACCCTCTCCCTCATCAGTCAAGTACACTACGATTCTCTCTTTACCTTTATATTCTCCCCCCGGGCCGGTACTCCCGCCGCGTCTATGGAAGATCCCACCCCCAAGGCGGAGAAAAATGCCCGTTTTGACCGGCTGTGCAATTTGCAGAACTCCATTTCCGAACAGATCCACCAGAACTATATCGGAAAAACCATGCGCTGTCTGGTGGACGGACAGGATAAGGAGCTTCTCACTGCCCGTACCGAAGGCGGACGGCTTGTCCGTTTCAGCGGTGATCCCACCCTTATCGGAAAATTTATTGATTTGACCATCACCGGCGCAACTACCTGGAGTTTAACCGGACAGCAGGAGGTGTAATCCATGGCTGATAAAAAGCAAGAGCTTACCCCTATGAAACGGCAGTATAATGCCATCAAGGCAGACAATCAGGACTGCATCCTGTTTTTCCGTCTGGGTGACTTCTATGAAATGTTCGATGAAGATGCCCGCCTTGCTTCCCGGGAGCTGGATCTGACACTGACTACCCGTGACCGTGGCAAGCCCCAGGAAGAGCAGACCCCCATGTGCGGTGTTCCCTTTCACAGCGTTGATGCCTATATCGCCCGCTTGGTTGCCAAAGGCTACAAGGTTGCCATCTGCGAGCAGACGGAAGATCCCGCTACCGCCAAAGGTCTTGTCAGCCGGGATATCACCCGGATCGTTACCCCCGGTACTGTCACCGAAAGCTGCATGCTGGAAGAAAGCCGCAACAACTACATGGCCTGCCTGTATGCGGAAAACAAAAAATACGGGCTTGCCTTCTGTGATGTTTCCACCGGCGCGTTCTTTGCCACTGTCTGTCCCGATGAAGAAACCGCAGTTTCCGAGTTGGGCCGTTTTGCTCCCAGCGAAGTAATGCGCGGCGGCAGCGCTGCCGTGTCCCCTGTCATTGACCACGCGCTGTTCCACCATCTTCGCTGCTGTGTGGATGAAGGTCTGCCCGCCGGATTCACGGCAGAAGACGCACAGGCCCTTCTGGAAAACCATTTTGGTCTGCCCCTTTCCCAGTTGGGATTGACGGGACTTCCCGAAGCCATCATGGCCAGCGGCGCCCTGTTAAAGCAGCTTCTGTTCGTACAGAAGAATGAGTTAAAGCATATCCGCAGCCTGCAGTATTACACCACCGGCATCTTTATGGAGCTGGATATCGATGCCCGCCGGAATCTGGAACTGACTGAAACCCTGCGCACCAAAGAAAAGCGGGGTACCCTGCTGTGGGTTCTGGATAAGACCCAGACCGCCATGGGCGGACGGATGCTGCGCAGCTGGCTGGAAAAGCCGCTGCTGGACCCCACCCAGATCAGCCGCCGCCACAGCGCTGTGGAAGAACTGGTGGGCAATACCATCTGCCGCGGGGAACTGCGGGAGGCGCTGAAGGGCGTGACGGATTTTGAGCGTGTTATGACCCGCATCGTCACCGGCTCTGTTAACTGCCGGGATCTCCTTGGCCTTGCCAGCGGTTTCCGGGCCTTGCCGGAAGTAAAGCAGCAGCTTGCCTGCGTAGAATCCCCCCTGCTTCGGAAGCTGGAACAGGCTATCGACCCTTTGACCGATTGCGCTGACCTCATTGAAAACACCATCAAGGAAGATCCCCCCATTACCATCCGGGAAGGCGGTATTATTCGCCCCGGTGCCAATGCCGAAGCAGACCGGCTGCGGGATCTGATGGACGGCAGCAAGGGTACGATTCTTGCCATTGAGACGGAAGAAAAAGAAAAAACAGGTATCCGAACCCTGAAAGTCAGCTACAACCGGGTATTCGGTTATTATATTGAAGTATCCAAGTCCTTTGCCGACCAGGTGCCCGACCACTATATCCGCAAGCAGACCCTTGCCAACTGCGAGCGTTATATTACCCCCGAACTGAAAGAGCTGGAAGAGCAGGTGCTCACCGCCAAAGACCGGCTGACCGCTCTGGAATATCAGATCTTTACACAGCTCCGGGAGCATCTGGCCCAACAGGCCGCCAGAGTGCAGGCCGTGGCTGCCGCTGTCGCCGCTGCCGATGCCCTTTGCAGTCTGGCAACCGTTGCCGTGCAGCGGGGCTACTGCCGCCCGGAGATCACATTGAATGATGAGATTTCCATCCGGGAAGGCCGGCATCCTGTGGTAGAGCAGATGCTGAAGGATTCTCTCTTTGTTCCCAACGATACCCAGTTGGGTATGCAGGACAATCAGGTATCCATTATCACCGGCCCCAACATGGCAGGTAAATCCACCTACATGCGTCAGGTCGCCTTGATCGTACTGATGGCCCAGATGGGTTCCTTCGTGCCCGCCAGATCTGCCCGGATCGGCCTTGTAGACCGGGTATTCACCAGAATCGGTGCCAGCGACGATCTGGCTTCCGGACAGTCTACCTTCATGGTAGAAATGTCCGAAGTGGCATCCATTTTGAAGCATGCCACTGCCCGAAGCCTTCTGATTCTGGACGAGATCGGCCGGGGTACCTCTACTTATGACGGCATGGCCATTGCCCGCGCGGTTCTGGAATATGCCGCCAACCCCAAGAAGCTGGGTGCAAAAACCCTGTTCGCCACCCACTACCATGAGCTTTCCACCATCGAAAACGAGCTTCCCAATGTGAAGAACTACAACATTGCCGTCAAAAAACGGGGCGACCAGATGATCTTTCTGCGTAAGATCGTCCCCGGTGCCACCGATGACAGCTACGGTGTGGAGGTCGCCAAGCTGGCAGGCCTTCCCAACACGGTGATCAACCGGGCAAGGGAAATTCTGGAGGAACTGGAAAGCCAGGATGGCCGTCCCGTTGTGGTCGCCGCACCTCAGCCGGAGGATCAGATCAGCATGCTGGATCTTCGCAGCCAGCAGGTCTGCGCCGCACTGGAAGCCATCACGGTAGAAACCCTGACACCCATTGAAGCCATGAACGAGCTTTACAAGCTGAAAAATATGTTGAAATGAAAAAAACACTTTCTGTAACACCCAACAAAAAAGAATTGCGCTGGGGCGCTGTATATCTGGTTTTGGATATGACCGTACTGCCGATTCTGATTTCGCTGATCTGGCAGGCATTTGGTGTGTCCCTGTCCGTATCCCAGCTCAATGTCATATTCTTTATCGTCAGTTTCGGCATTACCACCATCATTTTCCGGGATTTCATAAAGAAGACCCTTTTGGATTCTCTGCATCACATCTCCCAGATCCTTCGGGGCGCGTTTCGGGGATTTCTGGTGTACTGGGGCGGAAATCTCCTGATTTCCATGCTGATCCTGCGCTTAAACCCGGATTTTATGAACGTCAATGATGCCAACATCAGCGTCATGGTGGAGTCTGATTTTCTGCCCATCGCTATCTGCACCATTTTCTTTGTGCCCATTACGGAAGAACTGCTGTTCAGGGGAGTCCTCTTTGCCGGCTGCTATCGCCGTAGTCCTGTGCTGGCTTTTCTGGTTTCCGCAGTGGTATTCAGCGCCATCCATGTGGTTGGATATATTCTGGACTACTCCTGGGATATATTGCTGCTGTGCTTCATCCAGTACATTCCGGCCAGCATCGCTCTGGGCGTGGCATATGCCAAGTCCGGCAGCATTCTTTCACCCATACTCATGCACATCGTCATCAATGCCATTGGTATTCTTGCCATGAGGTAACTTCTATGCCTAAAATCATTCAATTATCCCCCCATGTAGCCAATTTAATCGCTGCCGGTGAGGTGGTAGAGCGGCCCGCCAGTGTAGTGAAAGAGCTGTTGGAAAACGCGGTGGACGCCGGTGCCAGTCAAGTCACCATCGAGATTCGTGATGGCGGCATGACCTTCCTGCGGGTCACCGACAACGGCTGCGGTATGTCTGCCGAGGATGCCCGTACGGCCTTTTTGCGCCATGCCACCTCCAAGCTTCGCAATGCCGAGGACTTAGCTGCCATCGCCACCATGGGTTTCCGTGGCGAAGCTTTAGCCGCTATCGCGTCGGTCAGCCGGATCGATTTAATGACCAAGACGCCCGGTGCCATTGCCGGCACCAGTTTGCATCTGGAAGCGGGTAATATCACCGAGGAATCGGAAGCAGGCTGCCCCGACGGCACCACCATCATTATCCGGGATCTGTTTTTTAACACACCTGCCCGGATGAAGTTTATGAAGTCCGATACGGTGGAAGGCGGTCGTGTGGCGGCTGCCGTACAGCAGCAGGCCCCGGCCCATCCGGAAGTAGCGTTCAAATTCATCCGTGACGGCAAACAGGTGCTTTCCACCCCCGGTACCGGCGGATTGGAAGCCGCGGTCTACTGTATCTATGGCCGGGAATGTGCCAAAATGATCAAGGTAGAAAGCCGCTGGGAAAGCTACAGCCTCACCGGCTTTGTATCCAAACCTACGGATTCCCGTCCCAGCCGGGCACTGCAGACCTTCTTCGTCAATGGCCGCCCGGTAAAATCCCGGCTGCTCATCGCCGCGTTGGAGGAAGCCTACCGCAATCAGATCATGGTTGGCAAATTCCCCGCCTGTGTGCTGCATCTGCGTCTGCCTGCCAATACGGTGGATGTGAATGTCCACCCCGCCAAAACGGAAGTAAAATTCTTAAATGAAAAAGCGGTTTTTGATTGCGTCCACTACGGTGTATTGGGTGCGTTGAATAAGACCCCCGACCGTCCTCAGATGCAGTTCAAGCCCGCGCCTGCGGTTCCCGCCGTGCCCTCTGCCCCCAAGCCGGAAGCGCCAAAAGCTGCCCCTGTCAAGCAGGAAAGCTTTTTCCGTACTATGACTGCGGAAGAATTTAAAACCTTCTCCACTGCCTTGAAGGATGCCCCGCAGCCGAAACAGGAAGCAGCAGCCGCTACCGTAAAAGCCATCAATCAACAAACGCTGCCTTTGCGGGATTCCATTGTGCTGCCTGTTTCCCTGCCTCCCCTGCCGGAAAAGCCTGCGCCTGTGGTGTCAGAACCGCAGCCAGAACCGGAACAAGCCGTACTGCCCATGCCCCAGGAGATTCCCTGGCGGATCGTGGGTGAACTGTACCGCAGCTATATTCTGGTGGAACAGGGCGAGGAAGCCTTTTTGATTGATAAACATGCAGCCCATGAGCGGATCCTCTTTGAGAAACTGAAATCCAACCAGGAAGCTATCAGCGCCCAAACCCTTTTGACGCCCATTCCCTGCCGCTTGAGTCCCGAAGGCTGCGCCGAACTGCTAAGCAACAAGGCCCTTCTGGAAGAATTGGGTTTTGAAATGGAAGAATTTGGTGATAACACGGTTCTGCTGCGGCAGATCCCCATGGATCTTTCCCCGGACCAGGCCGTAGAAACCGCGGAAGCGCTGGCTGCCGACCTGCTCAGCGGCCGCCGGGAGCGGAAGGATTCCGTCAGAGATGAAGTCCTGCACACCGTTGCCTGCAAAGCCGCCATCAAGGCAGGCTGGGACAACGATCCCAAAGAATTGGAAGCGCTTATCAAGCAGGTCATGGCCAATGAGGATTTGAAATACTGTCCCCACGGACGCCCCATCTGCATTTCTCTGAGTAAAAAGCAGTTGGAAAAACAATTTAGGAGAGCCTGATATGTCCCGTTCCGAAAAAGCCGTTTTTACCAATTTATGTATGGTCTACGATGATGCCGGGAATATTCTGGTGCAGGACCGCAAAGACCCGGATTGGCCCGGTTTATGCTTTCCCGGCGGTCATGTAGAACCGGGAGAGTCCTTTGTGGAATCGGTAATCCGGGAGATTTGGGAAGAAACCGGCTTGACCGTTTCACAGCCAAAGCTTTGCGGCACCAAGCAATTTGAAACCAAAAACGGCGAGCGGTATGTTGTCTTTTTCTATAAGACAAACCGTTTTTCCGGTCAATTGCGATCCTCAGCCGAGGGTGATGTTTTTTGGATTCCCAAAACCGATCTGCACAAATACACCCTCTGCAGTGACTTTGAAAGTATGATTCAAGTATTTGAATCCGATGAACTCAGTGAGTTCTACTATTATAAGGAGAATGGCGATTGGAAGCTGAAGCTGCTATGAAAAAAATAATATGCATTGCAGGTCCTACCGCCTCCGGAAAAACCGCACTGTCCATTGCTTTAGCCAAGGAACTGGACGCGGAGATCGTATCCTGTGATTCCATGCAGGTCTACAAACGCATGGACATCGGCACAGCCAAACCCACTGTGGAGGAACGAGAGGGTATTCCCCATCACATGCTGGATGTGGCCGAACCGGATGAAGATTTTTCCGTCAGCCGCTACTGTAATATGGCATCGCCCATCGTGGATGATATTTTGTCCCGTGGAAAAACCGCTGTCATTGTCGGCGGCACCGGTCTTTATATGGACAGTCTCATCAAAGGAAACGAATTTGCCCCCTTCCCTTCCACCGGTATGCGGGAAAAGCTGGAGGCACAACCCATTGAAGATGTATATGCCCAACTGCAAGCCATTGATCCGGAAGCCGCTTCCCGGCTGCATCTTGCCGATAAAAAGCGGATCATCCGGGCCATGGAGGTCTATCTGGAAACCGGCGAGACCATCACAGAGCATAACCGCCGCACCCAGTCCATCCCGCCCAGGTACAACCCGGTCTGGTTTGCTTTGGAAGATGAAAACCGGCAGGACCTGTACCACCGGATCGACCGCCGGGTGGAGATCATGCTGGAGCAGGGTTTGATCGATGAAATCAAATCCCTTTTGGCATCCGGCATCCCAGCCAAATGCACTGCCATGCAAGCCATTGGTTATAAGGAATTTGTTGCCGCTCTGGAAGGCCAGATCTCCATCGCGGAAGCAGCCGCTCAAGTACAGCAATCCTCCCGGCACTATGCAAAGCGCCAGCTGACATGGTTCCGCCGAAACCGTAATATCCATTGGCTCCGTCGCGGAAAATCTGCCGGCACAGAGGAAATTCTTCATATGGCCCGACAGATTCTGCACGAAACCGACAACTGAAATCTGCTACCATATGTACATCCCAAACATCTTGAAAGAAAGAAGGAGTACATATGTCGGACACCGTCAATTTACAGGATGCCATTTTAAACGAGGTGCGGAAGGACAGAATCCCCGTAACCCTGTTTCTGATGAATGGCTTCCAGCTCAGAGGAATCATCACAGGCTTCGACAGCTTTGTGGTGGTGCTGGTCACAGATGGCAAGCAGCAGATGATCTATAAACATGCCATCTCCACCCTGGCCCCCATAAGAACGTTGAAAGCCGCACAGAGTGCATAACCCAGGGGGCGACGGACTCTTCCGCCGCCCCTTTGGCTTGCCTGTATATTAAGATAAATGATCGTTTAGCGCAGCATCCAAAGCCTTCCCCCTCGGGGGAAGGTGGCTGCCCGAAGGGCAGACGGATGAGGGGTGTGGCAGCTTTTTGACCCCTCATCAGTCAAAAATCAAAGATTTTTGACAGCTTCCCCCCCAAGGGGAAGCCTTTAG
>JAZURG010000181.1:0-18872 GCA_045606145.1 Faecousia sp.
GCACAGTGCGGTACTAATCGTTACTTCCCTAACCCGCTCGGTATCGTTCTTGCGGCAATTTTCGATAGAATTCGTAGGGCGGGGCCTTGGTCCCGCCGCCAAAAGCGCGGTATTTCGGCGGGAGCAAGCCCCCGCCCTACAATATCCATCGTAAGATAAACGATCATTTATAGCAGCATGGCGGAACGGTGTAAAAATTTGTTGCAAAAACAACGATTTTGCGTTACTATGTACCCATCTACATACGGGAGGTACATCTTATGGATGTCAAGAAAATCATGAAGATCTTTGAAGATACCGCTTATGTCCGCATGGGCGGTACCGCCGAGGAACTGAAGTGCGCCGAATATTTGAAGCAGTGCTGCGCAGAAATGGGTCTGGAAGCCACCGTCGAACCTTTCGAGGTGGAAATGGCCACCATTCAGGAAGCCGTTTTCCTGGCGGACGGTGTGGCAATTCCCTGCAAGGGTTACTTCAATGCCGGCAGCGCCGAGGTAGAAGCGCCCTTCTACTACCTGCGCAGTACCGATGCTTACAGCCTGTCCCAGTGCAAGGGTAAGATCGTCATGATCGACGGCTATCTGGGGTACTGGATGTATCAGGATATTCTGGAAAACGGCGCTGTTGGCTTTGTGACCTACGACGGCAATATCAACTATGCCGATTGCGATATCGATCAGCGGGAGCTGCGCAGCTATGTGAGCAAGGGCAACAAAATCCCCGGTGTCAATATCAATGCCAAGTCCGCCGTAGCGCTCATCGCCAAAGGCGTGGAAACAGCCAAGATCGTTCTGAAGCAGGAAGAATACAAGGGCAGCTCCCACAATGTGGTGCTGGACATGCCCGGTGAAATTGATGAGTACATCGTGCTGACCGCCCACTATGACTCCACCTCCCTGTCTCAGGGTGCTTACGATAATATGTCCGGTTCTGTGGGTCTTCTGGGTATTGCGGACTACTTCAAGGATCATCCCCACCGCTACGGTCTGCGCTTTGTATGGTGCGGCAGTGAAGAACGGGGTTTGCTGGGTGCCAAGGCTTATGTGGCCGCTCAGGAGGAAAATCTGAAGCAGTTTGCTCTGAACATCAATCTGGATATGATCGGCTGCATCATGGGCAAGTTTATCGGCTGCTGCACCACGGAAGAGCCTTTGGTCAAGTATCTGGAATACTTCGGAAGCGAGATTGGCTTTCCCATTGCCGTACGGCAGGATGTTTACTCCAGCGATTCCACGCCCTTTGCCGACAAGGGCGTCCCTGCCCTGTCCTTTGCCAGAATCGCGCCCCCTCCCACCGGCACCATTCACAACAGCTACGATACCATGGCGCTGATGAGCGGTGAGCAGATGGAAAAAGATATTGCCTTCATCGTCGCCTTCACGCAGCGCATGGCTAACAGCGTTCGCTGCCCCGTTGCCCGGGAGATCCCCGACAATGTAAAAGATAAGCTGGATATCTATTTGACCCGTAAGCGTGGTCCCAAGCACTAATATTTTCAGCCAGCCGGTTTTCCGGCTGGCTGTTGCTTTTGCTATCGCAGCAAATGATCGTTTAGCGCAGTTAGGAATTAGAAATGAGAAATTAGGAATTAAGGATTTATCCTGCAAGACAGTGCAATTCCTAACTCCTAATTCCTAAATCCTAATTTGGCCCTTAGGCCGTTAAACGCTCATTTATTGATCCTATTTGGTTGGGGCGGTGCCGTAGTATTTCACATATGCACGGTAGAAGCTGGAATAATCATTGAATCCACATTCTAAATAGGCATGGGTTGGTGGCACCCCGGCATCAATCATTTGCTTTGCGTGTACCAGCCGTTTGGCTGACAGATATTGCTTCACCGTAACCCCTGTGTTTTCCCGAAATACTCGGCAAAGCTGAGACTTGCTGATAAAGAATTTCTGGCAGATATCATCCAGACAGATTGGCTGATTCAAATTCTCGTTCAGATATCGCAAAATCCGATAGCCAATTGGATCCGTCATGTCATCGGAGATGCCTTGAAGCTGGCACAGCTCATGCAGCAGTGGAATCAAGCCCGCAAACACGCTGACTCTGGGATCAGCGAATTCGGTCATCATGGTGTCAAAGTAATGCTCACAGCTTCCGCCACGAAACTGGCTCGGCTTATAGAGGTTCTGTTTTCCCGGCTGCCGGTTCAGAAAGGGTGCGCACAGAACACCTTTGGGATCCACGGCACTGAGCATGTTCAAATCAAAATGCAGCACCTTACGCTCATAGGGCTGGGATTTGTCCAGTTCAATGTAGTGCGACTCCGCGCTCTGCATCAATAGCAGATCGCCGCTTTGCAGCGGATAGGCGCTGCCCTCAATGTGAAATACACCTGCGCCTCTTACAAAATAGTATATCTCTGCTCGCGGATGGGTATGGAGCACGAATTTGGATTGATCCGGTGCCTGTGAGTACTCGTGAACAATACTAAGATCCGAGTCCATGTAAGAATAGTGTTCATTCATAGGTATCACCCCAGATGCATTATAATGAATCATGACAATTTTTGCAATCTATTTTCACTGTTTTACCAATAGAATTGCAAATTGTAATGGGATATAATGAATTCAGATAACACACCAACAGGAGGTAGGTTTATGCAATTTCAGTTTTCCGCATTTGCCGACGAGAGCAGCAACGCTTTTTCCGGTCAGGTCGATGCGCTGAAGCGCAACGGTCTTTCTTATCTGGAGATCCGCAATCTGGACGGTAAGAACGTCACAGAGCTGACCGCAGCCGAAGCAAGAGAGGTCGCCCACATTCTCCGGGACAACGGCCTTGCGCTATGGTCCATCGGTTCTCCCATCGGCAAGATCCCCATTGACGGAGACTTTGCCGCCCACATGGATCTGTACCGCCACACACTGGACCTGGCCGGTGAGTTGGGTGCGGCCAATATCCGTCTGTTCAGCTTCTTCATACCCAAGGACAAGACCCCGGAGGACTACCGGAATCTGGTACTGGAACGGATGGCACAGTTTGCCCAGACCGCAGCGCAGTACGGTGTGAATGCCTGCCATGAGAACGAAAAGGGTATTTACGGTGACATCGCGAAGCGTTGTCTGGAACTCCACCAGGCAGTGCCGCAACTGAAGGCTGTCTTTGACCCTGCAAACTTTGTTCAGTGCGGTCAGGATACGCTGGAAGCCTGGGAATTGCTTCACCCCTATGTCCATTACATGCACATAAAGGACGCTCTGCCGGGCGGCAGTGTGGTACCTCCCGGTATGGGCAGCGGTAACGTACCGGCATTGCTTGCCAAGTATCATGCCCAAGGCGGTGAGGTTTTGTCTCTGGAACCCCATCTGTTTGATTTCATAGGCTTGAAAGCACTGGAACAGAAGGGTGAGGAAAGCGTCGTCGGCGGCATGTCCTTCACCACTGCCGAAGATGCCTTTGATTATGCAGCAAACACTTTGAAAAAGATTTTGGAGGGATAATACATGAAAACAGGCGCGCAATTATATACCGTCAGAGATTACTGCAGAGACTTACCTTCCCTTGCGGAGACCTTAAAGAAAGTCGCGGATATCGGCTACTCCACCGTACAGATCTCCGGCACCTGTGAATTCGAAGCCGACTGGCTGAAGGAGCAGCTGACCGCCAACGGTTTGCGCTGTGTTCTGACACACACCGCTCCCCAGAAGCTCCAGGAGCAATTGGAACAGGTATGTGCCGATCACATGGCCTTTGCCTGCGGCAACGTGGGGCTTGGCTTCTATAACTTCGACGAGGACAGCCTTGCTGATGACTATGCGCGGTTTTTGGAAATCTACAAGCCCATCGCCAAGGCGCTGAAGGAAAAGGGTCTGTATTTCATGTACCACAATCATGCCCATGAGTTTGCCAAACTGGATGGCAAGACCATTTTGCAGCGCATGGCTGAGGATTTCGCTCCGGAGGAAATGGGCTTCACGCTGGATACCTTCTGGATTCAGGCCGGCGGTGCCAACCCTGTGGACTACATAAAAGCGATGAAGGGCCGTATCCCCTGCATCCATTTGAAAGATTACCGTTACACAAAAAAAGAAGGCATTATGGAAAAGCTGGCCGCCGTCGGTGATGGCAACATCAATTTTGAAGCCGTCATTCATGCCGCTGCCGACGCAGGTACGGAATACCTGCTGGTAGAGCAGGACTTCTGCCACGGGGAAGATCCCTTCGACTGTCTGAAGCGCAGCTACAACAACCTGCGGGCATTGGGCCTGGATTAAGGAGGAACTGTTATGGAAAAAATCAGACTTGGCATGCTGGGCATCGGCAATCAGGGTACTATGTACTCCAAGAAGATCCTTGCCGGTGAAGCGGAAGATTTTACTTTGGCCGCCATTTGTGACCATAATCCCAAGCGTATCGAGTGGGCCAAGGAAAACCTCAGCAATGAGATCGCTTACTTTGATAACGCGGAAGCTATGTTTGACAGCGGCATGATCGATGCCTGCATCGTGGCTGTCCCCCACTATGACCACCCCAAATATGCCGTTGCCTGTATGGAACGGGGTATCCATGTGCTGGTGGAAAAGCCTGCCGGTGTTTATACCAAGCAGGTCCGTTGGATGAACGAAGAAGCAAAGAAGCACGATGTGGTCTTTGGTATGATGTTCAATCAGCGTACCAACTGTGTTTACCGGAAGATGCGGGAGCTGGTGCAGTCCGGCAAGTACGGCCAGATCCGCCGTACCAACTGGCTCATCACCAACTGGTATCGCTGCCAGGCTTACTATGATTCCGGCGATTGGCGGGCCACCTGGTCCGGTGAAGGCGGCGGTGTTCTGATGAACCAGTGCCCCCACCAGTTGGACCTGTGGCAGTGGATCTGCGGCATGCCCGTTTCCATCAATGCCCACATGAAGTACGGTAAGTGGCACGATATCGAAGTGGAAGACGATGTGACCGTCTATGCAGAGTACGAAAACGGTGCAACCGGTGTATTCGTTACCACGACCGGTGACGGCTTCGGCTCCAACCGCTTTGAGATCCAGATGGACAAGGCCAAGCTGGTGGCAGAGGATGACAAGCTGCGCGTCTGGGAATTCGCTGTCAGCGAGCCTGAATTCTCCCGCACCAACACCGTTCCCTTTGGCTGCCCGGAGCGGACAGAGATCGATCCGGAGCTGGACGGGGAAAATCCGCAGCACATTGATGTGATCCGGGCATGGGGTGGCGCGATTCTCCGGGGCGAGCCGCTGGTAGCCGGTGGCGAAGAGGGCATTAACGGCCTGACCCTTGCCAATGCCATGTATCTTTCCGATTGGCTGGGAAAAACCGTGGAGCTTCCCTTTGATGAGGATCTCTACTACGAAGAGCTGATGAAGCGGGTAGCTACCTCCCGCAGAAAGGCACCGGTGGAAACCGTAGTAGCCGATGTGACCAACACCTTCGCAGGCACCAAGTAATAAAGCCCACTTACAGCAGCACCTTTGGCTCCCTCTGATGAGGGAGCCTTCCCTTTTTTGTCCCGTTTAGTCAGACTGTCAAAAAACCGTGTCATTGCGAGCCAGTGCGCACACTGGCGTGGCAATCCGTTCTCTAAAAAAGCGGTTTTTCCTCAATTTATGTAGAATGAAACCCTTTGGAAACGGATTCCCACGTCGCTCCGCTCCTCGGAATGACACCCTTTTACGTAAATTTTACTTCTTTGACACGCTGACTAAACGGGGACATGCAATGCATGTCCCCGTTTGGTCTATTTGGTTGCCGGGGCGCAGGAGCCTCGGACGATCAGTTCCGCGTGAAGGAGAAGCGAGCTGACGCAAACATGGTTCATCTGACTGGTCAGTGCGTAGAAGGCGCTTTTCCCCAAATTCATGCGGTCCTGCCGGATGGTGGTCAGTGGTGGAATGGTATAGCGGCAAAGGGGAATATCATCAAATCCCAGAATGCTTACATCCTCCGGTATCCGCAGCCCCAGCTCCTTACAATGAACCATGACACTGTGGGCCAGAACATCGTGGCTGCATACAATCGCGGTACAACCCTGTTCCAGCAGCTTGGGCAGATGCTGCGTCAAGCACTCACTGATATGATGGGCACTGCCGCTCATGGTCGGTTCAAAGAGCAACCCGTTTTCCCGCATGGCCTGAGAAAAGGCATAATAGCGCTGCTGATAGATATAGGAGTGCAGTTCATAGCTGAGATATCCGATCTTGGTATGCTTCAGGGACTTCAGGTACTTCACGGCCAGCTCCATGCCCTCCTGGTTATTGGTGCCGATATATGTCACATTGGGATTGGTGCTGACATGGTTATCATAAAGCACCGTTGGCGTTTTGCAAGTTTCAAAGTCCTTCATCCAAACATCCTGGCTGATGTTCATGCCCAAGAACAGGCCGCCGCAGTAGTTCTCCCGAACCATAAATGTATCGTAACGGATTTCTTCCTGCAGTGCCACCGTCAAAGGAATGATCTCTACGCAAAATCCTGCGGGCTCTGCTGCCTTGCGGAATCCCTCCACCAGGTCAAAACCGAAATCATCCGGCTTGGTATATTCCATGTTTATAACGAACAGTGCGATCCGCAGTGGATTGGCATTGCGCGGAACCCGGGAGTATCCCAATTCCACCGCTTTTTCCAATACCGACTTGCGCATAGCGCCACTGACATCCTTCGCCCCGTTCAGCGCCTTGGAAACCGTACCCTTTGAAACACCCAGTGCTTTGGCAATATCATCCAGTGTTGCCATAGACGCATGCCCCCTTTCTTTTGCACCATTATAGCACAAGCGGAAGCCAAAAGTAAATAAAAACCACGAAAATTTCGTAAAAAAGTTTCGTTTTGTTTCGTTCAGCTATTTTCCGTAAAGTACAGCAGGAAATAACGCACAAAAAAGTCCTTTAAAAGTTGGTTGTTTTTACAGAAAGTTTGGAATAAATCTTTGATTCTTGACGGGAATCAGAAAAAGGACTATACTGTGAAAGTACAAAACATTTCGAAAGACCACCTACCCAAGGAGCAAGCAGACATGCGATTTCATTACACAAGCCAAGATCTGCAAACCAATGGTGCCGCCAAAGAAAATACCTTTTTGCTAACAAACGGCCTTGGTGGCTATTGCTCTGTCGCTTCTGACTACAGCGCCCCCAGAGCGGACCAGGGAATTCTGATTGCTGCCGTAAAAGCACCGAACCAGCGAATCAGCATGGTGCATCATTTGCAGGAAGTTCTTACACTGAACGGCCGCACCTGTTCTCTTTCTTCCCAGGCATATGCCGACGGCACCGCGGATGAAACAGGACTTTCCTGTCTGACCGCTTTTTCTATGGAATACGCGCCCTGCTGGGAGTATGCTTCGCCGGATATCCGCGTTACCCGGCAGTGCGCCATGGCGCACCAGGAAAATACCGCAGCGGTAGTTTATGAAATTACAAACAACTCAGCACTTCCCTGTGAGCTGACCGTGACGCCTCTTTTCAAATTTGCTCCCAAGGAAGCCGCCGTGACGGAAAAGAAAAGCCTTTCTTTCAAAAATAATACTGTTTCCTGTGACGGCTGCACATTATATATCCACACGGACGGCACGCTCTGTCCGGTCGAACCGACATGGCCGCTTCTTTCTTACCCCGAAGACGCAAAGGATGGACGGCCAGATCGTGGCTACAGCGCAAGCTGCTGCCGGATCACTTTCCGGGCCATGCCCGGAACGAGCCGCTTTGAAATTGTTTTTTCCACGAAAGAAATCGTTTCCTCCGGCTGGGCGTTACTGAAAGGCCAAACAGAACGGCTCCGGACACTGGAAGAAAGCTGCCACTTTACAGACCCCGTTGCCCGGCAGCTGGTGGTGGCAGCCGAGGCCTATATCGCCCACCGGGATTCCACCAACGAAAAGACCATTTTGGCCGGTTATCCCCTGTTCAGCGATTGGGGCCGCGACACCATGATCGCTCTGCCCGGCTGCACCTTAGCCACCGGCCGGTATGCAGATGCTAAGAGCATCCTGCGCACCTTTCTGGCTTATGAAAAAGACGGTCTTGTGCCGAACCTCTTCCCCGAGGGCCAATGCGAGCCTATGTACAACACCGTGGATGCCGCCCTGCTGCTCATCGACAGTGTCTGGCAGTATCTGCGCTGTACCGGCGACATGGATTTTGTTCAGGAAGCCTGGCCCGTAATGGAGCGGATCATTGCTTTTTACCGAAAAGGCACTCACCACGGTATCGGTATGGACAGCGACGGTCTGATCTATGCCGGTCAGGGATTGGACCAGGTCACCTGGATGGATGTGTGCGTGCAAGGTATCCTGCCTACCCCCCGCCACGGCAAACCGGTAGAGATCAACGCCTATTGGTACAATGCCTTAAAAATCATGGAACATCTGGCACCGCGTATGGGCCGCGACGGCAGCAGCTATGGTACTTTGGCAGAAACCGTCAAGGTTTCCTTCAACGAACAGTTCTATCTGGAGGACAAGGGATATCTGAAAGATGTTCTCTCAGGTACAGCTTCCGACGAGCAGATCCGGTGTAACCAGATCTGGGCGCTGTCCATGGACTTTACGATGCTGCCTCCCGAAAAGGAACAGAAGGTTCTGCAAACCGTTGCCGAGCATCTGCTTACCCCTTGCGGTCTGCGGACCCTCTCCCCGGAGGATTCCCAATACCACGGTTTCTACGGTGGGCCGCAGCTTGACCGGGATCTGGCATATCACCAGGGTACCACCTGGGTATTCCCCATGGGCGCTTACTTCCGGGCCTATCTGAAGGTTCACGGGCGCACAAAGGCCGCTGCCGGCAATGTGAAACAACAGCTTTCCCGGTTGGTGCCGATGCTGCGCCAGGGATGTGCCGGTCAGCTTCCGGAAATTTATGACGGTGATCACCCCTATACAGGCAAAGGCTGCTTTGCCCAGGCCTGGAGTGTCGGTGAAATGCTGCGAGTCTATGAAGATATATACAGGATTGATTAAACTATGAAACTAGATAAAACCAAAGCTGGTTGGTGGCGGAACGCGGTATTTTACCAAATCTACCCCAAAAGCTTTCAGGACACCACCGGCAACGGCATCGGCGATCTGAAAGGTATTCTCTCCCGGCTGGACTATTTGGAAACACTGGGCATTGACGGCATCTGGCTGTCCCCGGTATGCCGGTCTCCCCAGGTGGATAACGGCTACGACATTTCCGATTACTGCTCCGTAGATCCCATGTTTGGCTCGATGGCGGATATGGAAACACTGATCGCCGAAGCCAAAAAGCGGGGTATCTCCATCATTCTGGATCTGGTGCTGAACCATAGCTCCAACCGGCACCCCTGGTTCCTGGAAGCACTGAAAGGGAAAGACAATCCCTATTACAACTACTATATCTGGCGCGACGGTACACCGGACAGGTATCCCAACGATATGCAATCGGTGTTTGGCGGACCTGCCTGGACTTATGTGCCGGAGCTTGGACAGTATTACTTCCACCAGTTCGCTCCGGAGCAGCCGGATCTGAACTGGGAAAATCCGGCGCTGCGCCGGGCGCTGTATGATTCCATCCGGTTCTGGGTGGATAAAGGTGTGGAAGGTTTCCGGTTGGATGTCATCGACCAAATCGGCAAGGATCCGGATCTGAAGATCACAGGTAACGGCCCCAGACTCCACGATTATCTTCGTGAGCTTTCGGAAAATGCCTTTCCTGCCCACATCGTTACCGTAGGCGAAGCCTGGGGCGCAGATGTGGAGCGGGCCAAGCTTTACAGCGCTCCCGACGGCAGCGAACTGAGCATGGTGTTCCAGTTCCAGCACATCTGTCTGGATCAGGGCTGTGACAAGTGGGATGTGCGGCCTTTGGAGCTGCCAAGGCTGAAGGCCTGCCTTGCCCATTGGCAGCAGGGCCTGCACGGTCAAGGCTGGAACAGCCTGTTTCTGAACAACCACGATCTGCCCCGTATTGTATCCCGCTGGGGTAATGACGGAAAATTCCGGGTAGAGTCAGCCAAGATGCTGGCCACCGTACTCCACGGCATGGAAGGCACTCCTTACATCTATCAGGGTGAAGAGCTGGGCATGACCAATATTAGGCTGGATATCTCCCGGTACGATGATGTGGAGATCAAAAACTTATATGCTGACCGGATCAGCAAAGGTTTCTCCCACGAGGACATCATGGCATCCATCTGGGCCAGAGGCCGGGACAATGCCCGCACGCCCATGCAATGGACCGCCGGAAAACATGCCGGATTTACAGAAGGAACGCCCTGGCTGCCTGTGAATGAGAATCACAGCTTCATCAATGCCGAGGCCGCTCTGGCAGACCCGGATTCTGTCTTCCATCACTACCGCAAGCTCATTGCCTTGCGCAAAGCCTATTCTGTTTTCCGGGACGGACGGTTTACCCTTTTGGATGCGGAAGATCCCAACATCTTCGCATACACCCGGGATACGGACACGGAGCATCTGCTGGTGGTATGCAATTTTACGGAGAATCCGCTTCCCTATGAATTCCCCAAAGCATTTGAGGGCAGTTCTCTGCTGATCTCCAACTATTTCGATGACGCACCCGGCCTTCGTCCCTACGAAGCGGCAGTATTTTATTACCAATCTTCCGAAAGGAGTCAATCAATATGAACAGACAAGCAGGCGTATTGCTCTCCATCACCAGCCTGCCGTCCAAGTACGGCATCGGATGCTTTGACAAGGCTGCATACGATTTTGTAGACTGGCTGGAAAAGGCAGGGCAGAAATACTGGCAGATCCTGCCACTGGGCGCCACCAGTCACCACGGTGCCTTTGATTCTCCCTACCAGGCATATTCCGCCTTCGCGGGCAATCCCTACTTCATCAGCCTTGACGCGCTGGTAGAAGAGGGTGTGCTGACAAAGGAAGAATGCGACGCAGTGGAATTCGGCAGCAACCCTGCCAAGGTAGACTATGATCTGCTGTACCGCAACCGGCTTCCCTTGTTACGCAAGGCCTATGAGCGCAGCAAGATCAACGACGTCACTGCCTACCGCCGGTTCATCCATGAAAATGAGTGGTGGCTGGACGACTATGCCCTGTTCATGGCAGTGAAGAATTTCTTCGGCGGTCAGATCTGGACCCAGTGGCCCCAGGATATCCGCATGCACTACGGTTACGCGCTGGACTACTACCGGGAAAAGCTCTACTTTGATATAGAGTTCCAGAAGTACCTGCAGTATAAGTTCTATGAGCAGTGGAGCAAGCTCAAGAAATACGCCAATGACAAGCACATCGAGATCGTGGGCGATATTCCCATCTATGTATCTCCCGACGGCTCCGATGTATGGGCACATCCCGAGATGTTCCAGTTGGATAAGGATAATAAGCCTACCCAGATCGCGGGCTGTCCTCCCGACAGCTTCAACGCTGACGGTCAGGTCTGGGGCAATCCCCTATACCGCTGGAATTACCACAAGGCCACCGGCTATCACTGGTGGATCACCAGAATGTGGTACAGCTATAAGCTGTATGATGTGGTACGCATCGATCACTTCCGTGGCTTTGACGAATACTTCGCCATCCCCGCGGAAAGCGGCCTTGCCAAGGATGGCCATTGGGAAAAAGGCCCCGGCATGGAGCTGTTCAACGCATTAAAGGCAAACTTAGGTGATCGGGGTGTTATTGCCGAGGATCTGGGTCATATGACCGACAGCGTCCGCCAGATGGTCAAAGACAGCGGCTATCCCAACATGAAGGTAGTGCAGTTTGCCTTCGATGAAGATGATATCGGCGGTGCCAATGATTACCTGCCCCACAACTACAATACCAACTGCTGGGTCTATACCGGCACCCATGACAATGAAACCGTGTCCGGTTGGTTTACTGGCCTTACCAAGGCGGGCCGTGATCTGGTTCGGGATTATCTGATGGATCACGACACTCCCAACAAACGTTTCTACAAAAAGATCATTGGTCTTGCCATGATGTGCGCTGCCAAAACCTGCATTATCCCCATTCAGGATTGGCTGGGACTGGACAACAGCGCCCGAATGAACATGCCCGGCACAGTGGATGTAAACTGGAGATGGAGACTGCAGCCTGAAATGCTCACCGAAGCACTTCAGGAAGAGATTCTGGTGCTTACGAAACGTTTCGGACGTGCCAACTGGGATTCCCTAAACGCGCAGGAAAAGCTGAACGCAGCCAAATCCGATACATAATTTGACAAAAGTATGCGATCTGTGTACATTTTGTGGAAGATGCACAAATTAGTTGTTGAATTTTTCTACATTTCAACGGTTGACGATTTCCATGGTTCAGTGATATACTAAACATGTTCACTGAAAATTTACATTTGAAACCATACGAAACTTTGTTTCGTTAAGTTTCGTAAACAAGAACATATTAGAAAGCGGTATGCCGCTTTCTGCATGCGGTTCCCGGGAACCGCATCCCCTGAAAGGGGCAAATACAGCATCAACAGACATGGTCTGTGATAGCATAAAGTAGTAATTATAAATTTATAGGAGGAAAACACAAATGAAAAGAATCATCGCAATGCTGCTGGCTTGCCTGATGATCGTCGGTCTGTTTGCCGGCTGCGGCGAGAAGGCTGAAGAGATCACCCTGACCGTTTGGGGCCCCCAGGCTGACCAGGGCGAGAATGGCAACGGCTGGCTGCAGGAACAGTGCAAGGCTTTCGCTGCCGCACACCCCGAGTACAAGATCAACTTCCAGTACGGTGTCTGCTCCGAGGGCGACGCTGCTACTCAGGTAGGCAAGGACCCCTCTGCTGCCGCTGACGTCTTCTTCTACGCCAACGACCAGATCGGCTCTCTGCTGCAGGCCAATGCTCTGGCTCAGTTCGGCGGCGACTTCGCAGCCGAGATCAAGGCCAACAACTCTGACACCATGGTCAACTCCGTCACCTACACCGACGGCGGCATCTACGGTGTTCCCTTCACCCCCAACAGCTGGTTCATGTACTACAACAAGTCCGTCTTCACCGAAGAGGACATCAAGTCCCTGGACAAGATGCTGGAAAAGGGCAAGGTTGGCTTCAACATCGGTGACGGCTGGTACTTTGCTTCTTTCTATGTAGCTAACGGCGGCACCCTGTTCGGTGCAAACGGCGTTGACGCTGCTGCCGGCATTCAGTTCGGCGGTGACAACGGTGTTGCTGTTACCAACTATCTGGTCGACCTGGTTGCTAACCCCAACTTTGTCGTCGACAACAACAACGAAGTTGCTCTGGGCCTGATGAAGGAAGGCAAGTGCGACGCATTCTTCTCCGGCACCTGGAAGGCTGAAGCCGCCAAGGAAGCTCTGGGTGAGAACTACGCTGCCGCTCAGCTGCCCACCGTCACCATCAATGGCGAAGCCAAGCAGCTGCGTGCATTCGCCGGTTCCAAGTGCATCGGTGTTAACCCCAACTGCAAGAACCAGAAGGCTGCTCTGCAGCTGGCTCTGTTCCTGGGCTCCAAGGACGCTCAGCTGGCTCACTACACCAACGGCAACATCGCTCCCTGCCATCCCGAACTGGCTGCTGATGCCACCATCGCTGCTGACGTAGCTGTTACCGCTCTGATCAACGGTATCGCTAACTCCTCTGTCGGTCAGCCCACCATCCCCGAGATGGGCACCTACTGGGCAGCTGCCGGCAACATGGCTTCCGAAATCATCAACGGCACTGTCACTCACGACAACGCTGTTGAGAAGACCGAAGCTTTCCAGAAGGCCATCAACAACAACGGTCTGTAATTTCATCCAAGCTTAGCTACTTACAGCTGGCGGCAGCTGGGAATACCGGCTGCCGCCAGTTTTTCCCGTTTCCCAAGCGCAAAATAACGCGACTCCTCTGGATAATCGCGGAAGGAGAAGTACCATGAGTACCAAAGAAATTGCAAAAGTTGCAGCTGCGCATCGCAAGAAGAAGCCGTACTCTTTTGGCGCAGCTCTGAAAAACGGCGGTCCTATCTCCTGGCTGTCCTGCCTGGTCTTTGGCCTGGGCAATATGATGGCCGGCCAGTTGACCAAGGGATTGCTTTATCTTGCCGTTGAACTGGGCATTATTACCTATATGGTATTGCCCGAAGGCGGTATCTATCAGCTCTCCTTGCTCCCCAGTCTGGGTTGGCAGGAGCAGGGTAAGGTTTGGAATGAGGCAGAGGGTATCTTTGAATACTCCGAAGGCCACATTTCCCAGCTTATCCTTCTTTACGGTGTAATTGCCTGCCTGATGGTGGCCGTGCTGCTGTTTGTTGGCTTCTGGTCCGTACGCAGCGGCTACAAGTCCATGTGCATCAAGAAAAGCGGCGGTCACGTTTCCACATTTAAGGAGGATTGCGCCGCTCTGCTGGATGGCAATATTCACACCCTTTTGATGTCCCCTCCCATCATTGCACTGGCCATCTTCACGGTTACACCGCTTCTGTACATGATGGCTATGGCCTTCACCAACTATTCCAAGGTGGATAGCCACCTGGTTCTGTTTGATTGGGTCGGTTTGAAGAATTTCCGGGATATGCTGGATGCCGGCGGCGCCATCGGCCGCGAATTCTGGGGCGTTCTGAAGTGGACCCTGGTCTGGGCCTTCTTCGCAACCTTCCTGAACTTCTTCTTTGGCACCATCGTTGCCATGATCATCAACCGTCCCGGCACAAAACTGAAAAGTCTCTGGCGGACCTGCTTCTGTGTTACCATTGCGGTTCCCCAGTTCGTATCCCTGCTGACCATGCGCACCCTGCTCCAGGAAAAGGGTTTCGTCAACAGCTTCCTGGTGGAGCAGATGGGTTGGTTCTCCGACGCACTGCCCTTCTTCACCAACACCACCTGGGCCCGGATCACCGTCATCGTCATCAACCTGTGGGTCGGTATTCCCTACACCATCATGCAGGTCACCGGTATTTTGCAGAACATCCCGGCTGAGCAGTACGAGGCCTCCCGTATTGACGGTGCCAATACCGTTCAGCAGTTCTTCCACATTACCCTGCCCTACATGTTCTTCGTTATGACACCTCAGATCATCTCCAGCTTCACCGGCAACATCAATAACTTCAATGTTATTTATCTGCTGTCCGGCGGCGCTCCCCAGAGCATCGAAAATACTGCCGGTTCTACCGACCTGCTTGTCACCTGGCTGTACAAGCTCTCCGTCGACCAGCAGAAATACAATTTGGCCGCGGTTATCGGTATTCTGACATTTATTATTCTGTCTATCGTTTCCCTGGTCACCTACCGCTCCAGCGGATCCTACAAGAACGAGGAGGGCTTTAACTAATGGCTAAGAATACTCTTCAGCCCCGGTCTGTCAAGCGCCAGAAGATGGTCACCAATACCATCGTACATATTATTCTGGCGATTATGGCCGTGATTTGGCTGCTCCCTCTGCTGTACATCGTGCTGCACTCCTTCCGCGGTGAAAAGGGTCAGTTTGTCAGTTACTTCTTCCCTAAGCTGAAGGATCTTACATTCTCAAACTATACCGCTCTCTTTACAGATAAGAGTATCATGAACTTCCCCCGAATGTTCATGAACACCTTTATCATCGCCTGCTTCAGCTGTGTTATCAGCACCTTCTTTGTTCTGAGCGTTTCTTACTGCTTGAGCCGTCTGCGCTTCAAGTTCCGCAAGCCCTACATGAACTTCGCCATGATCATCACCCTGTTCCCCGGCTTCATGTCTATGATGGCTGTGTACTTCATTCTGAAGGCTATGGGTCTGACCGAGGGTGGCATGATCCCCGTTGCGCTGATCATCTGCTTCTCCTCCGGTGCCGGTGTCGGCTTCTATGTCATGAAGGGTTATATGGACACCATTCCCAAGGCACTGGACGAAGCTGCTTATCTGGACGGTGCCACCAAGTGGCAGGCCTACACCAAGATCATCCTGCCCCTGTGCAAGCCCATGGTCGTGTATCAGCTGATCACCTCCTTCATGGGTCCCTGGGTGGACTTTGTTCTGGCAAAGATGATCGCCGGTGCCAACGCCAAGTACTACACCGTCTCCATTGGCCTTTGGAACATGCTGGAGAAGGAATATGTTTACGACTGGTTCACCCGCTTCTGCGCAGGTGCGGTTTTGGTCTCCATTCCCATCTCCATTCTGTTTATCTACACCCAGAAGTTCTATCAGGAAGCTATGGGTGGCGCTGTGAAGGGTTGATTTTATGAAGCATTTGACACGGATTGTGTGTCTTTTGCTGTCGTTTCTCCTTCTGGCCGGCTGCGAATCAAACGCCCCCGATTTTTCGGGGGCGTTCATTCAAAAGCAGACCCCGAAGCAGACAGCTAAGGCACTGGAAGAAATTCACGCATTGGGCACAAGCCCCGATGATAACTATCGCACCTGGTACGAGATTTTCGTCTACTCCTTCTGCGATTCCAACGGTGACGGCATCGGAGACCTGGCCGGTGTCACCTCCAAGCTGGACTACCTGCAGGAACTGGGGGTAGGCGGCATCTGGCTGATGCCCATCCACCCCAGCACCTCTTATCATAAATATAATGTTTCCGACTACTATGCCATCGACCCCGCCTACGGTACCATGGAAGACTTTGAAACCTTCATGGCAGAGTGTCAAAAGCGGGATATTCATGTGATTCTGGATCTGGTGGTCAATCACTCCGGCAGTGAAAACCTCTGGTTCAAGGAAGCCTATGCCTATCTGCAAGGTCTGGGAGACAAGGAACCCAATAGTGCCGATTGTAAGTATCTGGACTACTACTTCTTCCGAAAGGGTTCCGCCGGCGGTTATTCCAATGTCACCGGTACCGATTGGTACTACGAGGCACGGTTCAACTATGATATGCCCGATCTGAACCTTGCAAGCGATGCCGTACGGGAAGAGATCACTTCCATCATGAAATTCTGGCTGGATAAGGGTGTAGCCGGTTTCCGTCTGGACGCAGCAAAGGAATTCTACTCCGGTGAGCCGGAAAAGAATAAAGAGGTTCTTTCCTGGATTCAGCAGACTGCCCGTTCCCTGAAACCGGATGTCTATCTGGTAGCTGAGGTTTGGGAAAACTTCGCCAGCATCACCGACTACTACCGCAGTGGCTTTATGAGCATCTTTGATTTTGCCTTCGGTGACTATGGCGGTAAGATCATTCAGGTCCTCCGGGGTGCAGGCAACGCAGCAAACGTCACCTCCTACGCCCAGGCCTTGGAAAAGGCAGACAAGGCCTATCTGGAAGCCAATTCCGATTATATCGACGCGCCCTTCCTGAGTAACCACGATGTGGGCCGCATCGCCGGCTTTGTGGGCCGTGAAGAAGGAAAAACCAAATTGGCCGGTGCCATGAATATCTTCATGGGCGGAAGCTGCTTCATCTACTACGGTGAAGAGATCGGCATGGTGGGTGCGGGCAACGATCCCTCCAAGCGGGCGCCCATGTACTGGAATACCGCCCGAAACAACGGAACCACCAATCCCCCACCGGAATGTCAGCTCCCCGAAGAATATCCCTTCGGTTCGCTGGAACAGCAAGTCGGTGATAAGAATTCCGTATTCAATTACTACCGGCAGGCAATTGCCATCCGCAATGCCCTTCCTGTGATTTCCCACGGCCGTACCACCGAAGAAAAAGCACTGAACACCGGCTTTATCAGCGCCCAACGGAAAACCTGGGAAAATGAAAGCTGCATCATACTGATGAACATCAGTGAGGAAGCCACACAGGTAGACCTCTCCGCTTACAGCGATTGGACAATGGCCGCCTCCCTCAGCGCTGACGGCAAAAAGATCACCCACAAGGACAATACCCTAAAACTCAGCGCCTGGGGCATAGCGATTCTGGTCCCCAACGGTTAGCCTGACCAATATAATCCGAACCCGTTCTTGAGCCACAGGGCCAAGAATCTGCGACCTAAGGGGGATGGATCATTGGTTCAGGCGAAGCATAGGAAGCCGATGGGCTGACGCCCATCAATGAATATAATGATGCCTGAGCCAATCAGACGCACCCTTAGGCGGGTTCGGATTATATTGGTCAGGCTAAAGGAGACAACCCATGGAAATTCTAAGAAGAAACAGACGCCGCGGCACCACCGCCTCCGCCCTGCGGGCATGGGGTCTGGTGTTTTTGGCAGCGGGTATTGTCAGCCGCTGTCTGCTGCAGCGCACCGTACTGGGTGTTGGCAGTACCTCTGCCCAGGACATTCTGGCCCTGCTCAATGAAAGCACTAAAAATATGGCTCTGGCTACCGCTGCCATCGTACTGCAGGCATCGGAGACCTGTGCTGTTCCCATTTTCGCTCTACTGCTGGCGGAGGGCTTCCTGCATACTAAGAACTGGAAGAAGTATCTTCTCCGTGTGGCCGCCGTTGCAGTTGTCAGCGAAATTCCCTATGATCTGGCTATAAACGGCACGCCTTGGGACATGAGCCTTCAGAACCCCTGTATGGGCCTGGTATTGGGAATCGTTCTGCTGTATCTGTACAGCCATTTCGCACAACCAACCGCCGCGCACAGGATACTGAAGGTGTTCGTGATGCTGGCGGCGATCCTGTGGGCAGAGATGCTGAATATTGAGCACGGCACACCGCTAGTGATCATGGTATCCTTCTTCTGGCTGATGCGCAACAAAACCGGTCTACGGGGACTTTTGGGTGCCGGTGTGGCACTGATCTGCACCGTGGTATCTCCTTACTATCTGGTATCCCCCATGGGTTGCCTGGCAGTGCATACCTACAACGGAGAACAAGGTGAAGGCAACCGAATAGTCAATTATCTGGCATATCCCGTGCTGCTTTTGGCTATCATGCTGGCTGCCAAATTTCTGATCTGATAAAAGGCGCCCCCGGTGGGGCGCTTTTGCTTGTACTTCGATAAATGATCGTTTAGCGGCCTAAGGGCCAAATTAGGATTTAGGAATTAGGAGTTAGGAATTGCACTGTCTTACATGATAAATCCTTAATTCCTAATTCCTCATTTCTAATTCCTAATTACGATAAATGATCATTTACATACGTGAAGAAACAG
>JAZURG010000182.1:0-11658 GCA_045606145.1 Faecousia sp.
TTGCTGCCACTGCGGTATGCCTCCCGGCGGGCTCCCTTTCTTGTTCCGGCAAGAAAGGGAGGAAAGAAGCCGGGTCAAGGGTGTTGCAGAGCGCAGCGAATCTTCTAATATAATGATTGCCGGTGGCAATCATACCTTAACTATTGCTACGAGCAAATGCATCCCCCTTAAGAATCCCCCCGCCGCCAGTAAGATGGTACGCTGATGAATTCGCACACTGAGACCTGAAGCCTTGCAGTGTACCCTGAATGTTCTGCGTATAACGCACAGCACTCCCGTTTCTATGTATTTGGAATCAGTATTCTACCATACTGCCACAATCCAATTACAACAGAAAATCTATGCTGCACCATCGTAAGTGCGCGCGGGGAGTTTGAGGGGGCGGCTTTGATTGCGGGAGCAATCAACTCAGCTCCCTCATAACCGACTTCTTTGGTTACTTTCTTGTTCGGAGACAAGAAAGTAACACGACCCCTATACCGCAACAGCAATTATGCAGAAGGAAGGATTACATATGTTGAAAGTTGCGAAATTTGGCGGCAGCTCTATGGCTGACGCCGGTCAATACCGAAAGGTAAGAGATATTATTCTGGCTGACCCGGGCCGCCGGGTGGTCATCGTTTCCGCCGCCGGTAAGAGCGCCGCGGAAAACCATAAGATCACAGACCTGCTGTATCTGTGTCACGCCCACATCCGCTACGGTATGGACTGCACACCCGTGTTCGACATGATCAAAAACCGCTACCTGCGGATCGTGGCCGATCTGGAACTGGATATCGATCTGGAACCGGAGTTTAACGAGCTGAAGCAGCGGCTGGACAAAAAGAAGATCACCGAGGATGAGCTGGTCAGCCGGGGCGAGTATTTCTCTGCCAAGCTGATGGCTGCCTGCCTTGGCTTTGATTTTGTGGATGCTGCCGACTGGGTGGTGTTCAAGATGGACGGCACCGTAGATCAGGAGGTTTCCTACGCGAAGCTGAAAGAGCTGGTGCACGGCGGCGTGGTGATTCCCGGCTTTTACGGGGTCATGCCCGACGGTGCCATCAAGACCTTCAGCCGGGGCGGCTCCGATATCACCGGCGCGCTGGCAGCGGCTGCTCTGGATGCCGATGTCTATGAAAACTGGACCGACGTTTCCGGTATTCTCATGGCGGACCCCCGGATCGTTGACGATCCCCAGCCCATCGCGGAAGTCACCTACGACGAGCTGCGGGAGCTGAGCTACTCCGGTGCCCAGGTATTGCACGAGCTGACCATCTTCCCCGTCCGGGAAAAGGGCATCCCGCTGAACATCCGCAACACCAATGCGCCGGAAGATCCCGGCACCATGATCCAGGAGTCCTTCGAGTCCGACTCCGAACCCCACCGGTTCATCACCGGCATCACCGGTAAGAAGAATTTCTCTATCGTGCATCTGACCAAGCGGGGTCTTTCCAACGAGGTCGGCCTGCTGCGCAGAATCCTTTCCGTCTACGAGCGGCACAATATCTCCGTTGTGTATGTTCCCAACGGCATCGACAATGTTTCCGTGGTCATCGAGACGGAAGCCATCGCACCCAAGCTCTACACCATTCTGGCAGAGGTGCAGCAGGAGATCAAGCCGGACACCCTCAATGTGATCGATGATATCGCCGTGGTCGCCGCTGTTGGCCGCCGCATGAGCAAGCGCCCCGGTATTTCCGGCCAGATCTTCGGCGCGCTGGGTCAGGCGGACATCAACATCCGCTGGATCACTCAGAGTCCCGACGAGCTGAACATCATCTTCGGTGTGGATAATAAGGACTTCTCCAAGGCGATTCGCACCCTGTACGACAGCTTCGCGAAGTAAGCTGTGTAGTATAAAATAGTATGTCATCCTGAGCAAGCGCAGCGAGTCGAAGGATCCGTAAAGAAATAACGGATTCTTCGACTCCGCCTACGGCTCCGCTCAGAATGACATAGGAAATTACGGAATTATGGAGGTAAACGATGATGAAACAATATACTGTTGCCGTTCTGGGCGCTACCGGCGCTGTGGGACAGGAAATGATGAACATTCTGGCGGAGCGTAACTTCCCCGTCAAAGAGCTGATCCCGCTGGCATCCGCCAGAAGCGCGGGCAAGACCCTGAAATTTAAGGGTGAGGATGTGGTGATCCGGGAAGCCTGTGACGAAGCTTTCGAGGGTGTGGATATCGTTCTGGGCGCTGCCGAAAATGACATCGCCGAGAAGTTCGCCCCCGCCATCGTCAAGGCAGGCTGCGTGTTCGTGGATAACTCTTCCGCTTTCCGTTTAAACCCCGATGTGCCTCTGGTGGTGCCCGAGGTCAACCCCGAGGATGTGAAGTGGAATAAGGGTATCATCAGTAACCCCAACTGCTCCACCATCATCACCATGACCGCTGTCAATGCCCTCAATTCCATCGCGCCCATCCGCACCATGACCACCTCTACTTACCAGGCGGTCTCCGGCGCAGGCGCTGCCGGCCCGGTGGAGCTGATGAACGAGGTAGAGGCTCTGCGCAACGGCGAGACCTACGAGCCTAAGGTATTCTCCCACCAGATCGCCTACAATCTGATCCCCCAGATCGGCGGCGAGCAGTTTGAGGGCTACACCAGCGAAGAAATGAAGATGCAAAACGAGGGCAGAAAGATCATGCATCTGCCGGAGCTGAAGGTGTCCTGCACCTGCGTCCGTGTGCCGGTAGTGCGCAGCCACTCCATTTCCGTATCCCTGCACTTTGATGTGCCTGTGACCGTAGAGCAGGTAAGAGAGGTTCTTGCCAAGGCTCCCGGTGTGAAGCTGGTGGATGACCTCAAGAACAAGCAGTATCCCATGCCTCTGGAAACCAGTGGCCAGGATATCGTGTATGTGGGCCGTATCCGTCCCGACCTGACCGATGACTGCGGCATCTGCCTGTGGTGCTGCGGCGACCAGGTAAGAAAGGGCGCTGCCACCAACGCGGTGCAGATCGCGGAGCTGGTCATTAAAGAGTAAAATATCACCGCCATGGGAGCAATCCCATGGCGGTTTTTCGTGGTTGGTAGGATAGATGATCGTTTATCTGAGTAGAAACCTAAAACGCATGTCATTCTGAGCGGAGTGAAACGGAGCCGAAGAATCCGTTCTCCTAAAAGAAAGTCTTTGTAATTTCAGCGTTTTAGGGATGCGGATCCTTCGACTCCCTTCGGTCGCTCAGGATGACACGGATGTTTGGCAGTTGGTGCGATAAACGATCATTTACGGCAGGTCAGCGTTTCCAGGTTTGGCGGGAGAACAGGATCAGCATGGGGAAGATCTCCAGGCGGCCGGCCAGCATGTTAAAGATCAGTGTCAGCTTGGACAGGTCGCTGAAAAACGCAAAGTTACAGGTAGGTCCCACGGCTTCAATGCCGGGGCCGATGTTATTGAAGGTACACAGCACCGCAGACAAGGTGGTGCCGATGCTCTGCCCATCCAGACTCAGAATCAGAAAACTGACCACGCTGATGATGGCATAAGCGGCTAAGTACGCGTTGGTGTTGTCCAGCACCCGCTCATTGACAGCCTTTCCATTGCTGCGCACCACCTCCACCTTGGTGGGGTTGGTGACCCGGCGGATATTCCTGCCCAGGCTCTTGAAGATCAGAAGCAGCCGGGCGCATTTCAATCCGCCGCCGGTAGAGCCGGCACAGGCACCTACGATCATCAAAAGCATCAAAAGGCTCTTGGACAGAATGGGCCAGGTGTCAAAGTCCGTGGTGGCGAAGCCTGTGGTGGTCATAATGGTGCTGACCTGGAAGGCTGAATGCCGGATGGTCTCTTCCAGTGTGCCGTACAGGGGGCGGACGTCGATGACGATGATCGCCGCCACGACCACAAACAGACCGATATACAGCCGCAGCTCCTCGTCCTTAAACACCGCTTTGAAGCCGCCCAGAAGCAGCAGGTAGTAGCAGCTGAAGTTCACGCCGAACAGGAACATGAACACGGTGGTCACATTCTGGATATAGGGGGAGTAGGAGGCTAAGGAATCGTTTTTGATGCCGAAGCCGCCGGTGCCGGCGGTACCGAAGGCGGTGCAGACCGCGTCAAAGGCGGGCATTCCGCCGAAGATCAAAAACAGGAAGTTGATCACCGTCATGACGATGTAGATGCTATAGAGGATGGTGGCGGTCTTTTTCATTTTGGGAACCAGCTTGCCTACGTCCGGGCCGGGAGACTCCGCCCGCAGCAAATGCATGGTAAAGCCGCTGCCGTGGGGGGCAATGGCCAGCAGCAGCACCAGTACACCCATGCCGCCTACCCAATGGCTGAAGCTGCGCCAGTACAGCAGACCCTTGGAGAGTCCTTCCACGTTGGACAGTATGGAAGAGCCGGTGGTGGTAAAGCCCGAGACGATCTCAAACAGGGCATCGATATACCGGGGGATCTCACCGGACAGGCAGAAGGGCAGCGCACCCAGCAGACTCAGCGTCAGCCAGCCCAGGCCGGTGCAGACCATGCCTTCAGTAGGGCCGAAGCGCTTGCCGCAACGGCGGCACAACAGCCACAGCAGGCCGGAAAATGCCAGCATGACAGCCATGGAGATGCCCATGGCAGATACCGCGTTCCATTCTGTGTAACCGATGCTGATGCCCAGCGCCGGGATCAGCAGGATGGCTTCCAGCGCAACCAACTGCGCCAAAAACCGCCCGATCATTTTTAGGTTCATAAGATTACCTCATGAGACATGATTTCATTGAAAATTGAAGGTTGAGAATTGTTGTATCGCCTTCGACGGTGATTGTAATTTTTGCGCCCGGCTTCCAACATTCCCTGTCATCCTGAGCAAAGGGCGAAGCCCGAAGCCGAAGGATCCGTTTTTTGGGGGTTACGGATTATTCGTCACTTCGCTCCTCAGAATGACATGCAAGGAGGAAGGCTGGGCAAATCAAAAAAACATGTGCGAAGCACATACCTGTTGCGGTGCCCGGCAGAAGCGTCGCCTGACGAAGCAGGCTCGCTTCTTGCCGACCGCTGCCACTCGCTCAGGTCGCTTCATCCGCCACTGGCGGCGCTCCCATCGCTCCCCTCAATTTTCCATTTGCAATTGGGACATTTTTGCGTAAATGGTCATTTACGCAAAAATATCATTCAGCGTATCGATGGTGCCCCGGGCGGTGGTGACTACCACCACGCTGTCGCCGTTTTCGATGGTACTGGTACCGTGGGGGATCTCCACCATGCCGCCGTGGGAGATGGAGGCGATCAGCACATTGGGCCGCAGCTTCAGCTCTTTCAGCGGCACACCCAGATTTTTGGTGGTATCGTCGGCTAAAAATTCTACCGCTTCGGCGTTGCCGTCGGCGATACCGTGGACGGAGATGGCCGCGCCGGTCTGATTTTCCATGGCCCGGACATAGCGCACGATGTCATTGGAGCAAAGCTCCCGGGGGCAGATGATGCTGCCGATGCTTAACCCTCCTGCCAGCATGCTGTTTTCCGGGCGGCCTAAGTGGGTGATGACCTGCCGCACACCCTGAGAGGCGGCATACAGGCTGGTGACCATGTTGATCTCGTCAATGCCGGACAGGGACAAGAAGGCATCGCAGTCCGAAAGTCCTGCCGCTTCCAGCACCTTCCGGTCGGAAAAGTCACCGTGGATGATCTCGCATCCGTCCAGCGCCCCCGCCAGAACCTGGCAGCGGTCATAATCCTTTTCCAAAATTTTTACCCGGATGCCGTCCTTTTCCAGCAGCTGGGCCAGATAGAAGCTGGTGCGTCCACCGCCGCCGATGAGGCATTTCTTCACCCGGTGGGTGCCGATGTCCAGATTTTTCAGAAGCATTGCCAAATTAGACGTGGGGGCGGTGACGAAGATCCGGTCGCCGGAACGCAGTACGAAATTGCCGCCGGGGGTCATGGCCTTGCCGCCCCGCAGAACGGCGCAGACAAGCACACGGCATTTGACAATACGGTACATCTCCATGAGGGACACGTCCTTTAAGCGGCTGTTTTCCTCCACCCGCAGTTCTACGATCTCTGTACGGCCTTTGGCAAAGCTGTCCCGCCGGAGAAAGCCGGGGAAGCGCAGCAGCCGTTCCATTTCCCGTGCTGCCTGCTTTTCCGGGTTGACGGTCATAGACAGGGCGAAAAGATCACGCATGCTGTGTATCTGGTCGGTGTACTCCGGGTTACGGATCCGGGCAATGGTATGTAAATTGGGATTGATGCCGTGGGCGGTCATGCACGACAGCAAGTTTACCTCGTCCTGCCCCGTGACCGCGATCAGCAGGTCCGCGTCCTTGATACCCGCTTCCAGCAGGACACCCATGGAGGCGCAGTTGCCGTTTGCCGCCATGATGTCGTACTGCTCCACGGTGTTTTCCAGGATTTTCTGGTTCAGATCGATGAGTGTCAGGTCGTGGCCTTCGGCGCTGAGCAGACGCACCAGCGTAGAGCCGACCTTGCCGTCACCGGCGATGATAATGTTCATAAAGCACCTCCGAAGAAGCGATAATTCGATACTTTACTATAGCACCAAAGTGTGAGGGTGTCAAGGAAAGGGAGAGTTAAGAAGGTGGGGCAGTTGCAATGGTAAATGATCGTTTATGCGGGCAGTGCCCGCAGCCAATTCGTGCATGGTGCGGTACTAATCGTTACTTCCCTAACCCGCTCGGTGTCGTTCTTGCGGCAATTTTCGATAGAATTCGTAGGGCGGGGCCTTGGTCCCGCCGCCAGCAGTGCGGTATTTCGGCGGGAGCAAGCCCCCGCCCTACAATGTCCATCGTAAGATAAACGATCATTGATATCTTTTGCCGGCTGAATGAAGCGAATAAAGAATTCTTCTTGCAACATTGGCTTGCCGGTGTTATAATGTACAAAATACTGTCTACAATTGTTGGAGAAGCTTATGTCACAACCGCAGTACCGTTTGGAGGGCATCGTCCATACCCGCAGTGAGGAAATGGAAGATTTTCAAGGTCCTCTGGATGTTATCTTTCTGCTGCTGAGCAAGAACAAAATTGAAATTAAAGATGTTTCCATTACCGCCATCCTGGAGCAGTATCTGGCGTACTTAGATGAAATGAAGCGGATGGATATGGAAATCGCCAGTGAGTTTATCACCATGGCCAGCCACCTGATGCTGATCAAAACCAAGATGCTGCTTTCGGAAGCGGAACGTGAAGAGGCACAGAGTGAACTGGACGTTCTGCGTCAAAGCCTTATCGAGCGCCAGCGCAAGGAAGCTGTGGAGCAGATCCGCACCGCCGTTTCCTTTCTGGAACCCCGGAACGAGATCGGACGGGGCATCTTCTGTAAAGAGCCGGAGCCGCTGCGCAGGGATACCACCTACCGCTATCAGCACAAGCCGGAGGATCTGCTGAAGGCGCTGGAAGACATCTCCGAACGCAGCAGCCGCCGTCTGCCGCCGCCTACGGTGAACTTCAAAGGCATCGTAGGTAAAGAGCCGTACCCGGTTACCAAGAAGGCCGGACAGATCATCCGGATGCTGGTGATGCGGGGTGTGGACCGGCTGAAAAACCTGTTCAGGGGCAACCGCAGCAGATCTGAGATCGTGGCAACCTTTCTGGCGGTTCTGGAGCTGTGCAAGACCGGCTCCGCCACTCTGGAAGACGATGTCAATGGCGACAATCCGAATGTGAAGCTTATTAAAACACCGAAGGAAATGGAGGAGGAAGCAAATGGAACTAACTGAATTGCAGCGTGCCATCGAAGCGATCCTCTTTGCTTCCGGTGAGCCGGTGGAAATTGCCCGGCTGTCAATGGCTATGGAAGCCGACGAAGCGGATGTCATTGCCGCCGCGGATGCCCTCGCCAACGATTGGGCCTTCAGCCGCAGGGGAATCCGCATTCTGAAGCTGGACAAGGCTTACCAGATGGTGTCCTCCGGCGAGATGGCAGACTATGTAACAAAGGCGCTGGAAACCCGCAAACCGCCGAAGCTCTCCGCTTCCCAACTGGAAGCGCTGACGATCATTGCTTACTATCAGCCTGCTACCAAAGCCATGGTGGAGCAGATCCGCGGTGTGGATTCTTCCTATTCCATCGGCGCGCTGCTGAACAAAAAGCTGATTGAGGAGGCTGGCCGTTTGAATGTACCCGGCCGCCCGATCCAATATCAAACCACAAAAGACTTCCTGCGTACCTTTGGCCTCTCTTCTTTGGAAGAGCTGCCGGAGATCGATCTGGTAGACTTTGGCATTCCTGTCCAGGAGGAGATCAAGGAGGGAATGTAATGGGATGGCTCATTGCGTTGGGCATTTTCATCCTGATCCTGTTTCTGCCTCTGGGTGTCAGCGCCATCTACGACAGGGAAGGCCCCCGGGTGTCAGTTCTGGCAGGCCCTGTCCGGATCCCGGTGTTTCCGGCAAAGAAGAAGGATAAGAAGGATAAGAAACCCAAGAAGAAAAAAGAAAAGAAGCAGGCCCCGGCCAAGCCCAAAGCGGCCAAACAGCCGAAGCAGGAGAAAAAGGGCGGCTCGCTGACGGATTTTCTGCCCCTTGTGGAGATCATTTTGGACTTCCTGTCCGATTTTCGCAGAAAGCTCCGGGTCAATGTTCTGGAGCTGAATCTGGTGCTGGCCGGCGGTGACCCCTGTGATCTTGCCATCAATTACGGCAAGGCAACTGCGGCACTGGGCAATCTCTGGCCCAGGCTGGAGGAATGGCTGGTAATCAAAAAACGGGATGTCAAGATCCAATGTGACTTCGAGGGGGACAAGACCCTCGTAACTGCCCGGCTGGATCTGACCATCACCCTGGCCCGTGTATTCTCCGTAAGCTTCCGCTACGGCATCCGGGCATTAAAAGAATTAATGAAGATACTGAACAAACGAAAAGGCGGTGCAACGACATGAGTAATTCTTTACCCAATATGCTGGAAAACACCATTGCAAAGATCCGTGAGATGATCGATGTCAATAGCGTGGTGGGCGATCCCATTACCACTCCCGACGGTGTGACGATCATTCCTGTTTCCAAGGTCAGCGTAGGCTTTGGCGGTGGCGGCAGTGACTTTGTTTCCCGCAATGTCAATAAGCAGGAAAATCCCTTTGGCGGCGGCGCCGGCGGCGGTGTCAAGGTGACCCCCATTGCGTTTCTGATCGTTAAGGACGGCACTGTGCGTATGCTGCCCGTGGCGACTCCTGCCAACACCACCGCTGACCGGCTGGTGGAAATGGTTCCCGATGTGCTGGATAAGGTCTCCGCTTTCATCGACAGCCACACAAAGAAGGAAACTGTATAAGATATGAGATATTAGATATAAGATACGAGATATAAGATACAAGATACAAGATATGTAAAGAATATCTCATCAGACTGTCGAAAAACTCTGTCATTGCGAACCAGTGCGCACACTGGTGTGGCAATCCGATGTTCTGATTTTAACGGCATTTCGGTAAACCTTAAAACTATTTAGATGCGGATTCCTACGTCGCACGGCTTCCTCGGAATGTCATTTCTTTTCGAAAATGTACTTTTTCGTCACCCCGGAATATCTTATATCTTATATCTCGTATCTCGCATCTGGTATCTATTGTTCGCATATTTCCTCCAAAGTGGCACATACTGCTATTGGGTGAGAAATATGAAAAATCGTATCTTTGGGGCGGTGGCTGGGTTTCTGGCTGCCGCCTTGCTTATGGCAACCCCGGTGTCTGCTATTTCTGCCGAAAAAGCGATTCTTTTGGACGGGCAGACCGGCCGGGTACTCTACGAAAAGAATGCCGACAGCCAAAGCCTGATCGCCAGTACAACCAAGATCATGACGGCTTTGATCGTCTGTGAGCAGTGCAACGTGTTGGACCGGATGCGTATTCCAAAAGAGGCGGTTGGCATTGAAGGCTCTTCCATGTACCTCAAAGAAGGGGAAGTGCTGACCATTCAGGATCTGCTCTATGGCTTGATGCTCCACAGCGGCAACGACGCGGCGGTGGCTCTGGCCATCTACTGCGGCGGCACGGTGGAGGGTTTCGCGGAGCTGATGAACGACAAGGCTCACGATCTGGGCATGACGGGCAGCCACTTCATCAATCCCAACGGTCTGGACGCGCCGGATCATTACGCCACAGCCAGAGATCTGGCAATCCTGAGTGCCTACGCTATGGGCAATCCCATCTTCGCAAAGACCGTTTCCTGCAAAAGCGTCAAGGCGGGGCAGCGGTATCTGACCAATCATAATAAGCTGCTGTGGCGGCTGGAGGGTGCCAACGGTGTCAAAACCGGCTATACCAAGGCCGCGGGACGAATTCTGGTCAGCGGCGCAAAGCGTGACGGGCGGCAACTGATCGCCGTGACCATCAATGCCCCCGACGATTGGAATGACCATACAGCGCTGCTGGAGGATGGATTTTCCCGGTTTTCCACGCATCTGATCGTGCGACAGGGACAGCAGCTTGGCACACAGGCCGTCGCCGGTGGACAGGCAGGGCATGTGACGCTGATCGCGGCAGAGGACTTTTCCTATGCCATGGCTTCCGGGGAACAGGTAAGCATGGAGCTTCCGGGCAGCGGCTTCGTCTACGCGCCGGTGGCGGAAGGCCAAAGCGCCGGATACGCGCATATTTTCCTTGACGGTACAGCGGTGGGAAAAGTGGAACTTCTCTACGGACAGACCGTGGAGCAGACAAAAGAAGCAAAACAGTCCCTTTGGCAAAGGCTGTTTTCTAAATAATGCGATACATGATCGTTTGGCGCAGTTAGGAATTAGAAATGAGGAATTAGGAATTAAGGATTTATCCTGCAAGACAGTGCAATTCCTAACTCCTAATTCCTAAATCCTAATTTGGCCCTTAGGCCGTTAAACGATCATTTACATAGGAGAAATTATGAAAGAACGAATCCAGAAAATTTTATCTGCCCGGGGGGTGGCATCCCGGCGCAAGGCAGAGGAAATGATTGAAGCGGGCCGTGTGGCTTGCAACGGCACTGTCTGCGTTCTGGGCGATACCGCCGATGCGGATACCGATATCATTACCGTGGATGGAGTGGTCATAGGCAGTCAGCCGGACTATGTATATATCATGCTCCATAAGCCCCGGGGCTTTGTGACGACCCTGTCCGACGAAAAGGGGAGGAAAAACGCGGCGCAGCTTGTGGCAGACTGCGGTGTGCGGGTCTATCCCGTAGGCCGTCTGGATATGGATTCCGAGGGATTGCTGCTTTTTACCAATGACGGCGAATTTGCCAACAGCCTGATGCATCCGAAGCACGAAGTCAACAAGACCTACCGGGTAACGGTTCTGGGATTTACGCAGGAAGGTCTGGAAAGGCTTGAAAAACCCATTGAACTGGACGGTTACACCATCCGTACGCCGGATATTTCCCTTGTGAAGGCCCAGGGTGAAAAGGCTGAGCTGCTGGTTACCATCCACGAGGGGCGCAACCGGCAGGTTCGCAGGATGTGCGCAGCCGCGGGTATGACCGTTAGCCGTCTTGTGCGGATTCGGGAGGGTGGTCTTACCCTTGGTGATCTGCCTAAGGGTAAATGGCGGTATTTGACCGACGAGGAAGTTCGAACCCTTACCCATCATGACGTTAAATGATCGTTTAGCTTACGATGGATATTGTAGGGCGGGGGCTTGCTCCCGCCGAAATACTGCACTTTTGGCGGCGGGACCAAGGCCCCGCCCTACGAATTCTATCGAAAATTGCCGCAAAAACGACACCGAGCGGGCACAGGGAAGTGACGAAA
>JAZURG010000183.1:0-5957 GCA_045606145.1 Faecousia sp.
AGTGGATGTTGATGATGTCAGCTTCCATGCCGTACTTCTCGCTCAGCTCCTTAGCTGCGTCGACAGCACGGTACAGGACAGCGCCGATGGTCAGGATAGTGATATCCTTACCGTCGCGAACCTTGTTGGTGTCGCCAATGGTGATCTTGGAGCGCTCCTCGGGATCGCCGCCCTCGTGGAACTGCTCGCCCACGTCGTAGATTCTCTGGCTCTCGAAGAAGACAACGGGGTCGGTGCCCTTCAGCGCGGTCTCCATCAGACCCTTAGCTTCCCAGGGAGTTGCGGGGAAGACGACCTTCAGGCCGGGGATGTGAGCACACAGAGCGGTCCAGTCCTGGCTGTGCTGTGCGCCGTACTTGGAGCCGACGGAAACACGCAGGACAACGGGCATCTTCAGGATGCCGGCGGACATGGACTGCCACTTGGACATCTGGTTGAAGATCTCGTCACCGGCGCAGCCGATGAAGTCAGCGTACATCAGCTCGACCAGTGCGCGGCCGCCGGACAGAGCGTAACCGACAGCGGTACCGACGATGGCGCCTTCAGCCAGGTTGGAGTTGAACAGACGGCAGTGGGGCAGAGCGTCCATCATGCCACGGTAAACGGCAAATGCGCCGCCCCAGTCACGGCAGTCTTCGCCGTAAGCGATCAGAGTGGGATCCTCGTAGAAACGGTCCCAGATAACCTCGGACAGACCGTCGCGCAGGTTGTACATCTTCATCTTGGAAACGGGCTTGCCGTCCTTATCGAAGGGGGCGCGCTCCTTGGCCTTGATCTTCTTGTAGCCTTCGGCCTCTTCCTTGGGAATGGTGAACTCGGGCTCACGGTCGTCAAAGGCGATGACCTGCTGGTTGGAGAACATGATGCGTTCCACAACAGCGGGATCCTTCTTGAAATCGCAGTAGGGGCTGATTTCGGGATCGGCAGCAGCCTTGCAGATCATGGTCATGCGATCAGAGGTCTCCTTCAGGATGGCATCAACCTCTTCCTGGGTGCAGACACCGGCTTCGATCAGCTTGGCAGGGTAGGTGACGATGGGGTCAACTTCCTTCCAGGCATCGATCTCTTCCTTGGTACGGTAAGCGTTCTGGTCGGAAACAGAGTGGCCGGAGTAACGGTAGGTGATGGTTTCCAGCATGACGGGACCCTGACCGTTGCGCAGCAGCTCCAGCTTGCGCTCCATAGCGTCGATAACAGCCAGAGGATTGTAGCCGTCAACAGTCTCAGCGTGGAACTGCGTGGGGCTGACGCCGGAAGCAATACGGCTCATGTAGCCCTGACCCATGGTCTCACCGCGGGTCTGGTCGCCCATGCCGTAGGAGTTGTTGAAGATGTTGTACAGGATGGGCATGCCGTCATTGTGGCTCTCCCTCTGGGTCTTGTACTGATCCATGGCGGAGAAGTTCAGAGCTTCCCAAACGGGGCCACGGGACATGGCAGCGTCGCCTACATTGCAGACAACGATACCCTTCTTGTTGTTGACCTTCTTATACAGAGCAGCACCGGTGGAAATAGTGCCGGAACCGCCGACGATAGCGTTGTTGGGGTAGATGCCAAAGGGCAGGAAGAAAGCGTGCATGGAGCCGCCCATACCCATATGGAAGCCGGTCTCACGGGCGAAGATCTCGGACAGTGTACCGTACAGGATGAAGCGGATAGCCAGTTCCTTCACGTCCTTGGCCTCACCCAGCTTCTGGGTGGAGCGCAGGCACTTGCCGTCCAGGAAGGTCTCCATGACATTCATCAGCTGCTCGTCGCTCATCTTGTTGATGGTGCTGAGGGCCTTAGCCAGAATCTCGGAGTGGCTGCGGTGAGAACCGAAAGCGAAGTCGTTCTCGTCCAGCAGGTAAGCCTGGCCGACACAAGCTGCCTCCTGACCGGTGGACAGGTGAGCGGGGCCGGGATAGGTGTGGTCGATGCCGTTGTAAGTACCCTGGGTCTTGATCAGGTTCAGCATGGTCTCAAACTCACGCAGAACGGTCATGTCACGGAAGATGCGAACCAAGTCTTCCTTGGTGTACTTGCCGGAAGCCAGCTCCTCGGCAACGGTCTTGTTGTACTGGTTTACGGGGATCTCGTTAAAGGTAACCTTCGCAGGTGCGCGCACTACGGAAGGATCCACAAACAAACTCTTAGGCATATTCTATCTCCTCCTTGTGATTACTTGGCGAGCAGAGTGACGAAGTTCTCCAGGTTTGCGCACAGTTCCTTCTGGAACTTGGCAGCGGGAGTGCCGTCAACAGCTCTGTGGTCGTAGGTCAGGCTCAAACCCATAGCGGGGTACAGCTCAATGGAGCCGTCAGCAGCCTTGCGAACGCGGTCGATAGTGCCGCAAACGCCCAGAATACCGGTCTGAGGAGGATTGATAACGGGGGTGAAGGACTCGACACCCAGATTGCCCAGGTTGGAGACGGTGAAGCTGCCGCCGGACAGCTTGTCGGGGCTGATAGCGCCGTCACGGCACTCAGCAGCCAGTTCCTTAACAGCCTTGGAGATCTCCAGCAGGCTCATGGTGTCAGCAGCGAAGATGGTGGGAACCATCAGGCCTCTGGGAGTATCAACAGCAACGCCCAGGTTGACATGCTTGAAGTGACGGATGGAGTTGTCGTCGAGCATGTTGGCGTTCAGGTCGGGGTGGTTCAGCAGGGTGCGGGAAACAGCGTACAGAACCAGATCACCGATGGTGATGCCTGCGTATTCGCCGCCGGCAGCCTTCAGAGCCTTGCGGTAGTTCAGAATTGCGGTAGCATCGAAGGAGGTGTTGTGAGTCAGCTGAGCCATGGTGTGCAGGGAAGTAGTCATGGACTTGGAGATAGCGCGGCGGATACCGCTGAACTTTACATCCTCGTACTCATTCTCCACAGCGGGAGCAGCGGCAACAGCCTTGGGAGCAGCGATGCCGGAAGCGATAGCATTCTCGACGTCCTTCTCAACCACACGACCGTTGGGGCCGGTGCCGGGGATCAGGGAAGCGTCCAGACCATGAGCGGCAGCCAGCTTAGCAGCTCTGGGAGATACGGGAGCGCCGGCCTTGACAGGAGCAGCGGGAGCGGCAGCAACAACAGCTTCAGCAACAGCTTCCACAGGAGCGGCCTCAGCGACGACCATGGGAGCAGCACCGGGCTTCAGGCAATCGGTGGGTTCACCCTCGGGACCAACCGCGCAGACGTTCTCCAGGCAGGGAACTTCCTCGCCGTCCTCGAAGAAGATGGCCAGCAGCTTGCCTTCCGCGGTGGACTCGCACTCGAAGGAAGCCTTATCGGTTTCGTAAGTAAACAGAATGTCGCCGACCTTAACATCGTCGCCAACCTGCTTCAGCCATTCACCGATGATGCAGCTTTCAACAGTGATACCGGCCTTGGGCATGATAACAGCCTGAGCCTTGGTGTTGCAAGCAACAGCGGCGGGAGCGGCAGCGGCAGCAGCGGGAGCTGCGGCAGGAGCTTCCTCAGCGGGAGCAGCGCCAGCGCCCTTCAGAGCGGAGACGTCCTCACCCTTGGTGCCGATGGCACAGACATTGATCAGACAGGGAACTTCATCACCGGGACCATAGAAGATCTCCAGCAGTTCACCTTCGGCGGTGGATTCGCATTCGAAGGAGGCCTTGTCAGTTTCGTAGGTGAACAGAATGTCGCCCACATTGACATGATCGCCAACCTGCTTCAGCCATTCGCCGATGATACAGGATTCTACAGTGATGCCGGCCTTCGGCATCAGAACACCATTTGCCATGTTTGTTCCTCCATTTTTTCAGGCGGTGGCCCGCCCATTATTTTTTTACTTTTGTGGGAAATAATCTTCTCCGCAAAGGACGCTGACACCACTTTCTGCCAGCCGCTGCTGCCACTGGGCAGTGGGAGGGCAATCGGTAATGAGCTTGTCCACCAAATCGAGAGATCCCAAAGCAACCAGACCGCTGCGGTCGAATTTCCGATGATCCGCAAGCAGAATGGCTTGGTCGCAGGAAGCGATCATGGCCTGCTTGATCTGCACCACAGAATCATCACTGTCCGCAAGACCCAACTGCTCGTTGATGCCCCGGCAGGACAAAACGGCGTAGTTTGCGTGGTAGGAGCGCACCGTTCTGAGCGCGTGGGGACCCACATGGGCCAATACATCGGTTTTGAGGCTGCCGCCGGTGGAGATGATATGCCAGGAGTCCTGGCCGGTCATTTCCCGAAGCAGCTCCAGAGAGTTGGTGATGAGGGTGATGTTTTTCTTCTGGCGCAGAGCTCTGACAGCGTAGGCCGCGGTGGAGCTTTCATCCACCATCAACGTATCGCCGTCATGGACCAATTGGGACAATAACTGCGCGATGGTCACTTTTGGCTCTATATTGGTATTTTTGCGGATAGAATAGGGAGGAGTTGCGTGGTCATTGCCCCGCAGCACCGCGCCGCCGTAGATCCTGGTGGCGATACCGCTTTTTTCCAGAGATTCCAGATCCCGCCGGATGGTCTCCTCGGAAACCTGGAATTCCGCACTCAAAGCAGACACGACAACCTGACCGGTGGCCCGGATCCGTTCCGTGATAACACGGCGTCTTTCTGCTGCCAGCAAATACCTTCGCCTCCCCGCATGTTCTCAACGTAAGCATACATCAAATGCTGGAAAAAGTCAAGGCAAATAAAAAGGAAACCAACATTTTTTGATTGATTTGTTGGGATTTGAAGAATCAAAACACAGAAAACCACACAAAACAACATAAAAAGAAACATTGCAAAGAATATGGTTTTATGATATATTATATCATTATATGGAAAAGTGGTGAAAGCGATGGCTTTACAGGAATCCGGTGAAATGTATCTGGAGACAATCTATGTGTTGGGAAAGGCAAATACCCATGTTCGCAGCGTGGATATTGCGGAGCATATGGGGTATTCCAAGCCCAGTGTCAGCCGCGCGGTACACCTTTTACAGGAAAACGGTTATATTGAAATGGATGAGGACGGCTTTATTATCCTAACGGACAGCGGAAAAGCTGTGGCGGAAAAAATCTTTGAGCGGCACACGGTGATCTCCGGAATGCTGATCCGCCTGGGCGTAGACCCGGAAACAGCCGCGGACGATGCCTGTAAGATAGAACATGCCATTTCCGATGCTTCCTTTGAAGCGATCAAGCAACACCTGCAAACGATGGGAATGAAATAAAGGAGGGCAAGCGCCCTCCTTTTTTGGGGTTTACTGCAGACCCTGCTCGTAAGCCTCGATCATCTTCTTGACCATCTGGCCGCCGACGGAGCCGGCTTCACGGGAGGTCAGGTGACCGTTGTAACCGTTGGTCAGGTTAACGCCAACTTCCTGGGCAGCCTGCATCTTGAAGCGGTCCATAGCCTCACGAGCCTGGGGGATGTTGATCTGGTTGTTATTGGAATTGCTCATTTTCATACACTCCTTTGCTTTCTTCGGAAGAAAACACTTTCCGAAGAAAGCGTTTTTTCTTTCCGTAGGGGTAGTTTTACCCAAAGAAAAATGATTACACATGTTTGTTTGCGGAAAATGACGCAAAAAATGGAAATTGTGGGGCTACCGACGAAGCATCCCTCTTTCTGTTGTGGTTGTTGCGCTAAAACCTATTACAAGCCACCGAACAGGACAGTGGCCCGTCCTGTCCGCAAATGTTTCGCAGCGAAAGCAGATGACGAAAAAAACGGCTTTTTGGAATCGGAATAAATACCCAACTGCATAGGCAAAAAAGTCCGCTACCTCTATTATAGCTGCTTTTGCAGTTATGGACGGGTAGCGGGGATAATGTAGAGTACTGCTTGATTTTTCGATGCCATTTGTTTATAATTTAATTAGGAAAACAATTAGGCAAATCTAGCTAATGTTTGTCAAGCCTAAAATTCTGCTCTGTTGTTCCTAAAAAAGGGCGCAGAAAGTTAACCCACCAGATTGCGGGCTTTAAAATTTTGTGTATAATGAAAGAGATCTACCGGTAGAGTTCCATGGCTCTT
>JAZURG010000184.1:0-24956 GCA_045606145.1 Faecousia sp.
ATCGTTTAGCGCAGCATCCAAAGCCTTCCCCCTCGGGGGAAGGTGGCTGCCCGAAGGGCAGACGGATGAGGGGTGTGGCAGCTTTTTGACCCCTCATCAGTCAAAAATCAAAGATTTTTGACAGCTTCCCCCCAAGGGGAAGCCTTTAGGGTGCGGTGGTAGTTTGTGAGATAAACGATCATTTATGCCATGTCTGCAAAAATAAGATTGGGTTCTTTAGGATAACGGATTCTTCGACTCCGCCTACGGCTCCGCTCAGAATGACATGGGTTTTAGGTTTCTACTCAGTTAACGATCATTTATGCTATGTCTGCGGAAATAAAAAATGTCAGGCAGACTGACATAGTCAATCTGCCTGACGGGGGTATTTAGGATCTTGCGTAAAAAAAGGAAATTACTTGCCGTTAGCCTCGAAGTACTTATCCAGCTCAGCCTGCAGGTTAGCAACGATAGCATCGATGCCAGCTTCCTTCATCTTCTGGTTGTACTCGGTCAGCCATGCTCTGACTTCGTCCTCGGTCTTGCAGTTCATCCACTGCCGACTGTACTCGGAGTCAACAGTCTTGCAAGCGCCGATCTCGGCTGCAACAGCAGCGGTGGAGGGACGGAAGCCGGGGGTGTTGATGGGCAGAGCCTCAGAGTTCATCTTGATGGTCTGCTCCCAAACGTCGTCAGCCTGGCCGGGGATCAGCCACATGTTGAACTGGTTGCCGAAGCCCCAACCGTAGCCGGAGCGGGAGTAGCCGCTGTCAGCGATGGGCTCAACGCGGTTCTCACCAACCTTGGTGTAGTGCTCGCCTTCCAGACCGTGGCAGAACATGTTGTACAGGTCAACATCGGTCCAAATGACCTTCAGGAATTCCAGAGCAGCCTCGGGATCCTTGGAAGCGTAGTTCATGCCCAGAACGGTGGTCATACCGCCGGTAGGAGTACGGTAGTACTCAGGAGCACCGCCATCCTTGGAGCCGACATAGATCTGAATGAACTCAGTACCCATGGAAGCACTGATCTCTGCTTCGCCGCCGGGCTTGCCGGTGCCTGCCCACAGGACGTACTTGTTGGCCTTGTAGTCAGCAGAGTCGTCGCCCATGGTGTAAACGTCTTCACGGATGATGCCGTCTTCGATCAGCTTCAGCATGCCCATGCGCTGCTTAACAGTATTCTCAAAGTTCTCTTCGCCAGTGAAGAAGGCCTGGGGATTTTCGTAGTCAGCGTTCATGTAGTAGCCGGCGCCATTGTAGCCAGCGCGAGCATAGCCGTTCTCGTCCTCGATACGGATGCCGCCCATCCAGGTGCCGGTGGGACGGTAGATGTACAGGTCGGGCTCGCCTTCCTTAACGCGGAGCATCCAAGCGTAGAACTCGGGGTCAGTCAGGTCCCAGATAGCATCCAGGTTCTTGTAGGGCAGGTTGTACTTCTCAGCCATATCCTTGCGGATGTAGAGGGAAGTGGGGGAGTACTCGATCTGGTAGTTGGGGATACCGAACAGCTGGCCGTCGATGATGGCGTTGTCATACCAGCCCTCGGGGTAAACTTCCATCAGTTCCTTCCAAGCTTCGGTGTCCTTCAGCTGGTACAGGTCATAGAAAGCACCCATCTCAGCGCGGTCGTAGTAGTTGTTGGTCCAGGATGCGGTGTAGCACCAGTCCCAAGTCTCGCCGGAGGTCATCATCAGGGTGATACGATCCTGATACTCAGCAGCGGGGATAGCCTTCAGGTTCAGCTTCAGGTTGTAGCGCTCAGCCAGAATCTTGTTCATAGCTGCGACGACCTGCAGGTCATCGGGCTGGGGATCGTTACGGATAACGACGGTGACTTCAACGATCTCATGCTTGCCATCGAAGCGGTCTTCCACAACGGGAGCAGCAGTGGTATCGTCGGGGGTGTTGTTGTCGCCAGTGGGGGTGACAGGTGCCTTGGTATCGTCAGCGGGAGCCTTCTCGCAGCCAACGAAGCAAGAAACAGCCAGAACCAGAACCAGCAACAAAGCGATGATTTTCTTCATTTGCTATTTCCTCCTAAAAATTTATATGTTGCAATGGTAGGAATACCATCATCAACCGGTGGAGTGTAGGCCCCCTTGTGCAAGGGGGGCTTTGGGGATGCGGATTGCCACGGGCCGAATGGCCCTCGCAATGACACGGAAAATTGGAGATTTTGCTGTCATTCCGGGGAGAGCCTCGTGACGTGGAATCCGTATGCCCTCTCCGTCAGCCCTTTGGGCTGCCACCTCTCCCAGCGGGAGAGGCTTGGGGGTACGGATTGCCACGCCAGTGTGCGCACTGGCTCGCAATAACAGGCAGGCTTTATCTTCAGAATTGGGCAGTAGGGGAGGCTCTTGAGCCTCCCGAATCCCATAATCCGGGCAGCCGCCAATATTTTGTGAGAGCGGGAGGGTCAAGACCCTCCCCTACAGGGATCGTGGGATATCTCAATTGGGAGCTTGGGCGGGAGGGTCAAGACCCTCCCCTACAGGGATCATGTGAATATCTCAATTGGGATCTTGGGCGGGAGGGTCAAGACCCTCCCCTACGGGGATCGTGGGATATCTCAATTGGGACATTGGGCGGGAGGGTCAAGACCCTCCCCTACAGGGATCGTTGGATATCTCAATTGGGATATTGGGCGGGAGGGTCAAGACCCTCCCCTACAGGGATCGTGGGATATCTCAATTGGGACATTGGGCGGGAGGGTCAAGACCCTCCCCTACGGGGATCATGTGGATATCTCGATTTGGAGCTTGGGCGGGAGGGGCAAGACCGTCCCCTACAGGCTCTAATTCGTAATACAACTTACAGGGGGGAGACTATTAGCCCTTAACAGCGCCCATGGTCATGCCCTTGGTGAAGTACTTCTGGAAGAAGGGGAACACCAGCATCATGGGGCCGATACAGACCACCAGCATGGCCATACGGAGGTTTTCACCGGGGATCGAGCTCAAGTCGACCATGGAAGGCACTTTTTCCATATCCTGCAGGATCTGGTCGATACTCATCATCATACGCTGCAGCAGATACTGCAGGGGGTACTTGGAAGGTGTACGGATGTACAGCTGGGCAGAGTACCAGGTGTTCCACTTGGCCATAGCGTCCATAAAGCCGATGGTGGCAATAACGGGGGTGGAAAGGCGGATGGCGATGGTGGAGTAGATACGCCACTCGCTGGCACCGTCGATCTTAGCCGCGTCAAAGAGGCCTTCGGGAAGCTGCTTGAAGAAGGTACGGATCATGACGATATGGAAGAAAGCACTGAGGCCGGGCAGGATCATGATCCAGATGTTATCGGTCATCTTCAGAACCTGGGTGTTGACGATGTAGCTGGCAACCATGCCGCCGCCGAAGAGAGAGGGGAAGAACAGGATCCAGGTGACCAGATTCTTCCAGATGAAGTTGGGGCGGGCGAAAGCATAAGCAGTCAGAGTCTTGATGATCAAGCCCAGGAACACACCGACAACGGTGATAAAAATGGTGACAGCGTAGGCATTACCGACAACACTGGGGTTTTCAAAGACGTAGGCATAGGCAGCCAGATCGAATTCCTTGGGCCACAGGCCGAAGCCGTACTTTGCCAGCGCCAACTCGTTGGTGAAAGACGCGGAGACGCAGATCAGGAAGGGGACCAGGCAGATCAGGCCCCAGATGATGAAAAACGCGTGAATTAAGGGATTGGTATGTATCTTATCTCTTCTCATAGTTCCTCCTAAATTACTGTTCCGGCGGATTTTAGAAGAGGGCCTTGTCGGGGTCGATCTTCTTGACAACGAAGTTGGTCAGCAGCAGCATGATGGTACCGACCACAGACTGCAGCACACTGGCGGCGCTGGAGAGGGTAAACTGGGCACTTTCGGTCAGGGTACGGAAAATGTAGGTATCGATAACGTCCGTAACAGGGTACAGAGCGCCGATGTTTCTGGTGACGTTATAGAACAGGCCGAAGTCCGCGCGGAAGATGCCGCCGATGGACAGAATGGTCTGGATAATCACAAGGCCCGTCAGATGGGGAATGAAGATGTAGCGGATGCGCTGCCACTTGCTGGCGCCGTCCAGCTCGGCGGCTTCCAGAAGGGAGTCGTCCATACCCATGAGGGAGGCGTAATACAAAATGGAGCTATAGCCGACGCCGTGCCACAGTTTGACAAACTGGAGGATAAAGGGCCAGTATTTCGGCTCAGAGTACCAGGCGATCTTTTCGCCGCCGAGGGCAACGATGATCTGGTTCAAAATACCCTTGGTGGGATCCAGGAAAGCGTAAACGAAGTAGGAGACCGCGACCATGGACAGGAAGCTGGGGAGGATGGAAACGGTCTGGTAAGCCTTGACGTGGACACGCTTCTTGACTTCGTACATCAGCATAGCGAAGGCGATAGCCGCCACCGTACCTACGATGATGAACATAAAGTTCAAGCCGATGGTGTTACGGGTCATACGCCATGCGTAGTTGGACTTCAGCAGGAATTCGAAGTTCTTGAGCAGCGGTTTCTGCCAGTCACTGCCCAGGATGCCCTTGGGGATCTTGTAGTTCTTGAAGGCCAGCACGATACCGTACATGGGCAGGTAGGAGAACACCGCAGTCAGAGCCACGGAAGGCAGCGTCATCAGCAGCAGGGTCAAGCTTTCCCGTCTGACCATTTTACTGTGGCGTCTCGGTCTCAGTCTTTTCATGGTTTTTCTTCACTCCAAACTTTTGAAACTGATTATATTTTACCAAATAATGAACAACTGGGGAATGTAAGGATATTATCATTTACTGCCACAAAATAGGCAGGAGCACGTCACAGTGCTACAAAACGCGCAAGGACACGGGGCCGGAAATACAGCAGTTTGCATACTCCGGCAGGCCGAAGGGGCTGCCGCCACGGTTGCCCATGACACAGAGGTTATCGATACAGCTGTTATTATATACCATTCTGGCAGATTTTGCAAGACGGTAGGGGTACCATACATTTTCACAAAAATCAAACAGTTCTTTTTAGCAGGTTGCACTATTGGGGGGATGGGGAGACGGATCCTTCGGCGCGCTGCGCTTGCTCAGGATGACACGGAAGCCTTAATCCAGAACGATGGTTTGCAGGGACTTGATATGGTCACTGACGGGCTTTACCTTTGTGGTGCGGCCCTCGTAGCACAGGTCAAAATAAGCGGTGAGCAGTTCGTTATGGGCCTCGCAGGAGAAGTTGTTCTTCATGTGGCGCACCGCGTCCTGATTGTCGAGCATAGCTTCGGTGTAGCTGGCGAAGTCGGCATAGACAGGGCCGGTGATCATGGCCCAGCCATCAAAGAGCCGGCGCAGTTCCTCCTCGTCGCCGATGGGGGCGCAGAGAGTCTGCATATAGCGCTCGAAGGCTTCCAGCTTGCTTCCTTCCAGCACTTCAATCTGCTCACGGGTGAAGTGGTAAGGGATCCGCTGTACGGCGATCCTGCCGTCGGCGATCTCCAACTGGGTCATGTAGCCGTAGTACCAGCTGTTGTTGGGGTCAGCCAGAGTGCCGGAGACACCGTGGGGGAAGAAGAAGTTGCCCATGGAGTAGATGATAGGCTTGCCCTGCCAGGTCTCATAGCCCTGGGGGCAGTGGGTATGCATGGCGATGACCGCGTCGGCACCCAGCTCCACGAACATCCGGTACAGCTCCTGCTTTTTCGGAGAGGGGTAGGGATTGTTTTCGTTGCCGCCGTGGAAGAAGATCACAACATCGTTGCCCTTGGCCTTCTCCCGGGCGATGGCATGGGCGGTCATGCCCAGACGGTAGCCTGCCGCGCCGCTTTTTTGGGCGGTGGCAATGCCGAATTCGTTTTCACAGATGGCAAGCAGAGATACATTCACACCATCCTTGGACAGAACATGGGCCTCATAGGCTTCGGCCAGATCATAACCCGCGCCTACGTAGGCGATGCCGTTTTCCTTCAGAATGTCCATGGTCAGTACCATGGATTCATGGCCATAGTCACCCAAATGGTTATTGGCAAGGCCCGCCACGTCAATGCCCAGATAGTTCAGTGCGTACACGAACTCCGGCACAGCCGCAATGTTGGGACCGCTCTTGATAATGGGAGTGAAGCCTTTGTTGAATACGGATTCCAGATTCAGCATGCCGAAGTCCGCTTTGTCAAAGTAGGGTTTTACCTGTGCGAACATCTTCTCCACAGCATCGTTGCCGGGATACTCTTTAAAATGGGAGAAAGACAGGTCGCCGCCGAAAAGAATTTTCATAGCCGTACCTCCTTATGCATTACGCTTCTTATCCCAGAAGTTCATGAAATGATTCCAGTCGGAGGGGCAGATGCCGTGGTCGCCCGATGCCGCGTGGTAGCCGATCGTACCCTCATGGTAGGCCTTATCCGGCTCGATTTCTTCATATTCGATGCCCGGCAGAACAACGCCCTGCTTTCCGTAGAGGGCATAGGCTTCGTTTGCCAGAACACAGGCCCGGCGCTCGGCTCTGGGGTCTGCCCAGTCATCCAGTGTCTTGCTGTCCACATACAGCAGCCGGGGGGCGATCAGCGCCAGAAGCATATGCTGGTCCACGGGAAGCATCTCTTCATTGTCTGCGTACTTGCCGTAGTTGCCGCAGAACCAGTCGGTAACGGTGGTAATGAAGTCCAGATGCTCGCCGGTCTTGCCCCGGAGCATCGCCGCGCCGCTGCAGCCGGAGCAGTTGGAGATCACAAAGCTGAACCGGGGGTCGGTAGCGCCGCACCACAGGGCGGTCTTGCCGCCGCGGGAGTGGCCTGCCACAGCCACATTGGCCGCGTCAATGGCGGGGTCGGTCTCGATGTAGTCCATAACCCGGGAGGCAGACCATGCCCACGCGGAAATGGAGGCCCAATCGGACGGCTTCCGCTTTGCCCGGTCGGGAGAGAAGACGGTGAAAATACCGGCTTCGTAATTGGCCTTATGGTCGCAATCAGGGTAGATGGTGCTCAGATAGATCACGAATACCGCGTAGCCGCGGGCTGTGATGTCCAAAACAGGTACGTAGGTGCAGTTGGGGTCTTTTTCCAGATCGGAGCGTTCCTCCTCGTACTCGTGCATCACGTACACAAAGGCAGGAACAGGCTTGTCGGACTTGGGGATAAAGGCCTGTACGGGGAAGGAATAGCCGCTGAAGCCGACGGTGATTCGCTTATAGATCAGACCGTGGAAATCCTCGCTGACGGTCTCCGCCTGAAAGGCCAGATCGTCGGGCCGTTCCACTGGCCGTTCGCCATAGACATAGTGCTGGAACAGGTGCAGGACCTCTTCCTTACGGTAGCTTTCCCAAGCTTCCTTGCCGGTGATCATTTCACCGCAGATGGATTTCATTAATACAGGTTCCATAATGTGCCTCCTATTTGGGAATCAATGTGGATTGTGGGGGGGCGGTTCGTGAATCGCCCCTATCGGGGAACGGATTGCCACGACCAGTCTGCGGACTGGTCTGGCAATGACAGTGACGGACGATAGTTGTTGCTATAAACGATTATTTTGCCTGGAGCAGGTAGTCGCACTGGACCACCTTTTCCATCAAATTGGCACGGGTGGCAAAATAGTGGTTGGCGGCTTCGAAGCCTACGGCCGCGTTGCGCAGCATGATGCGGTAGGCCAAAAGGGCCAGCTCTCTTTCGGATTCTACAGCCTTGCGCATGATGTCTTCGTTCCGCTGGCCATCACGCTGGCGGACATAGCTGATGTGGTTATAGGTAGATTTAAAGAGGGTGTAGCCATACAGGGCCATATCGTAGAATTCGCAGCGGGGCATGCCTTCCAGCACCTGCAGGCCCTTTTCCCAATGCTCACAGAGCTTGCGGTACTGGTCCTCCAGAATTTCGGGAGGATAGTCCGCGCCCTCATAATGGTCATTGGGCAGCGCGCCCCGCCAGCCTTCTATATCGTCGTAGGGGAAGCAGGTCATGGTGCCGCGCATACCGGAGGGACGGGGGTACAGCAAATTGGCAGCGCCGGAGTTACAGGGAGACCGGTAAGCATGCCAGACGTTGAAGGGGTACTCATCGAAGCCGCGGCAGAAATGGCTGACGGCTTCTCTGACCTTGTCGGCGTAGGGGCCGTAGTTCCGCTCCAGCACCTGCGTATAGGCATCGGTTTCCACGCACTCCTCTTCAAAGAAGTAAGAGGACGCGATCTTGATGTTATCGGAGATATAGCCGCCCAGAGTCCAGGACAGCAGCATATGCTCCACACCCTCGTCGATGAGGTTCTGCATGTGCTGCGCCACGTTTTCATAGACGGGCAGGTAAGGCACGGAAGAGCATTCCCAGGTGTTGTTGACCTGCACCTTGGCGGCCACTTCCAGACCCTGCTCCCGGGCGGTCTTCCACATTTCCCTGGCAGGCTCACCGGGGCCGATGACGGACATGGAGTAGTCACGGACGAAGCTGTGAATGCCGCCACGGACAAATTTTTTCTGGGACTCACTGACCTGCATGACGATGGCGTTCTTGGGCAAAAGGCGCAGCAGATTGTCGGTATCCTCCTTGCCCAGAAGCTGGACCCATGCCCAGGCCCATGCGAAGAATTTCATCTGAGGTGCCACCTCAGCGACAGCATCGCACATGACCCGAAGCATTTCGGCGGTGACTTCGGAATTCTTCCGGTTCCGGCACACGGGGCAGCGGGCCTCTTCCTTGACACGGGTACCGTTGGAGCTGCACAGAACATGGTTTTCAGACAGGGAGATGTTGATGAAGCCGCCCAGCAGAGGTACACGGCGGCATACCGTCTGCAGCGTATCCTTCATATATTTATGGGTATCGGGGCTGGAGCTGCACAGGCAGTGCCAGCCCTCCTTCAGCTCCGCGCCCTTCATCTGAGGATAATGCGCAAACAAGGAAGCGGGCATATTCCGGGGTTCATTGATATACAGGTATACCTTGATGCCGTAACGGGCGGCACGGTGGGTCAGTTCTTCCAGATTGGCAAGGCGCTTTTCCCAACCCTCGCTTAAGTTTTCGGCGAAGGGATAGGGAGCCATCTGGTACAAAATCGCCTGCAGCCAGATGCCGTTGATGCCACGGCGGCCGTAGCCTTCCAGCAGCTCATCGGGGAAAGAGATGGCGGTGTCCTTATCCAGCACACCGGTATACAGGCTGGAGAAAGAATAGATGATACGGGTCTTGACCTTGGTCTTTTTCCGGTAGGTCTTCTTGTCGAAGCTGAAGGTACCCGCGCTCTCCACCAGATCTTCCAGATCGTACAGACCCCGCAGGACACCCAGGGGGTAACCGGCACGGATGCGGATTTCGGTGTCGCGGATGGATACTTCCCGGTATTCTTCATCGTCGGTCTTAACATCCATGGAGATGGCGATCTTCTTATCGCCCTTGCCTGCGAAGGTGACACCGTACTTTTGGGCAAAAGCCTTGAAGTCCGCCACGAACTGATCGATACCGGCGCTGTTTTCGGGCAATTCCAGAGACCAGCTGTCGTCTACCACCACTTCCCTGGTGGTCTTTTCCACGATGGGGGTGTAGGTGCTGTGATAGAAGTCAAAGGGTTTGGCGGTCTTCTCGCTGTCCAGAGGGCGGATGGCGCTGAGCATGGTCTGCTTGATGGCGGCTGTCCGTGCCTGTTCTTCAGCGGTCAGCTCCCGGTAGTAAACGGGGGCGCAGTCGCACTTTTCACCCAGCTTGCCACCAAGGAAATCGTCCTCCTGCAGGATGTAGGACAAATGGGCCTGATCCCAATCCAGCAGCTCGTAGATCTGCTCGTAAGGAAGCAAGTTCCAGACAGCCTTGATGATGGGGATATAGCCACGGCTCATCCATGCGTCCAGAACATCCTGCACGCCTAAACCCATAGCTTCGGCAGCGCGCAGAACATTGTCTTCGGAAGTTTTCAGAACTTTCGCGATCTTGCGGTAGTCCACCATCTCCCAAAGGCGGAAGATCAGTGTCTGGTAGGCGGTGGGAAAATGATCCACCGCCAGTGTCTTTCCTTCGGTAGGGGTACGCAGGTTATAGCCAAAACTTACTTCTACACGGTTACTCATACTGTATCTCCTTTTACTTGTTACCCAGCAGGTAGTCGCACTGGACCACCTTTTCCATCAGATTAGAGCGGGTTACATAGTAATGGTTGGCGGCTTCGAAGCCTACGGCCGCGTTGCGCAGCATGATGCGGTAAGCAAGGAGCGCCAGCTCTCTTTCGGATTCTACGGCCTTGCGCATAATAGCTTCGTTGCGTTCACCGTCACGCTGGCGGACGTAGCTGATCAGGTTGTAGGTAGACTTAAAGAGGGTATAGCCATACAGGGCCATGTCGTAGAACTCGCACTGCGGCATGCCTTCCAGAACCGCCAGACCCTTTTCCCACTGCTCACAGAGCTTGCGGTACTGATCTTCCAGAATTTCCGGAGGATAGGCGGAGCCTTCACGGCTGTCGCCGGGGCGGGCGCCGCACCAGCCTTCCATATCATCGTAGGGGAAGCAGGTCATGGTGCATTTCATACCGGAGGGCCGGGGGTACAGCAAATTGGCTGCGCCGTTGTTGCAGGGAGAACGGTAAGCATGCCAGACGTTGAAGGGGTACTCATCGAAGCCACGGCAGAAATGGCTGACAGCCTCTCTGACCTTGTCGGCGTAGGGGCCGTAGTTCCGTTCCAGCACCTGTGTATAAGCATCGGTCTCGACACACGCCTCTTCGAAGAAGTAAGAGGACGCGATCTTGATATTATCGGAAATGTAGCCGCCCAAAGTCCAGGACAGCAGCATATGCTCCACGCCCTCGTCGATGAGGTTCTGCATGTGCTGCGCCACGTTCTCGTAAACGGGCAGGTAAGGAACAGAGGAACACTCCCATGTGTTGTTGATCTGCACCTTGGCAGCCACTTCCAGACCTTGCTCCCGGGCGGTCTTCCACATTTCCTTGGCAGGCTCGCCGGGACCCACAATGGAAATGGAGTAGTCACGGACGAAGCTGTGGATACCGCCCCGCTCAAAGGGGATCTGGGATTCGCTGACCTGCATGACGATGGCATTCTTAGGCAGCAGGTGCAGCAGGTTGTTGGTATCTTCCTTGCCCAGATGCTGGACCCATGCCCAGGCCCAGGCGAAGAACTTCATCTTGGGCGCTACCTCCGCGATGGCATCGCACATAATGCGGATCGCCTCGGCATTGACCTCGGAATTCTTCCGCTGGCTGCATACGGGGCAGAGGTCTTCAGGTGCGGTATGGATGCCCTGAGAGCAGCACAGCGCACGGTTTTCAGACTGGGTGATATTGATGAAGCCGCCCAGCAGGGGTACCTTGCGGCACAGGGTCTGCATGGCATCTTTCATGTATTTCTGGGTGTCGGGATGGGAGCTGCACAGGCAGTACCAGCCCTTCCGCAGCTGGGCACCCCGCATCTGGGGATAGTGCTCAAAGAAAGAGGCGGGCATATTCCGGGGTTCATTGATATACAGATACACCTTGATGCCGTAACGGGCAGCACGGCGGGTCAGCTCTTCCAGATTGGCAAGGCGCTTTTCCCAACCCTCGCTGAGGTTTTCGGCAAAGGGGTACGGTGCCATCTGGTACAGCACGGCCTGCAGCCAGATGCCGTTGATGCCACGGCGGCCATAGCCTTCCAGCAGTTCATCGGGGAAGGAAATGGAAGTGTCCTTTTCCAGTGTGCCGGTATAAAGGCTGCTGAAAGAGTAGATGATACGGGTCTTGACCTTGGTCTTCTTCCGGTAGGTCTTCTTCTCAAAGCTGAAGGTGCCGACGCTCTCCACCAGATCTTCCAGATCATAAAGGCCACGCAGAACACCAACAGGATGTCCGGCACGGACAGTGATCCGGCCGTCTGTAATGCTGACTTCCCGGTACTCTTCGTCGTCGGTCTGCACATCCATGGAGACAGCGATCTTCTTATCGCTCTTTTCGGCAAACACCACACCGTACTTTTGGGCAAAAGCCTTGAAGTCCGCCACGAACTGATCGATATCGGCGCTGTTTTCGGGCAGCTCCAGAGACCAGCTGCCGTCTACCACCACTTCACGCACTTTCTTTTCCACGATGGGGGCGTAGGTGCTGCGGTAGAAGTCAAAAGGCTTGGCGGTCTCCTCCCCGTCCAAGGGGCGGATGGCGCTGAGCATGGTCTGCTTGATGGCGGCAGTACGCTCCTGCTCTTCGGCGGTCAGCTCCCGGTAGTACACCGGAGCGCAGTCGCACTTTTCGCCCAGCTTCGTAGACAGGAAGTCGTCTTCCTGCAATATGTAGGCCAGATGATCCTCGTCCCAATCCAGCAGCGCAAAGATCTGCTCATAGGGCAGCAGATTCCAGACGGCCTTGATGATGGGGATGTAGCCGCGGCTCATCCATGCGTCCAGAACATCCTGCACGCCCAAACCCATGGCTTCGGCAGCGCGCAGAACATTGTCTTCGGAGGTTTTCAGAACCTTCGCGATCTTGCGGTAGTCCACCATCTCCCAAAGACGGAAGATCAGTGTCTGGTAGGCGGTGGGAAAATGATCCACCGCCAGTGTCTTGCCCTCGGTGGGGACGGTCAACGGATAGCTGAAGCTTACTTCGATCGGCTTGCTCATAATAGGCCTCCTGTTATATTACAGATAGATGTTGCGCAGGAACCGCTTGGCAACGGGGTTTTCCTGCCGCAGGTCTGCCTGACAGATCACGTAGCGCTTGCCCTCGTACCACTTTTCAGCAGCGGCCAGAGCGCAGTTCCACTCACCGTCGTCATCGGTGTTGCCGCTGGTCAGAATGGGGGTAAAGCCTTCGGCTGTGAAGGTGCTTTCGATGATGGGTGTGATCATATCCTCCTGGGTGTTGTACCAGTTCTTGAAGTCCTGAGGCTCGAACTCGGCGACCATGGGGTGGCCGGTCTTGCGGGAGACGAAGTGCAGGGGCAGCATGGAGCAGCCTTTTACCTTTACCTGCTCGCCGGCAATTTCGTAAGTGCCGGGCGCCAGCTTTTCGATGAGCACCACGTTTTCGTTTTCCTTGACTTCGCAATCGGCAAAGACTTCCAGATGGATGCTGTTGTAATCCACCACGGTGCCGCTTTCGTCGGTCAGCACGGCCTTGAGGGTATACTTCTGGCGGTCATCCACAGCTTCGATGACGAAGGACGCGTCGTCTACACGGATGACACCGCACTCCTTGGCCTTGGCGGTACACTTTGCAGCACGGCACAGCTTGCCGCTGCCGTCATACAGCTCATAATGGACGGTGCAGTTGCCCTGATAATCGGTGTCGTTGCAGATGTAGCCTTCGATATGGATGGACTCACCGGCATAGTAGGTGTAACGGTCAGTACGCAGGCTGATGTGCAGCGGCTCCAGCGCGTTGCGGTAGGCAAAGAAGGCAGGCTTGGGATTGCGCTTGCAATCCATGATAGTCTTCATCCAGCCGCTGGGCCACGCGTCGATGAACAGGTGGATCGCCTGAGAGACCATCCGGTCATCCCGGCGGAAGGCTTCGGTCATGATATTGGTGGCATAAGCCTGATGCTTATGGCTCTCCCTGACCCAATTATCCACGCCATCGGGGGTGTCATAGAAGAAGTAATGGAAGTTGCCGGTCTGGGCACGGACGATATTCTTGGGATCAAAAGGCTCTGCCATCCAGCTTGCGGGATATTCCTTATACATCACATCGGCAAAGTCCAGACCCTCGGCGCCAAACTCGCCGCAGCCATAGTACCAGCCGGGTTTTACGGGCATCCAGTAACCCTTGTTCAGCTGGCCGATATCGATGCCGTGGCCGTTGTACCACATGGGATAGCAGTGGTTATCGGGCATATCGTCTGACGGCGGCTCATAGTCGCCATCCACGTGCTTGATGACCCGGTCGGGGTTGTTGAGCTTTACAACGATGTCGCAGGCATCGAAGAACTGCTCCAGTTCGTCCCGAAGCAGATGCCGGTGGGATTCGTTGTTGCCGTTGGGGAATGGCTCGTTGATATAGGTAACCACTACGTTACAGGGGTGGTTTCTGACCATCCGCTCCATCTCTTCGGCCTGGCGCACACCTTCGCAGAACTTGGTGCGGCGCATGCAGCCAAACAGCGGCAGGTCGGTCTGGGTCATGAGGCCCAAGCGGTCGCAGTAGGTATAGATCTCATCCTGCACAGGGCGCTGGGTCAGACGGAAGTAATTCATGTTGCACAGCTTGGCCAGCAGGATATCATCGATGAGCTGGTCGATATCGCCGCGCAGCACGTCCTGCTGCTCGAAGCCCATGGTGTTGGCACCGCGCAGGCGGATCTTCTTGCCGTTGAGGTAGAACATACCCTTGCGTTCGCTTTCCAGATCCTGTGTGAAGGTACGGATACCGAACTGAGTCTTGGCAGTGTCCCACACCTTGTCACCACAGAGGACAGCGGCCTGCAGCTGATACAGCCAGGGAGTCTCCAAGCTCCAGATCCTGGGGTTGGGGATCTGGATGGGCAGCTTATACACATTGCGGCCGTGCTGCAGCTTCAGCGGCAGCGGGATGCTCATGACGGAGCGGACACTTGCCTGGGTCAGGCTGTCGCCCATGCCCACCATCCGGTAGGTGGTGGGAGATACGGTCATATTCTCGAAGACCGTTTCGGAGAAGTTCTGGCCGTAGACGGACAGCCGCAGGGCAATGTCTATGGAGCCGTAGCCGGTGTACTGGACCTCTACCCAAACCTCCTTGCCCTCACGGACAAACAGGTCGGTAATGTGGATCTTGTTGCGCACTTCCACGGTCACATCATTATAGATGCCCATGCCGGGAGGGCAGTGGTGCCAGCCTCTGGCAGGATCGTCAAAGCCAAGGCCGGTAGCGGCATAGAGCTTGTCGCCTTCCACGGTCCGGTTGCCCTTTTCATCGTCGTTGCCCATGAAGATACAGTCGTTTTTCAGAACCACCTTCAGCTTGTTGGTGCCGGGCTTCACCTGATCGGTGATCTCAAACTCAAAGGGAGAGAAAAATCCCTCGTGGGTGCCTACGCACTCGCCGTTGATATAGACGAAGGCGATATAGTCAGCGCCCAAGAAACGGATGTACATGGCCTGATCGGCAGACAGGGCCTCCGCTTCAAACTCCGTCTCATAGGTCTGGACACCGTAGCCCACCGGCTCGCCGTAATAAGGCAGGGTGATATTCTCCGTTCCGTTGAGAACGAAGTTTGTCAGCTTGGTCTTCTTGGTAATCAGATCCATGGCGGGGGCATGGTCTGCAAGGAACGGACGGTACTGCCGGCGCAGCTTGGCCAGCTCCTCGTACAGTTCTTCCTTGGTGGATATTTTTTCCGTAGTCGCCACAGGCTCCGCGGTGCATTCGGTCAGAACGCAAGCGCCTACATCATAGGGAATCGGTTCCGGGATGTGCAGAAGTTCAATCTTGCCACCCATGCCATCGGCGGCGATCTGTGCCAGTCTATCATTTGCCATCGTGTTATCCCTTCCTTGATACGGTAATATGTTTTATTCTTGCGGGGCGGTCTACCCCATTGTCCAATTGTATTCTACCGCAGGATGCCAAAAATGGAAAGGCAAAAAATGCATCATTTACCGTAAAAAAACAGCTTTTTTTACGGTGTCATCATGAGGAACGGAGTGACGAAGGATCTGAGGAGGATGTTGGGTGGGAGATTCTTCGCTGCGCTCAGAATGACAGTTCTTTCGGTGTCATTCCGAGGAACGAGCAGAGCGAGTGACGTGGGAATCCGTTCTTTTTGGATTACGGATTGCCACGTCGCTGCGCTCCTCGCAATGACAGGATTAACGAGGAGTGCGGATTGCCACGCCGCTTTGCGGGCGATTCATGAATCGCCCCTACGGGCTTCCAATGACACGCGCTTTAGGCAAAAGAGTCGTGAATTGGAAACGGCGTGTTGCAAAATAACTGCAACACGCCCTCAAACTATGGGATGTAGTGTCTTGTAACAAATAAAAGTTGATGATTTCTAAAATTGCCGTAGGGCGGGAGCGAGCCCCCGCCCTACGGTCACAAAATGGTTTTACAAGTTTTATGTGTTACATCGTGCTGCGGATTCTATCGGACATTTTTTGCATTTTGCAACACACCGTGTGCGTTTGGGGTCTGGTCACACCGTGGCCATTTCCTTCATCTGCTCTTCGTAGGCTTTTCCCTTTTCCTCGCTGCCGTGCTGGCCCGCAGGATGGTAGGTGGTGACCATGCGGGCCACCAGCTCCCGAATGCGGGGATCATTGGCATAGGAGTCGGTCATCAGCCGCCGCAGCTGCGTGAAGAATTCGTCGGGGTCAAAGGCAAGGGGCGCGCCCACATGGATCAATTCGTTGGGGGTCTTGCGCATGCCCTCTTCGGCCATGAGCTTTTCTTCGTAAAGCTTTTCGCCGGGCCGCAGGCCGGTGTACTGGACCTTGATATCCACATCCGGCTTGTAGCCGGACAGCCGGATCAGGTTTCTGGCAAGGGTGTCGATCTTCACCGCTGTACCCATGTCCAGCACGAAGATCTCACCGCCGGCGGCATAGGTGGCCGCCTGCAGCACAAGGCTCACCGCCTCGGGGATGGTCATGAAATAGCGGATGATGTCCGGATGGGTCACCGTTACGGGGCCGCCCCTGGCGATCTGCCGTTTGAACACCGGGATCACGGAGCCGTTGCTGCCCAGAACATTGCCGAAGCGCACCGCCACAAACTCGGTAGTCACCTTCCCGGGCAGCTCCTTCTGGGAATCGGTGGAATTCTCCGATTCTCCGTGGGTGAAAAGGTTGGGGATCTCCCAGGGTCTGCCGTCCTTGATCTTCCGGTCCATGCTCTGGATGACCATTTCGCACAGCCGCTTGGAAGCGCCCATGATGTTGGTGGGGTTCACCGCCTTGTCGGTGCTGATCAGCACAAAGCGCTTGCAGCCGTGCATCATCGCCGCGTAAGCGGTCTTGTAGGTGCCAATGGTGTTGTTTTTAATGGCTTCGCAGGGGCTGTCCTCCATCAGCGGCACATGCTTGTGGGCCGCCGCGTGGAACACCACCTGGGGCCGGTAGGTAGAAAACACCTCATCCAGCTTGCGGCTGTCCCGGACAGAGCCGATCAGCGGCAGCAGCTTCAAATGGGGGTAATCGTCCCGCAGCTCCAGCTGCAGGTCATAGGTGGCATTTTCGTAAATATCGAACAGGATCAGCAGCCGGGGGTTTCTGGCGGCGATCTGCCGGGCCAGCTCACTGCCGATGGAACCGGCGGCGCCGGTGATCAGAACCACCTTGTCCGTCAGATACCGGAAGATCTGGCCGTTGTCTACCTTGATCGGCTCCCGGCCCAGCAGGTCGTCAATGGAAACGTCCTTCATCTCGCTGACGGTCACCTCGCCCCGGTAGATCTGGTAGATACTGGGCAGGTTCTTCAGCTCGCAGCGGGTCTCCTTGCAGATGTTCAGAATGTCCCGCTTCTGCTCGGCGGTGGCGCTGGGGATGGCAAGGAAGATCTTGTTGATGCCGTGCTTTTCCACGCAGTTAAGGATCTCGTCTCTGCCGCCCTCAATGAGGACACCGTCGATAAACCGGCCCCATTTGTTGGGATTGTCATCGATGACGCATTTGACCAGACCGTACTGCCGGGGAGACAGCTTGATATCGTGGAGGATCTGCTGGCCCGCCGTGCCTGCACCGATCAGCAGGATCTTGTCGGCATTGGCGGTGTACTGCTCCCGGTCCATCACATTGCGGAACCAGCGCAGCGTCCGGTAGGAAAAACGGATGCCCAGCGTCAGCGCCAGCTGCAGTGTGCCGCCGAATACATAGTAAGACAGGGGCATTCTTCCCAGAAGCAGACTCATAACCACCGCGTGCAGCGCAACGGATATCAGATTGCCGGCCACCGTGCGGAACAGCTCCGTATAGCTGGCAAAGCGCCAAAGGCTGTTGTACAGGTGCAGCACCGCGAAAACCACTTCCGTCATGGCTACCGCCACCAGGATCAGCTTGTAATACCGGCCCAGATATTCCATGGGAATGGCGGAAAACCGGCAGTCAAAGCGCAGCCACAGGGCGGCGAAATAAGCGCCCGCCACCGCCAGCGCGTCATACAGCAGCAGACCGGCAGTGATCTTATGCCAGTGTTCCAGTTTTTTGATTCTTTCTCTCTTCTTCATTTGCGGTTCGTTCCTTTGAAAATTGGGATTGCGGTTGGGAAAGGCATCACATGGCTGCTTTGATGTGGGAGATCAGAATGTCGCCGGCAACCACACGGTCTTCCGCGGCAAAGCCATCGGCGAAATTATCGGAATACAGCACCTGGGCGTTGGGGGGGAATTCCTCGTCGGGACCCCATACCAGAAGCTGCATTTTGTAGCCGCCGATAAAGTCGAACGCAAAGCCGGCATCGCCGTGTTTTAAGGGGGTGGCCCCCAGCTTTTCACAGGCGGCACGGAATTTTTCGACCCTTGTGCCGAAGGTGAAGGCGGCACGGGTCAGCACCCGGCCGGTGTAGGGCTTGATGTATAATTCGCCCCAGGGCATTTCCCGGAAGGTCTTCCATGTGCCTGCCCATGGTACCTGCTTGGCTTCCAGAAGGTAGCGCAGCAGGAAGGTCTGGACGGGAAGGGGGACATCGGCGGGAGCAAGCCCCCGCCCTACAGTGGCATTGGGGTGGGTTATTTCGTATTCCTTGCCCAGAAGGGTCAGCCGGAAGGTGTTGTTTTCAAAGGGGATGCCCAGACGGGAAGAAATTTCCGCAGGGTCGGCCTTGGAAAAAGCTTCCGCATAGTAGGAAAAAGGTACTTCTTCTTTGTTGTTTTCGATTTGCATGGTGTTACTCCTTTGCAGCGCCCAATGCCCCCCTTGCCTAAAGGGGGGTGGCCCGCAGGGCCGGGGGGATTCTGCTTTGTATCTGTTGGTCGATGTATTCACATACACCGCGGAAATTCTCATTTACGGCATTGTTGGGGATTCGGATGACCAGAAGATTGTGTTCTTCCAAATACTGTGTGCGAATGGAATCATAGAGCTGGCCTTTTTCTTCATAGTGCTGGGAACCGTCCAGTTCGACAATCAATCTGGCGCTGTGGCAGTAAAAGTCAACGATGTAGTTATCGATTACCTTTTGCCGCAGACAGCGTACCGGATAGTCTCTCAGAAAGTCGTACCACAGATGGCGTTCTTCTTTGGTCATGTTTTTGCGGAGCGTTTTGGCATTTGCGGTCAGGCTGGGGTTGTGCTTTCTTCTTTGTATCATTTTTGTATCCCCCCGGCATGGCTTATGCCATGCCACCCCCCTTTAGGCAAGGGGGGCTTTTTCCTTTTTACTGCATCGCAGAGGGGAAGCGCCAGGAGTCGGTATGGGGCAGGAAGCAGGCGGCGACAAAGCTGTCCATATAGCCGGGGTAGGTGGAAAGCTCTAAGTAGGTCATGTTGGCGGCCAGCTCCGCGCACTTTTCCTGGGCGGCGGTGCTGACGGTCATGGCGTATGCGCCTGTGAGGGAGGAATTACCGATGTACTTGAATTTCTCCAGCTCCACATCCGGGAACATGCCGATGCGGACGGCATTTTTCATGTTGATGCCGCTGCCGATGCCGCCGGCAACATACACCGTTTCGATGGCTTCCACGGGCATATCCACGGAAGAAAGCATGGTGTCGATGGCGGAGTAGATAGCGCCCTTGGCACGGATGAAGTTGTCGATATCCACTTCGTTGATGGATACTTCCCGGCCGGTTTCGGATTCATGCTCAAAGGCAATGACATAACGGCCCATGCCGTACTGGTCACGCTTGACCCGGTCTCCCTCCCGGACGAACAAGCCACGGGCATTGATGATCTTGCAGCGGAACAGCTCCGCAATGATATCGATGATGCCGCTGCCGCAGATGCCAACTACCTTTTGACCGGGTTCGCCTACCACAGTGAGGGTCGGCTCCATGGTTTCTTCGTCGATGGTGCAGGCTTCCACAGCGCCGTCAGTGGCGCGCATGCCGCAGGAAATGTCGCCGCCTTCAAAGGCAGGGCCTGCCGAGCAGGCGCAGCTCATAAGGAAATCGCTGTTGCCGAAGACCAGCTCGCCGTTGGGGCCAAGGTCGATGAACAGGCTCATTTCCTCCTTGTTCCAGAAGGAAGCGGCCAGGGTACCGGCGGGGATATCGCCGCCCACGTAAGAGCCGATGTTGGGAGCAATGACCACCTTCGCCAAGGGGTTGGCGGGAAGCTTCAGATCGGCGGCTTTCAGGCCGTCCCAGGCAAAGAAGCTGGGAATGTAAGGCTCCATGCGCACCGGGTCAGCATCCACGCCCAGAAGCAAATGGTTCATGGTGGTGTTGGCACCGATGCACAGGCGCAAAATGGCCGGGCAGTCGATACCGGCGGTCTTGCAGAGTTTTGCGATAATGGGATTCAGCGTCTCTTTCAAGATCGCGTCCTGCAGCTTTTTGCGGCCGCCGGGACGGGAGGATTCGATGATGCGGTTGATGACATCCGCGCCGTAGCGGATCTGGCCGTTGCCGGAGGAGCCTTTGGCCAGCAGCTTGCCGGTTACAAGGTCGCACAGCACCATGGTGACGGTGGTGGTGCCGATGTCGATGGCGCAGCCGACAATGGCGGTGTCATCGGGGGCACAGATATCCATGCAGGTAAAGCGCTCCCCTTCCAGCTCGCCCTTGACGCAAACGGAGAAGTTGTTGGCACGAAGGGTATGGGACAGCTTCGCCATGACGCTGTAGGGAATAACTACCTTTTCAGCGCCGGTTTCTGCCTGCAGCGCCCAGGTCAGGCGCTCGTTGTCGGGCATGGTATCGTCCAGCGTCGGCGCTTCCATGGTCACAACGACTGCCCGGCAGTTGTTGGCAAATTCGATGCCCGCAGAGAGCAGATCTTCCTGGCAGGCGGTGAAGATGGCGATCTCCTTGGGAGAAGAAAGGTCGGCGGTCTTCATCCGGGACTGGTAGGCGGAAGCAATATCGGGAACCAGGACGGTCACATCCCCCACAATTTTGCAGTTGCAGGAAAGGCGCCAGCCCTGGGAATATTCTTCTTCGGAAATATGGCGGGAGGGAATGGTTTCCAGCTCGCCGTCAAGGAGTTTGACACGGCACTTGCCGCAGGAGCCGTTGCCGGAGCAGGGGGCATCGATGGCCACATTGGCACGGCGGGCCAGCTCTAACAGGTTGTCACCGGGGTTGCCCTCGATGATCACGGGATTGCCGTTTTCGATTTGGAAGGTTACTTTCATAGGTGGATTCCTTTCGGAGAGATAAATAGATACGAGATATGAGATACGAGATATGAGATACGCAATAACAAAGTATCTTATATCTCATATCTCATATCTAATATCTTGGAGCATGGGGGGTGGGGCGGACTTTCGTCCGCCCACTTATCCAAAATTACATAAGGGGCTCGAGGGACAGCACGGGGTGGTTCTTTTCGGTGAGCCAGCCGAGGAGTTCTTCGGCGTCGCAGGTGACGGTTTCGTCGGCGATGTAATCTGTGAAGTTTTCAATGCCGTACAGCTCCTTGGCGGTGGCGTTCAGGCGGTCAGCCACATCGTCCTTCAGCTCCTTGGGCATCCATACGATCCGCTGGATGCCGCCCTCTGCGTAGAGGAACTTCTTAGAAGAAATGAAGTGACGGCCGTGGCCCATGAAGCCGGGAGTCTGGACACCGCCGCCGGTGCAGGAAGCCAGCTCGCCGAAGGTCATGCCCGCGGGGGTCATGCCCTTGAATTCCCGGTTGACCACCACCACACCGGAAGAAACGGCTTCGATGCCGCAGATGCATTCGAAGCAGCCGCAGGAGGTCATGGGGTCTTCCAGAATGGAGTACAGGGTAACGGTTTCCACAGCGCCGTGGGTGGCATCGTTGATGGCCTGATCCACGGAGTCGAAGCGGCCGGTGCGCTCGTCACGGCAGCCTTCCTTGAAGATGGGCTGGCAGGGGCCGTTGGGGTCAAGCTCGTTGGTGGCCTTGGCATCCAGCCAGCTTACCGCGCCGCACAGGCCCAGACGCTCGGGGGTGACCACGCAGCAGTGGGCGGGAGCAAAGGACTGGCAGAGGATGCAGGTGTAGTAACGGTCAACGGCTTCGTCGGTCATGGAGGCCAGGCGGTCATCACGGGCATTGTAGCGGGGAATGGCTACCTCGTCACGGAAAGCAGCGGCTTCGATGGGGTCGGTGATCAGGGTGACCTGGCACTTATCGACCACGGCGTCGAACTCGTCCATGATCATGGTATAGAGGACTTCGGCAAAGTGGTTCAAGCGCAGGCCGTTTTCGAAAGCTGCGTTGCTGACGCGGACACGGACCTGGTTGCGCTGGCCGGTGTGCATGACACCTTCCATGTAGTTGAACCACGCATGGAACTTCCGCTCGATAACGGCTTCGAAGTCCACCTGCATCTTCTTGCCTGCCACCTCCACGAAGGTAGCCAGGGCGAAGTCCTTACCGGCATCCATGTCGGGGCCGATAACGGTGATCTTATGATCCTCCACTTCGTTCAGTTCCTTCATGACCACCAGCTCGGCGGTGGGGTTCTTGCCGGAGTAGAACTCGGCATGCATGTCGGATTTACGGATGATCTCGCCCTCGAAAGCGGCGGCGAAAGCTACGGGAATGGGCAGCTCCTTGACCTTGATCTTGATGTTACGCAGCCCCAGAGACTTCTTGACGGTGGCTGCATGGTCGCAGACGGATTCCAGCGCGCCGGGCACCTGGTTCTCGCCCAGATCGATATCCACCACCACGGGGAAGCCCAGTGCGATAGCGCCTGCGCCTGCGGAGACCTCAACGGGGCCGATGGCGCCGAAGGTATTGACGAAGGCGGGCACTCTGTTCTTGGTGTAGTCCAGCAGGCCTGGCAGATCCCCGGGCTGCACATTGCCGAAGATCAGCGCCGCGCGGACGGCAACGGTCACAACATGGATAACGCTTGTCACATCATGGCCCAGAGGAATGACACGCAGCTCCAGACCCATCTTGACACCGCCCTCGGCACACTGCTCGATGCAGTCGCCTACAAGGAAGGTCATGATGCCCTTGGACTGATAGTCCTTGACAACGGAAACCACATCGGCCGGCTCCTCCGCCTTGCCCAGAACCACGGCCACGCCGGGGATATCGCCGGTGACCAGCGGTACGCCCAAAGAGCGGATGATGGGGTCGGGCACGAAGCCGATGCCCGCTTCGTTGGCATAGGGTTCTGCTTCCAGATACTTAAGGCCCTCAAGGATCTCAGCGCCCACAGCGGTGGCAAGACCGGCATTCAGCGCCTGGCCTAAATCTTCCTGATTGGTGATCAGGCTCTTGAGAACGCCCACACAGGCAGGAAGGTCACCCAAAGTCTTCACCTTGACGCCGGTGGCGGCATAGATGGTGGGGAAGAAATAAGCGGTATCGGGGAATGCGATTGCGTGGTCAGCGCCGTATTTGGCAATGGCGTCATTGACGGCACCTTCGGTCAGGCCCGCCACGGCATTGCTGCCGCCGTAAATGAGATCGGTTAATACACTCATGGTTGGTTTCCTCCTGTTATGTTCAATTTTTAGTATTTTATATGAAGCCCGGTGGGCTGGATATACAGCTTTATTTGCCCTTGCAATACTGGGGCAGCCGGGCAGCGGTTTCGGCATCCACTTCCACGGCGGTATAGGTATAGAGATTCTCCATGGACTTCTGGCCCTGAACATACTGGACCTGACGAATCTGATTGCCGTATTCGTCGTAGGTGTTTTCTATACGGGATGTCTCCTGTCCGTTGACAATGGTGACACTCGTGACCAGATGATAGTCCCGGTCATAGTACAGCTCCTGGACGATGCCATGTTTTTCGCTGGTGCCCTTACTGCCGGTGTCGGTATCGGTGTAGGTATAGACCGAGGAATCCATAATGGGCTCTGCCTGCTCGGTACTGTAGGTCTTGCTTTCGGTGGTCAGCATTCTGCCATACTCGTCATAGGTGTTGACAGTTTCGATCTTATCGACGGTTGGGTTCAGGTTCGGAATACTGACTTGCAGGATCGCCCGGCCCTGCTCATCATAGTGCGTCTCGGTCTTGGTGAGGCCCATCATATCGCTGGATACATACTTGTCACCAAAGGTCGTGACCATTTCCACACCACCCTGACCGGGCAGCTCCGCTGCTACGGTGGAAGTAAAGGTCTCCTTATCCATCCAGCCCTCTTCATAAACATAGTTCATGGTGATCAGGGCAGAGCCGTCCGGCCCGCAAAGACTCATGGATTCCGGAAGATACAGCAGGAACACCGGAGGTGCGGTGGTTTCGGGAACGGTGGTTTCGGGAACGGTGGTTTCCAGGATGGTAGTTTGGATGGTGGAATCTGCCACGGGTCCGGTGGTCTCCGGTGCGTTGACCCGGCCGCAGGCAGCAAGGCAAATGAGCAATGCGAGAACGACAATAAAGCAGTGTTTATTCACGGTTGGTTCCTCCCGAAAGGTTTTATTGATAAAAGCCCAATGGGCTGGGTATACGAAGTTGTGAGGGGATGGTATTACAGATCCTTCGACTCGCTGCGCTCGCTCAGAATGACAGGCGTTTTATGGGGGGGTAGTGCGGGGAGTACGGATCCTTCGACTTCGCTGCACTGCGTACAGCTTCGCTCAGGATGACATGGGTTTTGTGGGGGTGCGGAAAGGTATCGTTCTCCTGTGTCTTTCCGAGTAAGCGGAGCGCATCGAGGAATCCGTTTCTCTAACCCAACAGGTCTGGGTAGAGGTCTTTCCACTGGGGATTCATGGTTTCAATTAAAGCATTCTTTTTGGAGCGCCGCCAGCCTTTTAATTGTTTTTCCCGTTCTAAAGCGGCACGGATATCTGTGGTTTCTTCGAAATACACCAGTTTATGTATCTGGTACTGTGCCGTAAAGCTGTTGGGGTCTGCTTCATGGCGATGCTCATAGACGCGGCGAATCAGATCGTTGGTCACTCCTATGTATACGGAATAGTTGGTGGCGCTGGATAAGATATATACATAGTACGACATAGGAACTCCTTTTAGAGGGAACGGATTCTTCGACTTCGCCGCTTTGCGGCTTCGCTCAGAATGACAGGGGGGGTTGGGG
>JAZURG010000185.1:0-25903 GCA_045606145.1 Faecousia sp.
TGGTGTTCCGAGAGAACAATCAGTTTATTCTTCGTTTTTTGATGAAACTATGCGGTGATGTATCCTTGGCAGAGGAACTAACACAGGAAACATTTTTTCGTGCGTATATGAACTTATCAGCTCTGAGAAACGAAGAAAAAGTAGCTGTATGGCTGTGCCAAATTGCAAAAAATACATACTTTGCTTGGTTCAACGAACAGAAAAGAAAGCAGCCAATTTCACAGCCAATTTCCGCGAATAGCACACCTGACATTGCCGAGCTTTTCGAGGAAAAGGAGCTTGCCGGCAGAGCCTTTTCCGTCCTTCATGCCTTGGAAGAGCCATACAAAGAGGTGTTTATGCTTTCTGTTTTTGGTGGCCTATCGTTGAAAGATATTAGTGCAATGTTTGGAAAAAGTGAAAGCTGGGCTCGTGTTACTTACTACCGTGCGAAGCAAAAAATTATGGAAGGATTGGGTCGATAATATGGACTGCAATGTAATAAAGGATCTGCTGCCCTTATACGTGGATGAATGTTGTTCGGAAGAAAGTACAAGACTTGTAGCCGAGCATCTTGACACATGTGAGAGTTGCCGCAAAATATATGATCAAATGCGTGAGACATACCAAAGCTATGAAGAAAAACCGAATACTGTGAAGCTGCGTCGTGTGAGTGATTGGAAAGCATCGCTGCTCCAATCGGTGATGTTGTTCGTCTCTTTTGCAATCATTACGTTAGGTGTAATTTTAGAAGGCAGCACCCCTACAGGAAATACCAACGGATTGTGGGCAGTGGCGCTGATCGTTCCCGCAACCGGATACCTGCTGTCCCTTGCAAATTGGTTTTTTGTCCGGGTTTATAAAAGTAGAAAAATGTTCTCTTACGGATCTTGCATTGCAACGTTGACCATTACGCTGTTGGGATATGTTTGTGCGACGATCCACTACGCAGGCGGAATTGCGATGTCTTCACCGCTGGTGTGGTGTGGTGTGGTGCTGTCTGCGGTGTTCTGCGTTTTGTCAAAAGTTTTGTCTAACCAATATGCGCTGCTGCTGGGACGGGAGTGAGAATATGCTGAAAAAAGGATTAGCCCTGCTTTTGGCTGTAATTATGGTGTTTTCTCTGTCTGGGTGCTCGGATATCTTGGGTGGTGCTTTCTTCCTTTTCCTTGTCGCAACAGGGGATGATAGCGCCGATAAAGACGAGGTTTTTGATTTCGTGAGCGAGAATGAGGAAGAACTGCTGAAGGCAATCAAAGCCGGAGATTTTTCTGCATATGAGAATAAAGGCTTTATCAAAGAAATCGATGCAGACGAAACGGTTGTTGATTTTTCCTGTGGCGGTGCCGGTGTAGGTTCGGGTACCTCTTATGTAGGTTTCTATTATACCCCGGAAAACGACATGGCTGCTGTGTGGTGTGCACCGTCGTCTGCCAGTGCGTTGACTCCTTCTGGAAACGGATTTGAGTGGCAAGAACCCAATGGGGATAATCGGTATTATACCGAGCATATCTGTGGAAATTTCTATTATTATGAGGCTTCTTTCTAAATTGCACCCCAGGAAAGGCAAAATGCACCCCACCTAAAAGTGAGATGCACCCCATTTATGGAACTCTATTAACCTGCACATTATACCCAATAAAAGACGGAGTGAATGATAGATTCACTCCGTCTTTTATTTATGCAAAGAGGAAGGGACTCGAAAGATGAAATCGCAATATGCCGGTGGCATATTGCTGCAACCAGTTCAAAAACTGGTTGCTACCGTAATTTTTGCCCGTCTCACGGAAGGGCAAAAATGCAAACGAGTCCTTTTCGGTGTACCTCGTCCTACGGACGGCAGGAGAACGGATTGCCACGGCGCTGCGCTCCTCGCAATGACATGCAGGACCGCAGTGCGTTATTTCTTATGTGACTCAACGGTTGGTTGACATATGCTTGATTACGCGCTCAAAGCCTGGTTGATTGACGAACACTGCGGCCTATGCTACAATGCAGGAAATGAGGTGAGCAAATGCACAAGAAACTGTGGAACAAAGATTTTATTCTGCTGCTACAGGGGAATGCTGTCAGCACAATCGGAGATCTGATGTACAGCGTTGCCATTGGCTACTGGGTCTACGAGCAAACTGGCTCCAGCGGACTCATGGGGATCATGTCCGCTATTTCCATGTTTGTTACGATGTTTCTGTCTCCCTTCAGCGGAAGTATCGTAGATAAATGCAACCGCAAGTGGGTAATGGTTGGCATGGATCTGCTGCAAAGCGCCGTGATGCTTGCCATTGGTATTTTGGCTTACATGGGGAAATTAAACGTACCCGGTGTGCTGATCGCGGCCTTTCTGGCGGCTTTTGGCAGTGTGTTTTACTCACCGGCGGTGAGTACACTGATGATCGATATTATTCCTCACGATGATATGGTACGGGGGCAATCCGTATATTCCGGTATGAATTCGCTGATCAATATGGCGGGAACTGCGTTCAGCGGTGTGATGGTGGCGTTTTTCGGCGTACCGCTGATCGTGGTGATCAACGGTTTGAGCAATTTGTATTCCGCAATTTCGGAATTGTTTATCCGTGTCCCCAAAACGGTCCAGCAAGGTATGGATATCTCGGTAAAGAGCGTTCTGCATGATTCCCGAACTGCTGTGAAAGCGATTTTCGCAGATCCGTGCCTGCGGCTGTTTGTGCCCTGCGCCCTGATTCTGAATTTGCTGGGTGCCGGCCCTATGACATTGGTGCTGCCGTTTTGCATGGAAAAAGGTTTTACGGTAGATATGTACGGCTATTTGATGTCGGTTTGGACAGCGGCTTATCTGATCGGCACTGTACTTCTTGGTGTGGTAAAGCTGCAGCCCAAAACACGTTACTGGGTGCTGGCGATGGGTTTCTCTGCCTCCGTTATGTTTATGATGCTTGCATATCTGTCGGGCAGTTTTTTGCCTATGTGTATATTGGCCTTTACAGGCGCGATTTTGAACTGCGCAGGCAATACGGTGTTCAACGCGTCGCTGATGCTGGCACTTCCGGAGGAAAACCGGGGCGCGATTCTGGGCTTCATCCAATCCGCTTCCGTGGGAGGTTCGGCATTGTCGGCAGTGATGTATGGCGCGTTGGGAGAGGTGTTTCCTCTTTATCTGGTATTTGTGGTGGGTTCCGCGATATCGCTGATACCGATGCTGTACATGTGTCTCCATCCCAGAACCAGAGAATTTGTTTGCAAACACTGAACATAAAAAAGGAACTGTAAATTAACGAATATTGATTCTGTTTTCATTCATAAAGCAGACTTACGGCGGGAGTATTTGTAGTAGTATGATTGCCACCGACAATCATTATATTTGATAATCCGCTGCGTTCTGCAATACCCCCGCCGGCTATTGTGAATATTTTTACGGGTTATTTTACAGCCCCTTTTTACGTTTAGGGAATGCATAGCCAGCCGCATGCTTCTTTGATCCACTGGGCCCACTGCTGATTGCCTTCACCATGGGGATGGCATCCGTCGTTGGTCAATTCCGTTCGCAGAAATCCTTCCGCGTCTGTACACCACGCACCGGCATCGATATAGCGGATCTTCTCGTCTGTTACAAGAGTCTGGATCCGTTCGTTGTAAAGCGCAATGTTGGCAGGCTGCAATAATCCGTTACCGGCATACCCTTGGGTAACCGGCAGAATGGAATGCAGGATAATATAAGCATCCGGTTGCTTTTTCCGCACATACTCGATCACCTGCCGGTACTGCGCCTGGAAAGCATCCGGGTATTTGCCGCATTCATTGATGCCAAGATGAATGATGATCTTGCCGTATTTCTTCCAGGAGAGCAGATCGTTAAGAGAAGCATTGCTGAACTGCCGGTCCGACGCGGCGATGTTCAGCACATTGAAAACAGAGACACCGGTATCAGAGAAGTACTCTGCCTTGCCCAACCGTGCGGTGAGCTTCAAGCCGTCGATCCGGGATTCACCGATGAACAGTGCGTCATCGAACCAACTGTCCTCCAACGCTATGTAGGGCGGCTCCGTGGGGACTGTTTCTGTAGGCTCCGTTTCCGGGGGGAGTGGGACGGTCACAGCAACGGGAGCATCTGTTTCCTGGGGACTCGTAGGTTCTGCCGCAGCGGGATGATAGTACGCTTCCAAACTTGATCGGAAACGGTAAGAAAGCTGCTCATCCGTCAATAAAACAAAGGGCAGGGAAATGATGTTTTCCTCCGTATCCAACTGCAGTTTGGCAAACAGACCGTATTTTAAATACCCGCCAAAAGCTGCCACAAGCAGGGAAGATACAAGAAGCAATATGGGTAACAGAAAGTGTTTTTTCATATACCACACCTTAATACTGGAAATATAGGAACGGATTCTGGGCGGCTGTGGCCAGAAAATATACCACGACCCAGAATAACACGAACACCACAAGGTCTGCCCACAGTGAGTGCTTCAGCTTTTTCCAGAGCATACCGGGCAACGGGGTCATGGCCAGAACACTGCCGGTCAGCAGCCATTTGTACATATCCAGCCATTGCAGATATTCCTGAGGATTTAATGCTGTTCCCATCTGTCCGAATAGTCTGCCGAAGAACAGCACCATCGTATTCCAATCGCCGATGGCAAAAGGAACCCAACTTAGAACAATCGCTATAATGACATAAATGTGACTGAATACCTTGCTCTTGTTCAGAAGCTTCCCCAGCCACAGGCGCTCGTTGATGATCAAAAAACAAAGGAAACCTGCCCAAAGCAAATAGTTTCCGCCAATGCCGTGCCATAATCCTGTGAAGAGCCAAACCACGGCAAGATTGAAAAGGGTACGGACAAGACCCTTCCGGTTGCCGCCCAGAGGGATATAGACATACTGCTTAAACCAGGCACCCAGCGTGGCATGCCAGCGGCGGTAGAACTCACTGACAGAACGGGCCGCATAAGGCTCCAGGAAATTGGCGGGCAGATCAAAACCCAGCATTTTGCCGATGCCGATGGCCATCAAACTATAGCCGTAGAAATCCAGATACAGCTGCATGGAAAAGGCAATGATCGCCATCCATGCTGCCCCGGTGGAAACATACTGATAGCCGATCACAATAGGCTGTGACCAAAGACCACCCAGATTGTTGGCCAGGATCACCTTCAGTGACAGGCCAAGAATCAGTGTTTGAAGGCCGTCATGGATGTTTTGAAAGGAGAACGGGACTCTGCGGGGGAGCGATTGCATGCTGTCTGGGTCCATGAGAGGGCCGGACAGCAGCTTTGGAAACATGGCAATATCACGGAAAAAGGAAAATGCATTCCGGTAAGGGGAGATCCTTGTCCGGTAAACATCCACAAGAACCGCGGCAATCTGGAACAGGTAAAAGCTGACACCGGCAGGCAGGAATATTCCGCCCTGATAGATTTTTAAAAAGACCAGAATACCGCACAGAACCGCTGTCCAGAGGATAAAGAGGCCTGTGCTTCTTGTTTTCCCTAACCGAAGCTGGATCAGATAGGTAATGCCGGTGACGATGACCAGCAAAAGGACCCACCAGTAATTCTTGCCGCTGGACAGGCCGTAAAACAAAAGGCTTCCCGCGATCAGAACCGCTGTTTGCGCTTTGCCTTTTCCGCAATAGTAGAGAATCAGAAATAGCGGAAGAAAGCAGAACAGAAAGGCGAGACTGTTAAATTGCATGATATAACACTACTTTCATCGTAAACTATCAAACATGATCATTTTTTTGGCATATAGCGCATATCACTGACAGAATAAACAGTTACAAAAGCTTTTGGGTCTGTTTCGTGGATGAAATCCATCAGCAGCCGGTACTCATTCTTATCGACAATGGTAATCATTTCCCGCCGGGGGGTGTTGTCGTAGGCACCGATGATCTCGTTGAGCGTAGCGCCGCTGTGCAGGTCATGGAGAACAAAGTCCACGATGGTATCGAGCTGCGCAGAAATGACGCAGACACGACGCTTGATGTTGATACCGAAAATGAAGTAGTCCACCACGATGCCACCGAAGAAAGTACCCAGCACACTGAGCACAACGGTTTTGGTATCGTAGCATAAGGCGGAAGAAAGGGCAACCACAATACCGGAAACGGACATGGCCCGGCCAAGATCCATTTTCAGATACTTGTTCATGATCTTGGCCACAATATCAAGACCACCGGAAGAAGCGTTGCTGGAGAACAGAACGGAAACACCAATGCCAACCACCAGGATATAGCATACCGTATCCAACAGCGGATCTTGGGTGATGGATTGCAGATTGGGGAAAATCCTCTCCCAGATGCCCAGCAGAATGGGGAGCAGTATGGTACAGTATACGGTTTTTGCACCGAATTCCGGGCCAATGACCAGAAAACCCAGGGCCAGAAGTCCCACATTTATAATCAGTGTGATGGTAGCAACAGACAAAGGGAAATAATTGCTTAAAACCATCGCCAAAGCGGAAGCGCTGCCTATGGAAATGTGGCTGGGCAGCATGAAGAAAAACACAGCTACAGAAACAATGGCTGTACCCAGCGTGATGATGAGGAAATCCTTCAGCGTTTTCAGAAATTTCATAAGCGATGCCTCTTTTTCCTACAAACTGACAGCATTATACACCAATTTGACAAAAAAGAAAACAGTGATCCGATAAAAATTTTTATCGGATCACTGTTGAGACTGTCAAAAAACTATGTCATTACCATGCCGGTGCGCACACCGGTGTGCCAATCGTTTTTCGAAAATATAAAGGTTCCCGAAACCTGGAAGCATATACCGTACAACCTATGTTCAGTACATAACATGCTGCACTTCTGTTTCCATCTCCTTGGCTTTCGTATCCTTTCCCACTGCCATAAACCCAATTACAACAGAAGACCTATGCCGCACTATCGCAAGTGCGCGCGGGAGGGGTACATAGGGGAGGGACGGCTTTGAATGCGGGAGCAATGAACTCAGTTCCTCCCCTATGCCGACTTCTTTGGTTACTTTCTTGTTCGGCCACAAGAAAGTAACACCACCTCATATGCGCTGTGCGGTTGAAATTCTAAAATCTATACTTTTTTGACAAGCTGAAGAACCCATTGCAGACGGCATGTCTGCAATGGGTTCTTAAAATTTTTCCATAATTTTTTGGGTGCCATGCTGCGCACAGCTTTCCCAATCATCTCCCAATGCCTGCTGAAGCAGCGCAAATTCCGATTTTATTCCGTGGGGCACTGCCCAAGCACCCGCATCGGTGCCGGGAGCGATCAAACCGCCAAGCTGCGCAAACCGGGTCACATTCTGCAAGGCGCTTTCCAGGATTCTTTCCACATCTGTTTCCGAAAAGCGGCCCGTACCCCGCAGATTGCCGATGGTACTTAAGGTGGGTACCCACACCGTTCCGGCTTCGGCCATGGCACAAAGCGCTTCTTCTGTCAAATATGCGCCATGTTCCACGCTGTCCACACCGGCTTTGGCAGCAGCCAGTACATTTTTTCCGCCGTTGCCGTGAACGGACACCGCCATGCCCTCTTCGTGGGCAATATGAATCAGCTCTTGTATCTCACCGGATTCCAGACCCTCTTCTGTCAAGACCCCAAAGCGGTCAAAATCCATGAGTCCTGAGATCATGATCTTGATAAAATCGGCGCCCGCGTCCCTGTTCTGCCGCACCAAGGCAGCAAATTCTTTTGTTGTTTCAAAGGGTTTTCCGATAATGCCGCCGTAGTGACCCTTTTTGTACAGAGAAGCCAGAGGGGTACGGTAGGTAATCCCATAATCCTTTGCCATTTCCCGGGCGGTTTTTCCCACGCCCCAGCGGTCACCGCAATCCCGCAGATAGGTAAATCCCGCGTCCCGGTAGGTATCCAGCACCGCCCGGATCCACGAAATATCCACCTGCTCACTGTGCCGCGCAATGGCGCTTTTCCAGTACTGCCCGTCCAGCACCATATGGATATGGCAATCGACCATAGTTTTCTCCTTACTATATCGTAGGGGCCGATGTGGTCATCGGCCCCTGCAACAACATTTACACACCCAACAAAGCCTTTGCAAACAGGAAATATACCAACAGGGAAAGGGCATCAACAATGGTGGAAATAAAGGGACTTGCCATAACGGCAGGGTCCAAATGCAGCGCTTTTGCTGCCAGAGGCAGGGCGCTGCCCACCAGCTTCGCAATGACCACTGTTACTGCCAGAGTCAAGCATACCACCGCATCGACCATCAGTGTAATATCACTGTTGCCCATCATCATCCGGTCCACCAGCAGGATCTTTACGAAGCAAACCGCAGCCAGTGCGATACCGCACAGGATTGCGGTACGCAGTTCTTTCCAAAGCACCCGCCACAGATCCTTCAGCTGCAGCTCGTCCAGGCTCAGCGCGCGGATCACTGTCACAGAGGACTGGGAGCCGGAGTTACCGCCGGTACCCATCAGCATGGGAATAAAGGCTGTCAGTGCCACCTGGGCAGCCAAGGCGCCCTCAAAGGCAGTGATGATCAGCCCCGTAAAGGTAGCCGATACCATCAGGATCATCAGCCAGGGTACACGGTTTTTGAACAGTTCAAAAGAAGAGCTTCTAAGGTAGGTTTTTTCCGAAGGCGTAATGGCGTTCATCAGTTCCATATCCTCGGTAGCCTCTTCTTCCATGACGTCCATGGCGTCGTCAAAGGTCACGATACCGACCATCCGGTTTTCACCGTCTACCACCGGCAATGCCAGGAAATTATACTTACTGAGCATTCTGGCTGCTTCTTCTTTATCCGTCTGGGTAGTCACCGAGATCAGATTTGTAAACATCAGCTCCGAGATCCGCATTTCATCATCCGGAGCCAACAACAGATCCTTTACGGTGACCATACCGATCAAGGTTCTGTTCTGCGTCACATAGCAGGTATAGATGGTTTCCTTGTCCACACCTTGCCGACGAATACGAAGAATAGCCTCCTCTACAGTCATGTCCGGCCGCAGGGAAACATATTCCGTGGTCATAATGGAGCCTGCGGTATTTTCCTCATAGCGCAGAAGCTGGTTGATCGTATTGCGCATTTCCGGGTCTGCCTGGCGCAGGATACGCTTGACCACATTGGCGGGCATCTCTTCTACCAGGTCGGCCGCGTCGTCGGCATACAGCTCGTCGACGATTGCTTTCAGCTCATTATCCGAAAAGCCCTGGATCAGCAGTTCCTGGGCATCGGTTTCCATTTCTACAAAGGTCTCTGCCGCCAGCTCCTTGGGGAGAAGGCGGAACAGAAGAGGTATCTGCTTATCTTCCAGATCACCGAAAAGGCCCGCAATATCATTGGGATTCATCGTTACCAGAATATCCCGCAGTGTTGCGTACTTCTTATCAGTCAGCATCCGGACAAGCGCTTTTTCCATTATTTCAAAACGCTCTGCCACTTGGTTTCCTCCTTACAAATTAATATATGTTTGTAAGGCAGCTACACCCAATTAAGAAAGACGGACCCACCATGGGGTAAGCCGTCTACTTCGGCCGGGTATACTGCCGCCTGAGCCTGTATCCATGGTGTCCCTCCTTTGTCACACAGATACATTTATTTTATTCCGCAAAACCCTGCTTGTCAACCTTGACGGGCAGGAATTCTCCCGATAAAATAGAAAGAAACCATGATTGAGGGAGAATTGTTATGGGAATACGAATCGCAACCGAAAAAGATCTGCCGCAAATCCTTTCCATTTACGGACCGTATGTGGAAAATACCACTGTCAGCTTTGAATACGAAGTTCCCACCATGGAAGAATTCCGTACACGCTTTGAAACATTCACGCAGCAGTTTCCCTGGCTGGTGTGGGAGGAACACGGCATCATTGCCGGCTATACCTATGCCTGCGCGCCTTTTTCCAGAGCCGCATACAGTTGGTGCGCAGAACCTTCCATTTACCTGCGCCCGGAATTCCGTGGCAAGGGCATCGGCCGGAAGCTATATACCGCTTTGGAAAATATTCTGCGGATGCAGGGTTACCATGTCAGCTATGCCATTATCACTTCGGAAAATACCGCGTCTCTGGCTTTTCATAAATCCATGGGTTACTCCATGCTGGCCGAGTTTTCCCGCTGTGCCTATAAGCACAACAAGTGTTTGGGGATCGTTTGGATGGAAAAAAGGCTGAATCCCGCCGAATTGCCCAGTAATATGCCGGTAAGCTTTCCTAGTTTTGTGCAAAACAGCAAAAACTTTACAGAGATTTTAGACATTTTGTCCCTTTCTTAATCTGCAAAAATGTGGTATGTTATGCATGGAGAAATATGACCGGGAGGGACCGTTCCCGGTATCTGCAATACCTGCGAACTATTATTTCAACATAAGGAGCTGTGACCATGTATTTTCAGAAAAAACGCTGCATCGCAATGCTTCTGGCCGGTGGCCAGGGCAGCCGGCTGAAGGTTCTGACGGAGAAAACCGCCAAGCCTGCCGTACCCTTCGGCGGTAAGTACCGCATTATCGACTTTCCCCTTTCCAACTGTGTCAATTCCGGCATTGATACTGTAGGTATTCTGACCCAGTATCAGCCATTGGAGCTGAATGAATATATCGGCAACGGTCAGCCCTGGGGTCTGAACAAGACCCACAGCTGCGCACAGGTTCTGCCCCCCTACGAGCGCCACGACAAAAAGAGCGGCTGGTATAAGGGCACTGCCAATGCTATTTATCAGAACATTGATTTCATTGAGCGCTTTGACCCTGACTATGTAGTGATTCTCTCGGGCGATCACATCTACAAGATGGACTACGCCGCTATGGTGGAATACCATGAGAAAAATAATGCTTCCTGCACCATCGCCGTGCGTACCGTACCCCTGAAGGAAGCTTCCCGCTTCGGTATTCTGAACACCAATCCCGACAATTCTATCTACGAATTCGAAGAGAAGCCCAAGAAGCCCAAGTCCACCAATGCCTCCATGGGTATCTACGTATTTAACTGGAAGGTACTGCGGGAAGCCCTGATCGCTGACGAAGATGACGAAAAGTCCTCCAACGACTTTGGCAAGAATATCATTCCCAACCTGTTGAATGCCGGTCATAAGATGATGGCTTACAACTTCGACGGTTACTGGAAGGATGTCGGTACCATCGACTCCCTGTGGGAAGCCAACATGGAGCTGCTGGGCAAGGATCCTGAATTCAACATCCGCGGTGACGAGCACAGCAAGATTTATGCCCGTAATGACGCAATGCCCTCTTCTTATATCGACGAGAACGCCAAGACCGTTAACTGCTTCATCGCTGAAGGCAGTGAAGTCTACGGTACTGTTCGTCACAGCGTCATCTCTGTGGGCTGCTACATCGGTGAAGATGCTCTGGTAGAGGACAGTGTTCTGATGCCCGGTGTTGTTATCGAATCCGGTGCCATTGTCCGCCATGCCATTCTCGGCGAAAACAGCAAGGTATGCCGCAACGCAGTTGTGGGCGGTGCCTTTGATGAGAACGAAGATAAGCAGATCAGCGTCACTTCCAAGGGCGCTGTAGTGGAAGCCAACACCGTGCTGCTGCCCGGTGATATGATGTAAGGAGGGAAACCGCTATGAAAGCAATGGGTATTATTTTCGCAAATGACGGCACTATCGGTTCCCTGACCGAAAAGCGCACCATGGCCAGCCTGCCCTTCGGCGGCCGTTATCGCCAGGTGGACTTTGCGCTTTCCAATCTTTCCGCCGCCGGCGTGCGCCATATTGGCATTATCACCCGTCACAGCTACCAGAGCCTGATGAACCATATCGGCTCCGGCGAAGAGTGGGGGCTGGAGCTGGAAGAGGGCGGTCTGGAATTTTTGACTCCCTACGCCATGAGCCGCACCGACAATTACCGCGGCAAGCTGGAATCTCTGCATTCAGCCATGGGCTTCCTGGAGTATGGCGATGAAGATGAGCATGTGATCATGATCGACTCTGCCATTTTGAGCAATATCGATCTGGACGATGTTCTGTCTTCCCACATCGCCAGCGGCAAAGCTTTGACTGTCGTTACCAAGGAAGGTATCGCCAACGGCGCCAAGCAGCTGGACCTGGCTCTGAAGCTGAATGCCGACGGTTCTATCGCTGATATGGCCGTTGACTATGTGGCCCCCGAGGACTATGTAGCCTCTATGGACATCTTCGTGCTGAGCAAGAAGTGGCTGGTCAAGCAGATCAAAGAGCATATTGCTCACGCTCTGTATCACATGGACCGTGATCTGGTTCTGGGTCTGTGGCATAATGACCCCTCTTCCATCAATGTTTATCAGTTCAAGGGTTATGCCATGTTCAATGAGTCCGTCGAAGAGTACTACCGTAACTCTCTGGCTTTGAACTGCAAGGAGATCCGTAACGATCTGTTCCACTACAACCACCCCGTCTACACCAAGGTTCGTGACCGTGTTCCCAGCTACTACGGCGAAGAATGCGAGATTGAGAACTGCATCGTTGCTGACGGCTGCATGCTGGAGGGCGAAGTAGAGAACTCTGTTCTGTTCCGTCAGGTCACCGTCTGCCCCGGTGCTGAAGTGGAGGACAGCATCATTATGAATGATGCCGTTATCGGCGAAGGTGCTGAACTGAAGTATGTCATTCTGGACAAGGATGTTGTTGTCCGTCCCGGTGCGAAGCTGATCGGTTCTCCCAACGCACCTATTATCATCAGAAGAGGAGAAATCGTATGAGAATCGCCATTCTGGCTTCCGAAGGCGCACCCTATGCCAAATCCGGTGGTCTGGGTGATGTGATGGAAGCGCTCCCCGCTGCCCTTGCACGGATCCCCGGCAACGAGGTAGTGCTGATTCTTCCCTATTATAAAAAGATTCTGGAAAATGATGCCTATCAGGTAGAACGAATTTTTGAATTTGAAACCACACTGGGTTGGCGCAAGCAGTACACAGGTGTCATGAAGCTCCAAAACCGTACTGACGGTGTGCAGGTCTACTTCATTGACAATCTGTACTATTTCGGCGGTCGCAGCGGTGCCATTTACGGTGACAGTGATGATTCCGAGCGCTATGCCTACTTCTCCAGAGCCTGTCTGGACACGCTTAGCGCCGTAGGCTTCATTCCCGATGTAATCCAGTGTAACGACTGGCAGACCGCATTGGTGCCTACCTTCCTGAATGCCCTGTACCGCAGCGTATTCCCCAACACCAAGATCATGTTCACCATCCACAATGTGGAATATCAGGGCTGGGCCAGCGGCAATTTCTTTGATGATGTCCTGGGTCTTCCCTGGAATTGGCGCGGCACACTGGATATGAACAATTCCGTAAATATGATGAAGGGTGCCATTGAAAACGCCGATCTGGTGACCACCGTTTCCGAGACCTATGCCCGGGAGCTGATGTACCCCTACTATGCCCACGGTCTGGATGGCATTCTCACCAATGCGGCCTGGAAGCTCACCGGCATCACCAACGGCATTGATGTAGGCACTTTCAATCCCGAGACCGATCCGGCTCTGCCTGTCCATTACAATGCTGACACCTTTGCAGAAGGCAAGGCCGCCTGCAAGTCCGCTCTGCAGGAAGAAGTGGGTCTGCCCGTTAAGGCCGATGTACCGCTGATGGTCATGGTCACCCGTCTGGCAGGTCACAAGGGTCTGGATCTGCTGTGCTACATTGCCCGCCGTGTGATGCACGAGGAGAACGCGCAGCTTTTGATTCTGGGTACCGGCGAGGCTCAGTATGAGGCCTTCTTCCGGGAACTGGCTGCGGAATTCCCCGATCGGGTGGCTGCCAAGATCACCTTTAATCTGGGTCTGGCTGCCCGGATCTATGCCGGTGGTGATATCTACCTGATGCCCCCCAAGAGCGAACCCTGCGGTCTGAGCCAGATGAACGCTATGCGCTATGGTACTGTGCCTGTGGTCCATGCCACCGGTGGTCTGAAGGATACCGTTCCCGGCGCTGATGAAAACGGTCAGAACGGCCTTGGCTTCACTTTCCAGAGCTACAACGGTGACGATTTCTATGCTGCTTTGAAGCGCTGCCTGGATCTGTATAACTACAACCCGGATGCCTTCCGGGCGCTGCAGCATACCGATATGTGTCAGGACTTCAGTTGGAACAAGCCTGCACAGAAGTACATGGATCTGTTCTACCGGATGCTGGGTTAATAAAATTGCAAAGCCGGCCCGATTTTGGGCCGGCTTTTGTGTTTACTCCGGTAAATGATCGTTTATCTTACGATGGATATTGTAGGGCGGGGGCTTGCTCCCGCCGAAATACCGCACTGCTGGCGGCGGGACCAAGGCCCCGCCCTACAATTTCTATCGACAGATCGTGCGCTAAACGATCGTTTAGCGCATTATCTATCGATACGCTTTGTGGGGGCGCTCTGTGAGCGCCCGCGGGCGATCGAAGATCGCCCCTACAAGATCGTCGCCAAAGGCGACACCTTAATTTTCAATTTTCAACTTTCAATTTTCAATTAAGCAGCATTGCTGCTGCGCTAAACGATCATTTATATGCGGTCGGTGTTTTTCCCATAATGCGTTTGAACACGGTAGAGAAATAATTCTGGCTGGAAAAACCCAGAGCATCCGCGGTTTCCTGCACGGAGCTTCCGTTTTGCAGCATGTGCGTGGCACGTTCGATCTTCAGGCGGTTGAAATAGTTGATAACGCCCATGCCCGTATACCGGGAAAATGTCTGCTTCATGCTGACCTGCCCCATATTGCAAAGCTCAGCGATCTGGGCAATGGTAAGGTTCTCGTGGACATGCTCTTCCAGCACCTTTACAATGGCAGCATAGTTTTTTGCCGTTCTGGTCCGCTCTTCGTGCTGCAGTTGCTTTTTCTGCCCCAACAGCTCCAGAATAAACAGTTCCCATTGCTTTAACAAAATATGGGCACTGCTTTGAGGCTGCACCATACCTACTATATTGATTCCCTCGCGCTGAAAGCATTCCTTCAGCTGCTTTAGAAGCATATCCGCCTGCTGCGAATCACATACCGCAAAGCTTCCGCCCGCATCCATCGACAATCCCTCAGCGCCAAAGGATAATACGATAATGCGCCCGGGAGCTCCGGAATACCAGACCCGGTGAAACTCCATAGGCGGATGCAGAATTGCCTGGCCTATATGCAGTACCCAGGCATTTTCTCCCGCCGTAATGCCAACTTCCCCGTCGGCCACGATCACCAGTTCCCAGAAATTATGGCGTTCTCCCACAAAGAAATAATCGCTGCCGATTCTTTCCGTAAATGCTGTGTATAAGGTTTTGATCCGAAACACGCCGGTCATATCCACATAGCCATACATATCGAACACACTTTCATACAAATTCAAACATTTTTTATACAATCTCGTATTTACTTTTGAATTCATTTACTTCATAATGGTAGCAGTACCCGCACAATTTGTCAATATTTTACTGGAGGTTTATTTTATGAAAAAGCTTACCGCTGTTATTGTTGGTTATGGTGACCGTGGTTATGCCTACGGCACATACTCTGTAGATCATCCTGAGGAGTTGGCGATTGTCGGCGTGGCAGAGCCCAATCCTGTCCGCCGGGAAACTGCTCAAAAGCGTCACAACATCCCTGCTGATGGACTATATACCAGCTGGGAAGATCTGGCTGCCCAGCCGAAGATGGCAGACTTTGCCATCATTGGCACCCAGGACAACATGCACTATGCCCCTGCTCTGGCGCTGATCGACAAGGGGTACCACCTGCTGCTGGAAAAGCCTATGGCTCCCACTCCTCAGGAGTGCAAGGGCATCACCGAGGCTGCGGAAAAGAAGGGTGTCAAGGTCGTTGTCTGCCATGTGCTGCGCTTCACCCAGTTCTGGAGAACCATCAAGAGCATCATTGACTCCGGTCGTCTTGGCAGGATCATGAGCGTCATCGGCATGGAAAACGTGGGACACACCCATCAGAGCCACAGCTTTGTCCGTGGTCACTGGCGCAACTCTAAGGAATCCACCTGCATGATCATGGCAAAGTGCTGCCACGATATGGATATCTATCAGTGGATTCTGGGCAAAAAGTGCAAGCAGGTTCAATCCTTTGGCAGTCTAGGCCATTTTACAAAGGAGAACCAGCCCGAAGGCGCACCCGACCGCTGCATTGAAGGCTGTCCTGTAGCCGACACCTGCTATTACAACGCTGTCAAGTTGTATTGTGAAAGTGATAATGTCTGGTTCCGCCGTACCGCTGCCAAAACCAACGAGATGCCCACCGACGAGCAAGTGGTAGAAGCCATCAAAAACGGCCCCTACGGACGCTGCGTCTATGCCTGCGACAATGACGTTGTGGATCATCAGGTGGTCAATCTGGAATACGATGACGGCTGCACTCTGTCCTTCACCATGAACGCCTTCAACGGCGGTGGACGTAATGTCCGTATTTTTGGCACCAAGGGTGAGCTTGTCAGCAGCCGCGATGAGAAGACTCTGGAGCTGTACACCTTTGATACCTGTCAGTGGGAAAAAATCGAAATTGATCGGGTAGGTAACGACATTACCTCCGGTCACGGCGGCGGCGACACCGGCATTATGGTCGATATCCTCAGCCTGCTGCGTGGTGAAACCCCCAGTGATTCCATTTGCGAGGTCCGTACCTCCTACGAAAACCACATCACCGGTTTTGCGGCAGAGGAATCTCGTCTGACCGGTAAGGTTGTTTCCATTGAGGAATACGAAAAGGGTCTGTAAGGAGAGCATACCATGAAAAAACTGAGTGCTATTATTATCGGTTACGGCAATCGTGGCTATGCCTATAGTCAGTATTCCGTAGACCATCCCGATGAATTAGAGATTGTCGCCATTGCCGATCTCAATCCTATCCGTCGTGAAACTGCCAGAACCCGCCACAATATCCCGGCAGAGGGTTTGTATACGGATTGGAAAGATCTGGCCGCAAAACCCAAAATGGCTGATTTCGCCATGGTCACCGTGCAGGACAACATGCACCATGAGGTTGCTCTGGCACTGATTGAAAAGGGCTACCACCTGCTGCTGGAAAAGCCCATGGCCCCCACCCCCCAGGAGTGTAAGGATATCACCGAGGCTGCCGAAAAGAAGGGTGTCAAAGTAGTCGTATGCCATGTACTGCGCTTCAACCAGTTCTGGAGAACCATCAAGCGCGTCATCGATTCCGGCCGTCTGGGCAAGGTTATGAACATCATCGCTCAGGAAGAGGTTGGCCACCTGCACAACAGCCACAGCTACGTCCGGGGTGAATGGCGCAACACCGCCGAGTCCTCCTGCATGATCATGGCCAAGTGCTGCCACGATATGGATATCCTGCAGTGGATTCTGGGTCAAAAGTGCAAGTATGTTCAGTCCTTCGGCCGTTTGAGCTACTTCAGGAAAGAAAACCAGCCTGCCGGCGCACCGGACCGTTGTCTTGACGGCTGCCCGGTAGCCGACACCTGCCACTATAATGCTGTCAAGGTATACCCCAAGGGCACCAGTGAATATTTCCGCCGCACTGCCGCCGGAACCAACGAGATGCCCACTGATGAACAGGTAATGGAAGCCATCAAAGAAGGTCCCTACGGCCGCTGCGTGTTTGCCTGCGATAACGACGTGGTGGATCATCAGGTAGTCAACTTGGAATACGAAGACGGCTGCACCGTTTCCTTTACTATGACCGCCTTTAGTGAAGGCTACCGGGGTGTCCGTATTTTCGGTACCGAGGGTGAGCTGGTCAGCAGCCGGGAGCAGGACTACTTAGAGCTGTACCCCTTTGATACCCGCAAGTGGGAACGAATCGACATTGATGTTACTGGTAACGATATTGCCTCCGGTCACGGCGGCGGTGACACCGGCATTATGATCGATGTTCTCAGCCTGCTGCGTGGCGAAACCCCCAGCGACTCCATCTGTGAGGTCCGCACCTCCTATGAAAACCATATTACCGGCTTTGCCGCTGAAGAATCCAGACTGACCAATAAAGTCGTTTCCATCGAGGAATACGAAAAGAGCCTGTAAACAGACAACAATACGCTCATAAAGGACTTGTTTTTTGCGAAAGGAGCAAATCAAAATGAAGAAGCCATTGTTATCGGAAATGACCCTGCGGGAAAAGATTGGCCAGACCATCATTCCCTATCAGTATGACATTAACCGCAAAACAGAAGTAGACGCCTCTATTCTGAGAACCAAAGAGGAAAAAGAGGCGTTCCTGCAGGAGCGTCAGCCCGGTACCCTTTGGGTGCAGCCGGGCGCAGGCAGCAGAGGCTTTGACGTTGCCTGGGAAGCCGAGCATCAGGACGAAAGTGAAGAATTCCGGGAGTGGATCCTGGAGGAGAATGCCTGCCTGAAAATTCCCGCTTTGGTATGTACCGATGCGGAAAACGGCATTAAGTGGGCGATCAAGGATCTGTCGGAAACCCCTACAGAGGTAGCGATCGGTGCTGCAAACTCTCCGGAACTGACCTTCCAACTGGGCCAGGCTGTGGGTAGGGAGCTTCGCTGCGCAGGCATCAACTGGGTATGGGGACCCGTCATCGATATTGGCGGACGGTTCGGCAGCAATACCCGCTCCTATTGCCAGAATAATTCTGCGCGGATGGTGGAGCATGCCAACGCCTATATCCGGGGTGTCCAATCCGTGGGTGTAGCAGCCACAGCCAAGCATTTCCCCGGCGGTGACCGCAAAGAATACAGAGATTCCCATTTCTGCTCCACAAAGAATACTTCCACGATGGAAGAATGGTGGGCAGAGCAGGGCAAGATCTTCCAGGATGTTATCAATGACGGTGTCTACTCCGTCATGATCAGCCACAAGGCTTTCCCTGCCGCAGATGATACCAAAGTCAAGGGCCGTTACCTTCCCTCTACCCTGTCTTACAAGGTCATCACCGAGCTTTTGAAAGAAAAAATGGGTTTTGGCGGCGTTGTTGTTACCGACGGCATTGCCATGAACGCATTGTCCTCTTTCTATGAAGAGGAAGAGCTGATCATTAAGCTGCTTCAGGCCGGTAACGACATTCTGCTGGGTGTTCGTTCTCTGCGGGCCGTGGACATTCTGGAAAAGGCTGTCCTCGACGGTCAAATCTCCGAAGAAAGAATCAATGATGCCTGTCAGCGCATTCTGGACATGAAGGAAAAAATGGGCATGTTCACTGAAGAATACTGGCAGGAGCGCTTCAAGGCGGAGGAACTGGTTCCTCAAACCCAGAAGATCTGCAAAGAGATTTCCCAGAAGAGTATTACTTTGGTGCGGGATGAAAACAACCTGCTGCCACTGGATAAAGAAAAGATCAAAAATGTTACCATTATCTGCTCCACTCACACGGATTCGTTCTTTGGTGATCTGGAGATTGTAAAAAAAGCCTTTGAGGCACGGGGTGCCAATGTCAAGATGCAGCGGCGGCTGAAAAACAATGAGGAACTAGCTGAAATCAGCAAGAACAGTGACCTGATTATTTATGCGGTATACATTGCCGGACACCGGCCAAAGGGATGGATCACTCTGTTCGGTGAGGAATGTGAAACCTACCTGTATGCGTTCTCCACAGGCGCTTCGAAGTCCATGGGTGTCTCTTTTGGATATCCCTACGTCCATTACAACATCATGGAAGGCGCAAATACCTTTGTGAATACCTACAGTCCCAGCCCGGAGCAGATGGAGTCCTTCGTCGAGGCACTGTACGGTGAGATCCCCATGGCCGGTGAATCTCCCGTTGATATCGATCCGGGTCCGCTGTAAGGAGACAGCGAAAACCTATAAAAAAGGAGTATTTGCCGTGAAGAAGCCTGACCTACTTATTTTCGGCATTGACGGTGCAAGTCCTGCCTATATCAAGCAGGCAGTTTCCGAGGGACGTCTGCCCAATTTCAAGCGACTAATGGAAAAGGGTGTTTTTCTGGAAGATTGCATGACGGCATTTCCCAGCATTACACCCACCTGCTGGTCGGCCATTTGCACCGGCGCTCCCGCATCAGTCAACGGCGCTCTTTGCCATGAAGTGCATAAACCCGGAACACATCCGGAACAATTGTACACACCCTACTCCTCCGACCTCATTCGCGCAGAGCGTTTCTGGGAAGCCGCAGCGAAAATTGGAAAAACCGCTCTGCTGTTTGATGTTCCCTGCTCCGGTCCTGCCAAGTGCGGCGGTATTCTGCAAATCCGGGGCGGCGTATCCATTTCCGCTGATTTATCCCCAGAAAAAGCCTATACATCAGGAATCCCGCAGCAAGTTTTCCGTAACGACGGCGAAATGGTCGTGGTAGATACCCTAAAGGCCTTAGCCGGTGGCGCTTGGAATTCAGTTTTCGGTAAAAATAAATTTGTCTGTCTGGATGAAAATACTTTTGTTTTTCATCCCATCTACACCTCTTCCAACTACAATCCAAAAGAAGTAGAGTCCCATATTTGGGTCATCATCCGAGAAAAAGACGGTATCCGTGTGGGCGTTGATGAAAAATCTGCCCACACTGCGCCGCTCCTGCGTTTGGGACAATGGACCGATGTTATTACCCGGCAATTGATGACTGAAGACGGAGAGCGCATCCCATTCCATTTCCGTGCCCGTTTGGATGCTTACGATACAGAAACAGGAATCTTTACCGTATTCGTAACCGGTGCAGAAAACCCGCTTAAGGAGATCACGCCCCTGTCTTTGGCAAGAGAATTGGCAGAGATTCCCGAAGTGACCCGCAGCATTGACCACGCTTCCATCTACAATCCTCCTTATGCCGCTGACAAATACATGGAAGGTGAAGGCTTTGAAATTCAGTGGAATCAGCAGGTGCTTAAGCATTGTCTGAATAAATACCAGCCGGATATCGTATTTGATTACGACGGCAGTATCGATTCTCTCAATCACCGTTACCGCTGCGCTTACGAAGGCTATGAGAACGTGTGGTTCGAATGTGAAGGCGAAAAAGAAATCGCTGAAAAAGCATACCGATTGGGCTATGATCTGATGGATGCCCATCTGGGGTGGCTTCTGGAGCATGCCGCAGACGAAAATACCACCGTTATGGTCGTCTCTGACCACGGTGCGGTGGGCTATAACGAGCGTGTCCGGCCTTGGGATATCATGGCCGCTGAGGGTTTGGTGGTTTACAAGGAAGGTGTCGATCCCCTTACTGCCAACGGAAATGGCGTTGATTGGACAAAAACCAAAGTCTATCCTGTGGGAAGCTGCTATGTCAATGTGAACCTGAAGGGCCGTGAGCCAACAGGCATCGTTGATCCTGCCGATTATGACAAAACCATTGCTGAGATCATCACCGCCCTACAGAAGCACGAGCGGACGAAAGACGGTTCCACCATTGCTTTGGCCTTTGCTGTAGAGAAGCGCTCAGCAGGTTTTGTAGGTGTGGGTGGTGAGAATTGCGGTGATGTGGTCTACGGCATCACCGGCAGCCGTATGGGCGGTTTTATCGGTGGCGTTCACAGCCAGCAGATTCCTTCCGCCCGTTCGGACAAGGGCGATATCCGATCCCTGTGCATTTTCAGCGGCCCGGGAATTCAGAAAAACGTAACTCTGTCACGACCCGCAAATCTGACCGATCTGGCACCTACCCTCTGTTATGCGCTAAACTATCCTCAGCCGGAAGATGCCACCGGCGGTATTATCTTCCAGATCTTTCAAAAGTAAGGAGATGTATTATGAAAAAGCCTGAATTATTTATTCTTGGCGTTGATGGCGGTTGTCCTGGTTATGTCAAAACAGCCATTGCCGAAGGGAGGCTTCCCAACTTCAAGCGTTTGATAGATCGAGGTACCTTTCTGGAAGACTGCATGCCCGCCTTCCCCAGCATCACGCCTACCTGCTGGTCTGCCATCTCCACAGGCGCGCCCGCTTCCGTTAACGGTGCCTATTGTCACCAAGTGCACAAAACAGGTACACATCCGGAGCAATTGTGGACACCCTATTCTTCCGAGCTGATCCGTGCGGAGCGGTTTTGGGAAGCCGCCGCAAGGGTCGGCAAAAAATCCCTGCTGATCGACGTTCCCTGCTCCGGTCCCGCCAAATGTGATGGAGTTCTGCAGGTCAGAGGCGATGTATCCACCCCGGCCAGTCTTGACCCTGAGAAGGCCTACAGTTCCGGTATTCCCAAACAGTTTTTCCGCAATGACGGCAAGCCGATACACATCGATTCCGTAAAAACGCTGGCAGGCGGTGCATGGAACGCTGTATTCGGTCAAAGTGATTTTCTTTGTCTTGACGAGAACACCTTTGTCTTCCGCCCCGTTTTCACCTCTGATGCCTATAATAAGAACGAAGTGGAATCCCATGTCTGGTTTATTCAGCGTGAGAAAGATGGCGTTCGCATTGGTGTAGACGAGCAATCCGTCAAGGCTGCTCCGATTTTGCGGGAGGGCCAGTGGTCTGATGTTATCACTCGCCGGCTGATGACCGAAGATGGGGAACGTCTGCCCTTCCAGTTCCGGGCAAGATTGGATGAATACAACGCTGCAACCGGCATTTTCACCGTGTTTGTGACCGGTGCTGACAACTTCCTCAGAGAGATCACTCCCCTCTCTTTGGCCAGAGAGCTTGCTGAAATTCCGGAAACCCCCAACGGCACTGACCACACATCGATTTTTACCGATCACTGCCGTACAGATAAGTATCTTGACGGAGAGCTTTTCCACCACCATTGGCGTGAACAGGTGATGGCACATTGCATGGAAAAATACGGGCCGGATATCATTTTCGATTACCACGGTTCCATCGATTCCATCAATCACCGTTTCCGCAGCGCCTATGAGGGTGTCGATATCCAATATGAGGGCGAGCAGGAGTGTGCCGCAGATATCTATGAAAAGAGCTACGATCTGTTAGACAAGCATCTAGGCTGGGTCATGGACAACGCAATGGATGAGAATACCACCATTCTGGTTGTTTCCGATCATGGTGCTGTCGGCTTTAATGAATACCTCAAACCCTGGGGCATGATGTATGATGCGGGATTTGTTGTTTACAAAGAGGGCATCGTCCCAAATCTGTCCAGAGGCTATGATGTTGACTGGACAAAGACCCGTGCTTACCCCGTAGGCAGCAGCCATATCAAGGTCAATCTGAAGGGCCGTGAGCCAACCGGCATCGTCGAACCGGAGGATTATGAGAAAACGGTCAACGAGATCATTGCGGCCCTGCAGCAGCAGGCAAGATCCAAAGACGGCTCCATCATCGCTCTGGCCTTTGCCGTCGAGAAAGAGCAGGCAGGCTTTATTGGTCTGGGCGGTGAGAATTGCGGCGATGTGGTCTACGGTCTCTGTGGCAGCCGTGTTGGCGGCCAGATCGGTGGTGTTCACAGCCATCAGATTCCCTCTGCCCGCTCAAAAACCGGCGATATTCGCTGCCTGTGCCTCTTCAGCGGCCCGGCTATCAAGAAAGGTCTCACCTTGACCCGCCCCGCGGATCTGACCGATCTGGCACCTACACTGTGCTATGCTGTGGACTATCCCCAACCCAAGGATGCCACCGGCGGTGTAATATTCCAGATTTTCGAAAACAAGTAACCAAAAAGTCTTGCGGAAATTTCTCCGCAAGACTTTTTTCTTGACCTTTTCCAACGAATACAGTATTCTATTATTCGTGAAATAAGATAGTAACAGGAGCGACCCATGCGGATTTTATTTGATTCCAAGAGCCTGAACCATAAGGATCCATTCGGCACCTTGGTGCCGGATCAAACCTGCACATTGCATATTCATGTACCTGTCACCGTAGGCGCAACCGCTGTGCAATGTCTGATTCGATTGGACAGCAGTGCCGATGAGATCACTGCGGATATGGCCTTGGCAGATCGCCGGGGTTCTTACGATATTTTCAAGGGTACTTTTTCCCTAAAGCAACCAGGCCTGTATTTTTACTATTTCAGGGTCATTGCACCGGGCAATGCCTTCCGTCTGTTCAAAGTGGGCAATGACACCAACATGGAGGCAGGCGATTGCTGGCAGGTTAGCTGCATTCCCGCAGACTTCACCACCCCTGACTGGGCCAAAGGTGCTACCATTTATCAAGTTTTTCCCGACCGGTTTTACAAAGACGGAGAATGCGATCTGACCGGGAAATTGGAACCCTATACCGTCCACAAAAACTGGGACGAAGAGGTGGATTGGCGGCCCACAGCCGAGGGCAAAGTGCTGAACAATGACTTCTACGGCGGCAATTTCAAGGGCATCCAGGCCAAGCTGCCCTATATTGCTTCCATGGGCGCAACGATCCTGTATCTGAACCCCATCAGCAAAAGCTTTTCCAGCCATCGCTATGACACCGGTGACTACAAAACCCCCGACCCTATGCTGGGCACAACGGAAGATTTTTCTGCCCTGTGCGAAGCCGCTCATAAGCTGGGCATCAAGGTGATTCTGGACGGCGTGTATTCTCACACCGGCTCTGACAGCCTGTACTTCAACCGGGAGGGTCATTTCCCCGGTGTTGGTGCTTATCAATCCAAGGCGTCTCCCTATTATAGCTGGTACAATTTCCATCACTACCCCAACACCTATCAAAGCTGGTGGAATTTTGATACCTTGCCCACCGTACGGAAGATGGATCCCGCTTTTTTGGAATATATCATCTCCGGCGAAGACAGCGTGGTGGCCCATTGGCTGAAGCTGGGCGCTGACGGTTTCCGGCTGGATGTGGTGGACGAGCTGCCCGATGCCTTTACTCTACTGTTAAAGCAGCGGATCCGGCAGATCAAGCCTGATGCCCTTCTCATTGGCGAAGTGTGGGAAGACGCTTCCAATAAAATGGCCTACGGCCAGCGCCGCCGCTATTTTGTAGACGGTATGCTGGATTCCGTTATGAATTATCCCTTCCGCACCGCCATTTTGAAATTCCTTCGGGGAGAGGACGACGGCAACCAGCTCAAGGAAACCGTCATGACCATTCTGGAAAATTATCCACCCCAGGTGGTAGCCTGTAACATGAATCTGCTGGGCACCCACGACACCCCCCGTATTCTGACCGCTCTGGTAGACCCCTTTGAGGGCAGCCGTGAAGAGCAGGCCAAGCGTTCCCTGTCCAACGGGCAGATGAAACTGGCCAAAGAGCGGCTTCTGATGGCCAGCTTCCTGCAATATATGCTTCCCGGCTCCCCCAGCCTATACTATGCTGACGAAACCGGCATGGAAGGCCACAAGGATCCCTTTAACCGCCGTCCCTACCCCTGGTACCGGGAGGACAACCACCTGCTGCGTCACTTCCGCTGTCTCGGCAAACTGCGTAAAGATCATACGCCCCTGCGTCTGGGCGATACACACTTTTTCCGTTTTTGGAACGGCAAGCTTGGCTTCAGCCGCAGCCTGAACGGTCAGCATATTCGTGTCTATCTCAACCACAGCGACACCGAATGGGAGATTCCCGGCGGGCAATTACTCTACGGCCACAATCTGCACACTGTTGCCACAGGCTATTTGAACTTGGCACCTATGGGTTTCTGTGTCACTTTGGAGGAATAGAATGGAAAAGGAAATTTTTGTTTCCGGTTACTGCCGGGCATTGGATCAAAGCCGCATGGTCGAAGTAGAAATTGTGGACGAGCATGTGGATGCTGATTGCGCATATCCCGATTGCCCTCATGCCCCAAGCTGCCAGATTGCTCTAAAAATCAAAGAATCTCTGTAAATTGCAAGCCGCAAGTCCTACCCCGGACTTGCGGCTTGTTCTCTATTCCTGTAAATGAGCGTTTATGCGGGCAGTGCCCGCAGACAATTTGTGCATGGTGCGGTACTAATCGTTACTTCCCTGTGTCCGTTTGCGGTGCCCAAAATTTCTTATTCGCTATACGCTCATGAAATTTTGACCGCTGCACACGCTTATGCCCCGCTTCATCCGCCCCTGGCGGCGCGGGCCAACGCGGCCGTTTGCAAGTCGGAGGCCAAGCGGGCTTAGGAAGACAACAGCAAGCAGCACCTCCTTGGCTCACAGAACGACATGGCTACGATCCGACTTGGTACCGCAAACGGCCGCGTTGGCCCGCGCCGCCAGGGGCGGATGAAGCGGGGCATAAGCGTGTGCAGCGGTCAAAATTTCATGAGCGTATAGCGAATAA
>JAZURG010000186.1:0-6251 GCA_045606145.1 Faecousia sp.
TTCTTGCCGGAACAAGAAAGGGAGCCCGCCGGGAGGCACACCGCAATAACAGGGTTCGGGAATCTTTATATTTTCGAAAAACGATTGGCACACCGGTGTGCGCACCGGCATGGTAATGACATAGTTTTTTGACAGTCTCAAAAGCTCCCTCACCGATGTGAGGGAGCTTCTGTTATCATTTACTTGGCGTATTCCACTGCCTTGGTCTCGCGGATGACGTTTACCTTGATCTGGCCGGGGTATTCCAGCTCGGCTTCGATCTTCTTGGCTACATCACGGGCCAGAATGATCATGTTGTCCTCGGAGACTTCCTCGGGCTTGACCATGATGCGGACCTCACGGCCTGCCTGGATAGCGAAAGCCTTGTCAACACCGGGGTAAGAACCGGTCAGCTCTTCCAGCTTCTGCAGACGGCGGATATAGTTCTCAACATTTTCACGGCGGGCACCGGGCCTTGCGGCGGATACCGCGTCGGCGGCCTGCACCAGCACAGCAATAACGGTCTTGGGTTCTACATCGCCGTGGTGAGCTTCGACGGCATTGACAACTACGGGATTTTCCTTGTACTTCCGGGCCAGGTCAGCACCCAACTGTACGTGGCTGCCTTCCACCTCGTGGTCGATGGACTTACCCAGGTCATGCAGCAGACCTGCACGCTTGGCCAATGCTACATCCACACCCAGCTCGCTGGCCATCAGACCGGCAATGTGGGAAACCTCGATGGAGTGGTTCAGAACGTTCTGGCCGTAAGAGGTGCGGTACTTCTGGCGACCCAGGATCTTCACCAGCTCGGGGTTCAGGTTGTGCACACCGGTTTCGTAGCAGGCACGCTCCCCTTCCTCGCGGATGGTGCGGTCCACCTCCCGGCGGGCCTTCTCCACCATGTCCTCGATGCGGGTGGGATGGATACGGCCGTCGACGATCAGCTTTTCCAGTGCCAGACGGGCAACCTCCCGGCGGACGGGATCAAAGCTGGAAACGGTAATGGCTTCGGGGGTATCGTCAATAATCAGGTCAACACCGGTGATGGTCTCCAGCGTGCGGATGTTGCGGCCCTCACGGCCGATGATACGGCCTTTCATTTCATCGTTGGGCAGGGGCACAACAGAAACGGTGGTTTCCGCGGCATGGTCCGCGGCGCAGCGCTGAATGGCGATGGCGATGATCTCACGAGCCTTTTCTTCGGCTTCGTCCTTCAGCTCGGTCTCGATCTCTTTGATCTTCATGGCAGCTTCGTGGCGGACTTCGTCTTCCACGGTCTGCAGCAGGTAAGCCTTTGCCTGCTCCTGGGTCAGACCGGAGAGCTGCTCCAGAGTAGCGGTCTGCTGCTGTTTCAGTGCTTCTGCTTCGGCCTTGAGCTGGGCCACTTCGTTTGTGCGGCGGCTCAGGTCTTCTTCTTTGCGTTCGAAAGCCTCGGTCTTTTTGTCCAGAGTGGCTTCCTTCTGTTCAGCCGGCGCTCCTGCTTGCTCAGCTCAGCGCGGCGCTCTTTGACTTCTTTCTCGTGTTCCGTGCGGGATCTATGGATCTCGTCCTTGGCTTCCAGAAGAAGCTCTTTTTTGCGGTTTTCACCGCTGCGGATAGCTTCGTTGATCAGGCGGGTCGCTTCTGCTTCCGCAGAGCCGATTTCCCGTTCAGCAACTCTTTTGCGGATCGCAATACCGATGCCGATACCGATACCTACGCCCAGAGCCAGCGCAAGAACGATCAGAACAATGTCTAATAATTCCATATAGTTCAGCACACCTCCTTTGTAAAATGGGCATAACCATAGAAGGAGGGCATACGAACCCCATGTGTGTTAAATTGGCAAATAAAACCTCCGGGGAATGACCCGGCTGAAAAATCAAGCACAAACGAACGCCATGAGGCGCATAACCCAAAAATCCAGGCAAATGCCGGTTATTCATGAAACGCTGGGGGATATGTTCCTCTCCAGCGTACATTATACCGAATCTATTTTAGCGGGGTAAGCGGGGAATGTCAAGTGTAATTGCCTAAAAAACAGGCAAAGATAAACCGTTTTTTGTGGGCAGACACAAAAATGCATTTTCCCTGCGTTGACTTATGAACGGATGTGTGGTAAAATGCCCTTGTCCGCAGCGGCGATACATGAGGTAGGGGCGAACTGCGTTCGCCCGCGGGCGATTCGTGAATCGCCCCTACAAGGACAATAAAATATGCGGGCATGGTGGAATTGGGAAGCGATGCGAGCGCCGCCAGTGGCGGATGAAGCGAGCTGAGCGCGTGGCAGCGGTCGGCGAGGGACGACGGCATTCGTGCCGAGGACATTCGCCGGGCACCGCAACAGGGAGACTCGGTGGATTTAGGTGATGTCACCTCAGTGAAGGTTTTGTAAAAGGTAAGCATATGAAAAAGACATGCTATAATTGCAAGAACTATATTGATACCCTCATGGATCCCGCTAATCCGGATTTTCACATTCATGACTGGTGCAAGCAATGGCACCGGCAGTTGGATGCCTACGCACTGGCTGACCAATTTGAGTATGATGGGCCGTTTTGCAATGATCTGGAAACCGGAGATGCTTTCTGCTATATGTTTGTCCCTGTTGATGTGCCGACAAAGCCTGACGAGTGGTTTGCAAACAACAAGCAGCAAAATATAGACAGCATTGTCAGAGAATGAATGTAGGGGCGGTTATTAACCGCCCGTGCAGAAAAATGTATCGTATTCGCCGCACACCAATGCGAATCCGCAGAGTGTGCCGCCGGGCGGTCAAAGACCGCCCCTACAAATGGTAAAGACAGGTTCACCTGTTTTTATATATGTGGATCAGGCGAAATGCCCCACCTCGGGAACCTCCCCGTGTAAAAATAAGAGGTATAAAAGCCTGTCAAATGGTAGGGGCGAACTGCGTTCGCCCGCGGGCGGTCACAGACCGCCCCTACGAGCGCAAAGCAGAGGCACAAAAAATACGCGGGCATGGTGGAATTGGTAGACTCGGTGGATTTAGGTTCCACTGCGAGAGCGTGCAGGTTCGAGTCCTGTTGCCCGCACCATATCGAGTGTTCATAACGGACTTAAGTTATGGACACTCGATTTTTTGGTTAGGTGCAGTAGCGGGATGGAAATAGATGCAACTTTGTGGTATACTGCATTTGAAATCAATATACTATTTGGAGGTTAAGAATCATGAAATACAAAGCTGCATTCTATTCCAAGGTAATTAGGGAACATCCCGAAACCGAAACAGCAATGCTTATTAAAGAACACCCTGATTGCGAATATTATGAACTGTGTCAGAGCTTTTTGGATGTGGCGCTTAATGCGCCCATAATTAAAAAAGATAACGGCTCCCTGGCAGGTGTATTCCAACATTCCGATATTGACATTGCTAAACGCAAAGCTGTTTCTTTCCTAACTACTTACGATATTCGTGATATTGATGAGTTCTTTGTCATTCTTGGTTCGCAGTACCCTTTCTCTGCATTGCCTGATGACAAGCGGCAGAAAAGTGCACTTGTGCGTGAGAACTGCAACAACTTTGGTTACATAGGTACATGGTATAGCTTTACCCATATAAGTGATGATATCTATCACGGAATTGTAAATGAGATTAAGGATATGCTGAATAGCAATCTCTGATCACCAACAAACCCGTATATGAGCAGGCTTGTGGCCTGCTCATTTTTCATGCACTCTTGGTGACATACTCAACGGCTACACCTTTGCGGGTGTCGGCGGTGTAGTTGTCACGGTCGTCCGGGATCTCAATAACACCCACGAATTTGTAGTGGATCATGATGCGCTGGGTACGGTTCTTGCCGGTGCCTTTCGTTTCGTAAACATCAATGTGGTCGATCAGCTCCCGGAGCAGCGGTGCGGTCAAGGTCTGCATCTCCATGAACTTGCGGATAGCGTGGATGAACTGATCCTTGTTGGTCTGCATAGAGTCTAGATCAGAGATACTACCACGCAGTTCCGCAATCCTTTCTTTCAATTCCATGCGCTCCACTTCGTACTTGTGGGATAGCTGCAAGAACCATTCATCTGTGACCTTGCCTTCCGCATTGTCCTCGTACAACTTCTCAAAGAGTTCTGCTACCTTGTTGTTTCGGGCGATACACCGCTGTAATTCAGCTTCCATATACTTCTTCTCTGTGATCATATCCGCATTGGTTTTCTGCGCCAACAACTCCGCAAAGGCTTCTTCATCACTACGCAAAAATGCCGCCATTCGCTGAAGTTCCCATATAACAACCTGTTCGATAGCATCGGCGCGGATGTAGTGTCGGGTTTCGCAGCTGCCTCTGGTGTCGCTCTTGTAGTTGGAGCAACTGAAGAAGTGGATATCCCGGTTGATCGTATTGATGTGATACCACAGCTTGCTTCCACAATCAGCGCAGTATAATAGATCTGCAAACATATTCTTCCCGCCGTTCTCCGGTTTTGGGGCACGGCGCTTTGTTTTGCCCACCATTTTCTGCACCTGCTCGTAAGTCTCCCGGTCGATGATCGGCTCGTGGACATTCTTGAAAATGACCCAGTTTTCTTCCGGGTTCTCCAAACGGGTCTTATTCTTGAAAGACTTGGAGTAGGTTTTGAAATTGATAATGTCACCACAGTATTCCTGGTTGGCAAGGATTTTAGCAATACTGGACTTGCTCCACTTATAGGGATCGGGTTGCACCCGTTTGCCGCCTCGCTTCAAACCAAGGGAATACCAGTAGGCCATAGGGATCAGTACTTTCCGTTCCTGCAAGATACGGGCAATGGTTTCCTGTCCCTTGCCCTCCAGGCACATCCGAAAGATATCCCGAACAACATCAGCGGCATAGGCATCTACGATCCACTTCTTTTTATTCTCCGGGGATTTGAGATATCCGTAAGGAGGTTGAGAAAGGGGTTCACCTGCGTTGCCACGGAGCCGGTGAGAAGATCGCACCTTGCGGCTGATGTCACGGGCATACATTTCATTCATCACATTGCGGAAGGGCGCCAGTTCATTTTCTCCGTCAGCACTGTCCACACAATCGTTGATGGCGATGAAGCGAATGTTCCTATCCGGGAAGTAGGTGTCAGTATAGTAACCCACCTGCAGATAATCTCTGCCCAAACGGGACATATCCTTGACGATCAGCGTGGACACATATCCCATATCCATATCTTCCAGCAGCTTTTGAAAACCGGGGCGATTGAAGTTGGTGCCGGTATATCCATCGTCTACATAGTAGCGGGTGTTGCCAAAGCCATGCTCTTTTGCGTATTTCTGTAATAGCTTCTTTTGATTGGTGATGGAATTGCTGTCATTGTCTGTGCCGTCGTCACGGGACAGACGGCAGTACAAGGCAGTAATTCCGGTTTGGATTTTCTTTTTCTTCGACTGCATTTAGGTTTCCTCCTTTCCGGCAGTCGAACACACATATTCCGCTGCCATTGTATCGTCAGTACTTTCTAATGACAAAGGTACGGTGTCTCCAGATACGATCCGTTTGAACCGGTCATGGATGGTAGTAAATGTACTGAGAAACAATTAGCTTCTCTACCTCTCTCAGATCGTCAATCACCTTACGAAGATCCGGGATGTTTAAAATCCCGTTTGCGTTGGCGATCATCAAGATCTGGTCTATGTTGTTTCCTACATGGCGGATCTCCCAAATCAGCTTGTGAAGATCCGCGGGAGGGTTTTCCCGGATAGCAACACCTTGGATTGCATTCCTACAAAACTGTTCACGGGAAATCCCGGCTTTTTCCACTTGCTTATTCAGTGTTGCAAGTTCATCCGGAGAAAAGCGGATTTTGATTTCATGGATTCTTTTCTTCATGTTCATCTCTCCTTTCAGGCGGGGTATCAGGGGTGCAAAACCCCGGACAAGCTGGATTGTGTCCCCACAATCCGTTGCTTGTAAAGGTAATGCCGTGTACAAGCTGCGCCTGCTGTAGCAGGTGCGATGCTTGCAGAGACAATACCGGCAAGCGAATTTGGATATCCAAATTCAGTGCTTGCTAAGACAGCACCGTTCTTTTTGCAGGCTTCAAGGTCTTTCGCTGCCCCGGCATCTCCACGGCGTTACTGTCGGTTGGTGCGCGAAAAAGCGACACTTTTCCCCGGCAGAGGTATCTTCATCTTGTCTGCTCATTCAGTTGTCAAGGTGCAATCAGCTTTTTGACAAAACAAAAAAGCCGATACACACATTCGATGTATCGGCCTTGCAAAAAGGGTAGACTACCCCCTTGGCAGGTCCAACAGATCGAATATATGTACCGGCTTTGCAAATCAAAGTCCGTCA
>JAZURG010000187.1:0-7699 GCA_045606145.1 Faecousia sp.
TTTGACAAAGCCTTTATTCTCATATGCGGAAAAATCTCCGACTTCGATTGCCTTCAGCAGTTCTTCCTCATTTTCACAGACGAACTCGAAAACCTCGTCTTTATCGGCACTATCATCCCCTGTTGCGACAAGGAAAAGGAAGAAAGCACCACCCAAGATATCCGAGCACCCAGACAGTGAAAACACCATGATTATCGCCAAAAGCAGGGCTAATCCTTTTTTCAGCATATTCTCACTCCCGTCCTAGCAGCAGCGCATATTGGTTAGACAAAACTTTTGACAAAACGCAGAACACAGCAGACAGCACCACACCACACCACACTAGCGGTGAAGACATCGAAATCCCACCTGCATAGTGGATTGCCGCCCAAACATATCCCAACAGCGTAATAGTCAACGTCGCAGTGCAAGATCCGTAAGAGAACATTTTTCTACTTTTATAAACCCGGACAAAAAACCAATTTGCAAGGGACAGGAGGTATCCGGTTGCAGGAACGATCAGCGCCACTGCCCACAATCCGTTGGTATTTCCTGTAGGGGTACTACCTTCTAAAATTACACCCAGTGTAATAATGGCAAAGGAAACGAATAGCATTACCGATTGGAGCAACGATGCTTTCCAATCGCTGATACGATGCAACCGCACTGTTTTCGGCGCATCTTTCTGCGGCTGACCGGTTTCACACATTTGGCTATACACTTTTCGGCAACTCTTACATGCGTCAAGATGCCCGGCTACAAGTCTTGCGCTTTCTTCCGAACAACACTCATCCACATATAGTGGAAGCAGGTCCTTTATTACATTGCAGTCCATATTATCGACCCAATCCTTCCATAATTTTTTGCTTCGTGCGGTAGTAAGTAACACGAGCCCAGCTTTCACTTTTTCCAAACATCGCACTAATATCTTTCAACGATAGGCCGCCAAAAACAGAAAGCATAAACACTTCTTTGTATGGCTCTTCCAAGGCATGCAGGACGGAAAAGGCTCTGCCGGCAAGCTCCTTTTCCTCGAAAAGCTCGGCAATGTCAGGTGTGCTATCCGCAGGTGTTGGCTGTGAAATTGGTTGCTTTCTTTTCTGTTCGTTGAACCAAGCAAAGTATGTATTTTTTGCGATTTGACACAACCACGCCGCTACTTTGTCTTCGTTTCTCAGAGTTGGTAAGTTCATATACGCACGAAAAAAGGTTTCCTGCGTTAGTTCCTCTGCTAAGGATACATCACCGCACAGCTTCATCAGAAAACGAAAAATGAACTGATTGTTCTCTCGAAACACCATTTCAAAGTCCAGCACACCCTCACCACCTTTCACTTATTAGATTGGGAAATGGTAAAAACGTTACAATTATTATACAGACATCAGCGTGATTTTTCAAATGTGTCGTGAAATAAGTTCTATGCTGTTGATCCGTCGGACTAACCCATTAGCTACACGCAGACCTCTATTCGTTACACGCAGACCCTATTCGCTACACGGAGAAGGGTATTCGCTACACGGAGGACCCTATTGGTTACACGGAAACGGCTACTAGTTACACGGCTGAATAAGGGCATTTTCAAAGAAAAACACATTCTGAACATAAAAATTCCACCCCAACACTGTCAAGGTTAGGGTGGAAATATCATTTCTGCTTCTCTTTTACTGTATTGATAGATGCGATCAGCATCCGGCGAATGGAACCGCAGTCGTGCAGATATCCCTTAACGGTATCGTCCGGGAGCAAATCTGCTTTTTGCATCAATTCCAACCAATACTCGGTTTCATAGCATTCTTTAAGCGCAATCTGTAGCTTGGAAACAAAATCCGGCTTGCTGTGCGCATACTTAGCTTCACGAATGTTTGCGCCAATACTAGTTGCGCTGCGCTCCAACTGATTAACCAATGAATAATGACCTTTCATTCCATCAGTCAGTTTCAGTATTTCCACTGCAAAATCCGTTGATAAATCCGCAAGTTTATTTTCTGCCACGGCGATCACCTCAAGCGCATTATATAATGAAATCCTTGCTTTCGCAAGGATGAAATCTGCTATGCAGATGAAATCTTCGGCTATGTCTCAGATGAAATTAAATCCACCCATCCGGCGTCGAGCCGGATTTCACCCCTGCAGGGGATTTCATCGTCGAAGACGATTTATTCCACCCGCAAGGGTGGATTTAGCTGAAAAGACCACGGTTTTCTATCAAAACCGTGGTCTTTTCATGGTACACCGGAAGGGACTCGAACCCCCAACCCTCGGAACCGGAATCCGATGCTCTATCCATTGAGCCACCGGTGCATCTGCTTGACAGCCAAGCTATTATAGCAAGGTTTCCCCTTTTTGTAAAGGGGTGTTTTTCAAAAAACACGATTTCTCTTCCCCATCTTTTTGTAAAATGGTTGTTTTTCCGTCAATTCTATGTTATAATCCACAAAACAATATACTTTTCATCGGCGAAGGGGGTTTTTCCATGGCCGCATTCCAAAATTTCCGCAGTGCTTTGAACGGTTTCAACCGGGAAGATGTGGTACGCTACATCGAATTTATCAACAACAAACACAATACACAGGTAAATCAACTGAATACCGAGATTCAATCCCTGCAGGCGCAGTTGGATGCTCTGCAAAATTCCAATGCTGTGCAGGATGATCTTGCCGCCCGGTTGGAAGACGCACAGGCGCATAACGCAGCGTTGAATCAGGAGATTGAAGAACTGCGTCTACAGTTGGAGCAGGCCGCTAACCGGCCCCAGACCGACAGCGAGCTGGAGGCCTACCGCCGTGCGGAGCGGGCAGAGAGGATCGCCAAGGAGCGGGTCTCTCAGCTCTATGCCCAGGCAAACGGTTTACTGGCCGATGCTACCGTCAAGGCCGACGAAGCCGTGGCGCAGATCAGCGATTTGACCGACGATGTGTGCGCTCAGCTTTCCGCTTTGCAATCGGCCCTGTCCGCCGGTGCCAACACCATTCGTGATACCGCCGCAGCCATGTACGCAATCAAGCCAATCCCTACCGAAGAATAATCTACTGAGCGCATACTGCTGTATGCGCTCCCCTTTTTCCCGGAGGCTTCTATGGAAATCAGAAAACCCGCTTATTACGATGCCTTTCGCTGTCTGGCATCCGCCTGCCCCGACAGTTGCTGCAAGGAATGGGCCGTGCAGGTAGATCCTGAATCCGCTTCCCTTTACAAACAACTGCCCGATGAATTAGGCGATCAGCTCCGCGCTGTTATGGTCGAAGAAGATGGCGATACCATTCTTAAGCTGACCGCTGACCGGCGCTGCCCCATGTGGCGCGAGGACGGTCTGTGCCGCATTCAAGCGCAATTGGGAGAAAGCGCCCTGTGTCATACCTGCCGTCAGTTTCCCCGTCTGCAGCACGATTACGGCGACTTCGTGGAATTAGGATTGGAGCTTTCCTGCCCGGAGGCTGCACGCTTGATTTTGTGTAATAACAGCGACGATTTGATTGAAACAGTTCCGGGCGGCGGAACACCGGAATACGACGCGTACGCAATGGCGGTTCTACTCAAAAGCCGCGAAGCCGCACTGTCTCTGTTGCACAGCAAACAGCTTTCCGTCGGCGATACTTTGGCTGTTCTCCTTGTCTATGGCTATGCTGTGCAGAACGAACTGGATGATGGTGACGCTGCGGTTTTAGACCCGGATAAGATGCTCACAGCAGCAAAAGCCATGGCTGCCGACGGCAATTTGGATGGAATTCTGGATTTTTACAGGTCTCTGGAAATTCTTACTCCCCAGTGGTTGCAGCGGTTAGAAACAGCCAGCATTTCTCCCCTGGATGAATCTCTGCGGCCGTTAGCGACATACTTTATTAACCGTTACTGGCTGCAGGCCGTATCGGATTACGATCTTGTGGGCCGCGTGAAGCTGACCGTTGTTTCCTGTCTGGTGATTCATGCCCTTGGTGGCGATCTTACAGAAACCGCACAGCTATACTCAAAAGAAATTGAAAACGACGCAGACAATGTCGACGCCATTCTGGATGCCGCCTACACCTCCCCCGCACTGGCAGATATCGGCCTGTTGGATCTTCTTTTGGAGGAATGCATATGAAACGATTGTTGATTACCGGATTTGATCCCTTTGGGGGAAGCAATATCAATCCCTCCTGGTTGGCAGTAGAAATGCTTCCTGAACAGGTTGGAGATTATATGTTATGTAAACTTCCCATCCCCACCGTTTTTGAAAAAGCTGCATCGCTTCTGTTGAAAAAGGCAGCGGAATTTCAACCGGATTTGATTCTCTGCATTGGCTTGGCAAGCGGCAGAGATGCCGTAACGCCCGAACGTATTGCTGTCAACATCCGTGATGCCAGAATTCCCGACAACGAAGGTAATCAGCCCTCCGGCAGCCGGATCGTTCCCGATGGCCCCGCCGCCTACTTTGCCACAGCGCCTGTAGAGAAAATGGCACAAGCAATTCGCGGCAGAGGCATTCCCTCCTCTGTTTCCAACACGGCCGGTGCCTTTGTTTGCAACGACGTTTTTTATTCTGTGCTGCATCACTACGCACAAACGGGTACACCTATTGACTTTATTCACATTCCTAATACGCCCGAACTGGGCGAACCAGCTCTTCCACTGGATAAAATTGTGTCCGCGCTGACCGCCGCCATTATCGCCTGCAGCTAAAATAATTAAAAATAATTAAAATACCCCTTGACTTTTCGTCTGATTGTGCTATAATACGAAAGCTGTCTGACAGCAATGCAATATGGGGGTATAGCTCAGCTGGGAGAGCGCTTGAATGGCATTCAAGAGGTCAGCGGTTCGATCCCGCTTATCTCCACCAAAGAATCCTGAAAACCACTGGTTTTCGGGATTTTTTCTTTGCCAAAATCGCGGTTTTTGACCCATAGAAGCCTTTTCTAAAATAGGCTCGCTATAGGTGATTCGCTCGCTACATTTTTTCTTGAATGCATATTGAATCACGATGATTTTATAAAGTCCAATATGTTTCCATGGACACCGCGTCCATTTTTACTAAAGGCTTCACTAAAGCGCTGGACCGCCTCCTGGCGCTGAGGCTCCTGCGCATGTGCATAGTAGAAGGTCATATCGATATCCGCATGACCAACAATACTTTGCACTGTTTTCGGATCAACACCCATTGCTATCATCTGAGAAACATAGGTATGTCGACAGCAATGCGGTGTCAAGATGCGCACGCCTTCAATTCGTTCAAGCGCTTTCTTGAACTGGTTACGGAAATAAGAAGGTGTGCAGGGCATGTCAGGTTTTCCAACTTCCCAAATAAACTTCTTATCCGTATCTCGCAGATTTCTGGCGCAGTATCGTACAAACTCCGGAACCGGGATCGTACGATAACTATCATTGGACTTGGGCGTTCCGATATCAACAGTGCCCTTTATCCGTACCACAGCCTGCGCGATATTGATGGAGGAACCGTCCGCAGAAATATGCCTCGGCTCTAATGCCAGCAGCTCCTGCGTTCTCATACCAGTCGCAAGCAGAAGACGGATACTCCAGCCGATCCTATCATCTGGAAGCTCCTCGAACAGCTTCCGCATTTCATCTGCAGTAAAAGCTTCCTTTGACTTGGGCGGTTGCTTGCGCATCTTATCCGCATAGGCTACAGGATTCTTCATGAGGATGTCGTTGGCGACCGCCTTGTTGAAGATTTGGAACAGCATACCTCGGCACTGCGCAATATAGGAATGAGACCTTCCATCCTTGCGAAGCTTCTTTAGGAATTGCTCGACATCCATCGCCTTGATCTCAGAAAGTCTCCGGCGACCAAAGTGATCCTTCAGGATCCGCAGGGTGTACCGATAGCTCTCTTGAGTCGTGGGCTTGATATTGTCCTGGTGGTTTCCATACCACGTATCCGCCCACTCTTCAAAACGAAGGTCCTCCGCAAGCAGCAGACCTTCTGCCATCTTCCGCTTGAACTCGTCTCTCTTTTGGAGAGCCTCCTTTTGGGTTTTTCCTATAAATGTGCGTATATCACGCGTACCGTCAGGCTTATACCCGACCATGAGCTGGCACATCCAGCTACCATTTTCTAACTGGCGAAGAGAACCTTCACCATTTGCCCGTTTTCTTGCCATTATTACTCCTTTCTTATGGCAAATACGGTGTTTCATCACACATATTATACCATAAAGACACAAAAAACACATTAATAAATAATGAACTCTGCAAACAAAAAACCGCCAAGGAAAGCACCTTTGACAGATGCCTCCTCGGCGGTTTTGCTGTTTGGTTTTCTTGACGATATTGACGCTTTTGACGGTATTATCCTATATCAGAAACATCGTCATTATCGTACACATCGTCAACGGCTTCCAGCCGTATCTGCCTGCCGTTGGTACCTCTGCTCCGGCTGAATCTTACACCACACTGGTTTTCCAGTTCCTGCATCTGGGCGTTCAACCGCCTAGATAATGCATTTGCCTTCAAATTCAGTCTGGGGTTCAGCGTCTGCAGTTGTACGCATAGTTCTTCCGCCGTGCCTTCCCACAGTTCCTGCTGCTCCATCAGCATTGCGATGGCCGACAAAACCGGATCCAACTGTTCCTCCGGCAGCTCATCCGTATAGCCAACGAACTCCCAACACATGGTCTCAGGGTTCTGTGTCAGACTGATTTTGGCATCCTGGAAGTCACGACCGGTCATGGAAATGCTGCCCTTAGGGACACGACGCATAGGTCGCTCCAGCACCATCGCTCCATCAGCGCAGCCCATGATCCCGGTAGTTCCGGAGATCATATCCATAATGTCACCGGCTTCCTGCTTTCGAGTATGGTGCACGATCAGCATAGTGATCCCATACCGTTCTGCGATCCGCTTGAAGGCAGTCATGGTAGCGTAGTCATCAGCGTATGCGCTGCCTCTGGAGTTCATTTCCCGAACCTTGATCAGCGTATCCACGATCACGAGCTTTACCCGCGGGTGTTTGCGCAGATAATTGGTCACCTGCTCCTCAAAACCTTGGCTAAGTTTCTCCGCATCTGTTGCAAAGGCGATAGCTCCGGTCTCACCACCACAGATCCGCATCAGCCGATTCTGGATCCTTCGCTCTGTGTCCTCCAGAGCGAGGTATAAGACCTCGCTCTTTTGGACCTTCCGCTCCCATAAGGGCAGCCCCATGCTCACACAGTGGGCAATTTGCAGCACCAGCCAGGACTTGCCGATCTTGGACGCGCCGGCAAGGATGTACAATCCCGGTGCCAGCATGCCCTCGATCAGCTCATGCTGAGGATCAAATTGCTTGTCCATCAGACTGGCTGCAGTAATTGTCTCCAGGTGTGTGATGCGGATACCCAGTCTCCGGCAGACATCGATGATTGCTTTCTTCTCTGTCATACCGAAATAGGCTTGCGCATAATCGATGGTGTTACCCTTTTTGCCACAAAAACCGCATTCCCAGGTAGGCATTGGCGTTCCGGGAAGGGCTTCAAGCACAAGAGCCATATGTCCGCAGCAAGGGCAAGTAGTGCGGATATCTGCCGGATCAGCCTCATTCAGGTGTAGCTTGGCTGCCTTGAGATAATCGACTAGCCGGTGCCTTACCTGGAAGGCAAGGTCGCCTAACGGTGTCTGCTCCATTTAGAAATCACCACCCCGCCGAGACTATTCATCCAACCACTGGATGAACTTATCCTCAGGAACAAGCATACGCTTGCCTATGCGGATGGTGGGGAAATCTTCCCGGTGCATCAGGGTATAA
>JAZURG010000188.1:0-3613 GCA_045606145.1 Faecousia sp.
TCTTTGACTTAGAGCGCAAAGAAAAGGTGTACTCCGATACAACCATCGGTTTCCTGGATGCCTGCGATCAGTATGACGAAACATTCTTCGAGAAGAACTACCTGATCTTTGTACTTCTGGAAGAAGGCAGCGGCTCGATCCACCATGAGGTCCGTAGCGTTGAGCAGACCGAAGATAAGAAGATCAGCATTTCCATTGACCGAAAGGTGCCCGAAGTTGGTACAGACGATATGGCCGAGTGGCATATCATCCTAGAGCTCAGCCGTGATGTTTTGGTAGAAAACTCTATTGATACCTATTTGTATGTTGATGGACTACCTTCCTATATTGATGATAAGGTTGTTATTCCCCAGACGGAAGCAGAATTCAAGGAGCCTCCCGCAGGAAAGATTATCACACCCGAGTCAGAGGCCGACTTGAGAGTCGGCGGTTACTCCTGGATTTATTCACTAAGCAACGGACTTGATAATGCAACGATTGCAGACCAAGCAGGCAGACCCATTCCAAAGGAGGTCCTGTCTCAAGTTGCAATTGGTAGTCAATTTGCTGAAACGGTATATGCTCCGGTTCCCGGTACCGATACCTATGCGCCCACGAACTCTTTGGGCTATTTGGTGAAACTGGCGTGGGAAGTGGAGCCAACCACTGTAACCTATGCTTGCTGGCCGGAATCGGTATGGGTAAAGGAAAATGTAGAAGAAGAATCCGTTGTTTCTCAGGACGGAGCATTCTATGCTAAGCCTGGTGGTTATGTCTATGAGATTGTTGCAACCTGGGATGATACTGGTAAGGGCTATCACGGAAGTGCAAACTACTATGTCTACATTGTCGGCGGAGATGATCACAGCCATCAGGCAGCTGCAACGGCACAAACTGTAGATGATCCTTTTGTTGGCTACTGTGGCAATACCCAAACTACCCTTCATATTGGGGATAAGGAATACACCTTCATGTACGGTAATTCCGTAACACTGACGGATATCCTTCTAAATCTGAAATACGATCCTATGCGAATTTGCCGCTGCCGTCCGGAATACACGGTGGATACGGAATTTGGCAAAGGCTATGGTATTAACCTCACTGCAGGCTATGCCCGCTGCGATAAGGGTCAGGCAGATCTAACCCAAGAACAGATCGACACGATTGCTGAAATCATCGAATGGGCAGAAACCACCAACTGTAAATATCCCATTGATGATTAACCATCATGCACGATAGAGGAGGTGCTCATATGTATAAGAAAACAATGCTCGCTTTTTTGAGCCTGCTGTTGGTTTGTGCAATGGCTGTAAATCTTTCCGGCTGCGCTACCACCGTGCAGGCCGCCAATCTTATGGAAGGTGTTACCCCCAACAAAGTAACAGCGCTAAATGATCTCAGTGATCAGAATGCTGCAATCACCGATTTTGCGATCCGTCTATTCCAGACAAGCGAAGAAAACGGTAAGAACACCCTGGTTTCTCCTTTGTCTGTGCTTTGCGCTCTGGCTATGACCGCAAACGGAGCTGAGGAAGAAACCCTTCAGCAAATGGAAGATGTTCTCGGTATGACCACCGAGGAAATGAACCTCTACATTTACAGTTATATGCAGGCTCTGCCCCAGGACGAAAAGTATAAGCTGAGCCTTGCAAACTCTATCTGGTTTACTGACCATGAAAGGTTTACCGTCAATCAAGATTTCCTCCAGACTACTGCCGACTATTATGAGGCTGATATCTACAAGGCACCGTTTAACGAGCAGACCTGTGAGGACATCAACAACTGGATCAAAGAAAAGACTGATGGGATGATCCAAGGTGCATTGGACGAGATCCCGGATAGTGCGCTTATGTACCTAATTAACGCCTTGGCCTTTGATGCTGAATGGGCAGATATCTATGAAAAGCATCAGGTCAGAGAGGGTGAGTTTACAAAGGAAGACGGAACGAAGCAAGAGTGCGAGTTTATGTACAGCACCGAGAGCAATTATTTCGAAGATGAAAAGGCAACCGGCTTTTTGAAGTACTATAAGAGCGGAAAGTATGCCTTTGTTGCATTGCTTCCTAAAGAGGGCGTGAGTGTTTCGGAATACATTGCTTCGCTGACCGGTGAGTCCTTAAATGAGCTGCTTTCCAATCCGCAGCACACCACCGTTTACACATCTCTACCTAAGTTTGAGACTTCGTATAGTGTAGAAATGTCGGAGATACTCAAATCTATGGGAATGACGGAAGCATTTGACGTAGACAACGCAGATTTCAAAGGCCTGGGAACATCTACAGGCGGCAATATCTTCATCTCCCGAGTGATCCACAAGACCTATATCTCTGTTGAAGAAAAAGGTACGAAAGCCGCTGCAGTAACCATTGTGGAACCGGGTGATGGTGCTGCTATGGAACCGGAACAGCCCAAGGAAGTTTATCTCGACAGACCATTCGTGTATATGCTCATTGATTGTGAGAACAACATCCCGTTCTTCATCGGAACGATGATGGACACTAAGTAAATAATACCTCTCTTTGGATCACCGCCGTCCCTTTTGGAATGGCGGTGATCTTTTACTCAATAAACTGGTGCTCACGGCAAAGCAAAGCTCCCACCACATAAGGGCGGGAGCTCTTTTCTATACGGCTGCATTGTGCAGCAAGGTGGTTTCCTCATGCGAGATAGCACATGAGGACCAACCATTCATTATCTATATGTACTGACTGGGGCAAAAGGTGACAAGTGGCATCCGTTTTGTTTTTCAAGATAATCGAAATCACGAAATGCAACCGTATAGCAGAATACATATCCTCAAACTGGCTCTTGACTTATCGAACAGATGTTCGTATAATAAGCGCACAAAGCAAATTCAAAATGAGTATGGGGGGATTTAGGTGCTGCCGCAGTATCTCGTAATTGATCAGAAGTCATATTATGCGACGGTCGAATGCGTAGCCCGTGGCCTGGATCCTATGAACACCAATCTGGTTGTTGCTGACCCAGACCGATCTCAGAACACAATTTGTCTCGCTGTCTCGCCCAGTATGAAAGCGTTGGGCGTCAAGAACCGATGCCGGATCCGGGACATTCCAGGCAACATCAAATACATTGTTGCTCCACCTCGGATGCAGCTGTATATCGATTGCGCTGCAGAGATCCACGGTGTCTTTCTCAAACACTTTGCACCTCAAGATATCTTCACCTACTCTATCGACGAATCCTTCATTGATGCCACTCCATACCTGAAGATGTACAACATTCCTACCCGGGAGCTGGCCAAGCGGGTAATTGACGACGTGCACGACACCGTGGGCACCATTTCCACCTGCGGCATTGGCACCAATATGTTCCTGGCCAAGGTTGCGCTGGATATTCAGGCAAAGCACGCTCCGGACTTTATCGCATCGCTGGATGAAAATCAGTATAGGGAGCAGCTTTGGGATCATAAGCCTATAACTGATTTTTGGAATGTTGGCCCCGGCACAGCAAGGCGTCTCTGGAACAGAGGGATTACCACCATGGGAGGCATTGCACAATGCGATTTGGATAGGATCTATGATTGGTTTGGTATCGACGGGGAGTTGTTGTACGATCATGCATGGGGGCGTGAACCTACGACTATTGCAGACATAAAGGCCTACAAATCAAG
>JAZURG010000189.1:0-2298 GCA_045606145.1 Faecousia sp.
TGGGGGGAAGCTGTCAAAAATCTTTGATTTTTGACTGATGAGGGGTCGAAAAGCAGCCACACCCCTCATCCGTCTGCCCTTCGGGCAGCCACCTTCCCCCGAGGGGGAAGGCTTTGGATGCTGCGCTAAACGATCATTTACAGCAGCAAATGACAAAGACCGCCCTATCTTACAGGAGGAATCACTATGACAAACAAAACCAAAAGACTGACAGAGAGTGCCATGCTTCTGGCTGTGGCCATTGTACTGGAGCTGGTATCCAAAATGTTCATCCCCGAAATGCCCTTCGGCGGACAGGTCACACTGGTCAGCATGCTGCCGGTGGTGCTGATCTCCTACCGCCACGGTGTCAAGTGGGGATTGGTGGCAGGTGTTACCTATGCTCTGCTGGAAATGGCGATTGGCGCCAAAACCGTAGCCGCCGCATTCCAGCCCGGCTACTTTGGGGATGGAATCATGCTCCTGAACGCGTTCATCATGTGTGTGCTGGACTATTTGGTAGCCTTTACAGTTTTGGGTCTGGGCGGTATGTTCCGCAACCGGTTTGAAAAGCCCGGCACGGCCTTGATGGCAGGTTCTGCTGTGGCGCTGTCTGCCCGGTATCTGGCCCACATTGCATCCGGATATATCCTGTTTTCCGGCTGGGCAGAGTGGTTCTTCACCCAGGAGGGTTTCCCCGCATGGGGCGCTGCCTTGGTAGCCAGCTTAAGTCCCGAAGCACTGGGTCTTACCTACAGTGTGGTATACAACGGCTTCTATATGATCCCCGAGATCGTATGCACCATGATCGTCTCTGTGCTTTTAGCCAGAATCCCCGGTATCGTTAAAAAGGTAAGCTGAAAGAGAATGCCCTGCCAATCGGCAGGGCATTTGTTTATTGCTCTGTTTTGAATACCGCGATGCCGGGGGCATTCTGGGCAAGGCCGTAGGCCTTATAGAGAATGTCGGCTACCTGTGCCCGGGTCAGGGCTTCGTCGGCGGAGAGCAGCAGACCGTTTTCGTTCATAACGGCCAATGCGCTGTCTGCATAGGTGGTGGTTTCATCCACTTCCTCCATTTGCCGGCGGCTCAGATCCAGCGCGTTTTGCAGGATCACGGCAGCTTCCGCACCGGTGATGGGAGCGCTTCCGTTAAAATCCTCCGGCAGATTGGCGATGAGACCGGAGCGCAGTGCCGCTGCCAGATAAGGCTTCAGCCACTGAGGGGCATCCGCGGCCATTTCGGGATACACGGTCTGCTCAGCCATGGGAATCTCCAGCATTTGCATCACCATGGCCAAAAACTGCCCGGTGCTGACGGTTTTTTCCGGCTGGAAGCACTGGGAGCTGCCCATTTGCTCACCTACGAACAAGCCTGTATTGCGCAGCCATTCGGCTTCAAACCGGCAATCCAACCCGACGGTATCGGTGTACTGGGCAGCATCGGTAGGCTTCAGGATCTGTACTGTAACCGTGGCTTCCCGGGAGACCTTGCCGGCAGGATCGGTGGCGGTATAAGTGAAGGAATCCACACCCACTTTGTTTTTCTTGGGGGTATACACGAAGGTCCCGTTCTCCTTCAATTCCACATTGCCCCGCTTCGGCTGGCGGATCACCGTGTAAGTCAAAGGCTGACCTTCCGGGTCTGTGACCTTCAGTGTGCCTTCGTTGGGAAGATTTTTATAGGTTTCTACGGTAAAGTCCTCGGCAACGGGGGCTTTATCCTCCTTGCCCCGGATGCTGATGGTCATGGTCGCGGACCGCTCCACACGGTCTTCATAGATGGGAAGATAAGTGACCACCGCATCCGCGTCCGCTTCGGTACGGACAGGCGCAAAGGTCATTAAGGAAAGCTGATCGGCGGTGAGAATGTCGCCGGGCTGCAGGACCCGCTGCCCCAACAGCACAGCACCGGTCTGAGCATTGGGAATATCGGTGATGCAGATACCCACCAGCGGCTCCTCACCGGCAAAATCCCCGGAAGTGAAGCAGTAGACGGAATCACAATCCACCTCCGCCGCTCCAACGGGCATGGCCAGCAGACACAGCGCTGCTGCCAGACAAACAATACGCTTTCGGAACATTTGATAACCTCCTATATTTCATGTCCGCAGGTATTGTTTGCCAGTAAGAAGAAAATTATTCAAGTTTTGGAAAAAAGGAATCTCATGCGGTAAGCGATCGTTTATGCGGCGAGCCGCCGCTCCCATTTCGCACCAAGACCTTTGCGAATCGTTACTTCCCTGCCCCACCCGGTTCGTTACTGCTATTGTAAATAATCGTTTATCTGAGCAGCAGCCTAAAACGCATGTCATTCTGA
>JAZURG010000190.1:0-2842 GCA_045606145.1 Faecousia sp.
GCTCCAACACAGTGCACGGATACCACAGGATAGATATTCCCTTGCCGTCATAGCGGCAATTCCTCGTCTGGTCATACCCAGGCTTTGCAGCATGCCCAGGTCTCTGCGGCGCAGCAGAATATTGGTGGATACAACATTGAAAATGTTGGCAACGGAGATCAGTGTCATGATTACGACAAAGACCACAGCAAACAGATTGACTAAATTACTGACCTGCCGCATCTGATATTGCTCTGCCAAATAGTCATTATACACCATCACACTGTCATCCTGTGCCAGAGAATCCAAAAAAGCCTTTGTGGCAGGGTAATTATTGGTGCGAAGGCTCAGCGCAAACCGACCGTAGGAATCTTCACGCATGGATAGGGGCATGAGCAAGCTCAGGTGCATGGCGCTGCTGGCATCATTTGAAATTCCGAAGGGTATGCCATTAAGCTGCGCGCCGATCCTAACACTGTTTGCGGATCCCGCAGTCTCTGCGATCACGGTATTTCCCACCGTGCCGGTTTCTTCATCGTAGGTATAATAGCGAATAAGGACATGATTTCCCTCAATTGTTTCTTCTACAGCAAGGAAGGAAAAGGTCTGCTCCGGCCCCTCCGCAATGATCTCATACACCCCACTTTCGTGGGGTTTGAGTGTGCAGCCCTGGGCTCCTACCCGATAAACGATTCGGCCATCCGGCAGAACATCGAATCCTTCCGGCATAACGATTGCCTCCTGATGTCCCTGCGCTATGATCTGGGCTGTCACATAATCATCCACATTGGGCGCATCTGGCAAAACAGGAAGTTCCGTAACAGCGTCATCCAGGGGAGGAAAGGTGAAGGAAATCCAATTATAACCAATCTCGGTCATACCCACATATTGCCACTGCTGATAGAATACCGTCGCCAAAGGGTTATCCTTATCAAAGTATGGATCCGGGTCTACGCCCTGCTCCTGCAAATAGGCGCGGAAGGCATCATCCTCCAAATAATACACGCTGGCTGCGTTGGTTTTCCATGTAATGGCCACATCTTTATCAACGGGATCCTCTGTATCAAAGGCATCCTTTCGCTGTTCCGATTCATATTCGTCAGTAATGAGCGTGTAAATGCGCTCATTGTCATACAGGACCGACTGCGCCACGCTCTCGTGATTGCGAATCTCATTTAGCAGGGTTTCATCTCCATTCTGAATAAAAACAATGAAGTCGAAGTTATCCAGTTCAATTGAATCCGAAATAAATTGCAAAGAGGAGGAAACGGCCATGGCTGACAGAAACAGAACCACACTAATGCTCAAAGCGGTTACAATAGGACGGTATTTTTTGCGGTTGGTGCGGTAATATTTTGCTGCCATGTTGGCACTTACTTTCCCGGGCTTCCACCACTTGCGGGCCGTCTTAGTCAGCTTTTTATCTGCCTGATACTCCGATTCCTGACGGATCGCCGCAATAGGTGTGATCCTGGCAGCTTTTACGGAAGGAATCCAGGAAGAAAGGAATACCGTTGCCGCTGCGATACCAGCTGCGCCCAGCAACGCCACAGGATTTGCAACGGCCTTGATCTGTACGCCGGATTGCATAGTGGCGACCATGCTTTCCACCGTATCGCCGGCGGTGTGCAGTAACACGACCACAGCACCGAAGCCAAGCAGAATTCCAAGCGGAATTCCCATCAGGCACAGCATTCCGGCTTCAAAGTGGACACTCCTGCGAAGCTGCTTTTTCGTAGCACCAACGGAGGACAGCAAGCCGAATTCTTGCGTCCGCTGGGCAACGGAAACGGAAAAGGCGTTGGAGATCAGGCCGACCGTGCCTACCATGACAATGGCAATGATCGCTGCCATAATTCCTGCAATGACAAATGCGACATTGCCGGCTTCCACAATGCCGTAATATTGCAACAGAGAATAGTTGGCGCTTCCTTTTACCGCGGCTGCCAAATCCTTTGCTTTCAAGGGGCTTTCTGCCTTCAGAAACAAGTCACAGTACAAAGGGTTCGGGGTGTTTTCATCCAGCCCGGTAAAAATATAGGAATATCCGCCTCCCTCTCCCGGGGCAATCACGGAGGAGTTCATGTCATGGATGCCCACGATAGTGCCGGTAATGGTAAAAGTAGGGGCTTCCGGATCGCCCTGTTTCATAGATGCCACATAGGGAGTTACCGTCAAGGTGACTTCGCTTCCAATTGCCGTAGGATAGCCCTTGGCTTCCATGTTGTGAAGCAAATACTCACCGATCACAAATTCCCCGCTGTTTTGAGGCAGGCGTCCCTCTTTCAGCACCGTCGGCATGTTTTCAAAATACGCTTCATTACAGGCCTTTACCAAACCGCTGTTGAAGCCCATTTCCTCAACGTAGAAATTTACCATGCCCAGTGTTCGGGTCTCGGCAAAGGATTCCACATCCTCCCGGTTGCGGATGGCATCTGCTTCTTCTTGCGTTAAAGTGACTGCAGAAACATGATAGTCGCCACCAACAGCGATCTGCAGATCAATCAGGTAAGACAGGATGCTTGCACCCATAGTTGTCACCGCACAGAAAAGGGCTGCAGACAGGGCAATACCAATGGTTGTCACGATCGTCCGTGTGCGGTTTTTGACCATGGATTTCCAGGTCAGCCGATTCATGATGTTCATCGGATCACCTCGTCTTTCGTGATCCTCCCGTCTTCAATGGTAATGATGCGGTCTGCCTGCAAAGCAATGGATTCGTCATGGGTAATGATGACCAGAGTCTGCCCGTACTGCTTATTGGAGAGCTTCAGCAGCTCCACAATCTCCTGAGAATTCTTTGAGTCCAGGTTGCCGGTGGGCTCGTCCGCCAGCACATCCGCCGGAGAGTTCATCAGCGCCC
>JAZURG010000191.1:0-7356 GCA_045606145.1 Faecousia sp.
AAGACCCGGTTCTCCCGGTTCTATAACCTCCCGGAACTGATGGCCATGTTCAAAGAAGTGGCAGACATTCAGACCGGAGATATGCTGAAGCTGCCTACTCCTACTCCCATTCCACACCCCATTGTGCTGAAACCGTCTGAACAGCAGAAGGAAATGGTTGCTGCCCTGTCCGAGAGAGCAGAGAAAGTCCGAAACAAGATGGTGGATTCGTCTGTTGATAATATGCTGCTGATTACCAACGACGGCAGAAAGCTGGCATTGGATCAGCGGCTTATGAGTCCCATGCTGGGTGACAGCGAAACCAGTAAGTGCAAAGCCTGCGCCGATGCGGTCTATAACATTTGGCTGAAACATGCGGATACCCAATCCACGCAGCTTGTATTCTGCGACCTGTCCACGCCTCATAATGACGGTACTTTCAATGTCTACGATGATGTGCGTGACAAGCTGATCGCCAAGGGTATTCCTGCAGAGCAGATTGCCTATATCCACAACGCCAACACCGAGGCACAGAAGAAGGAACTGTTCGGTAAAGTCCGTTCCGGTCAAGTCCGTGTTTTGCTTGGTTCTACGCAAAAGATGGGTGCCGGTACGAATGTGCAGCAGCGGCTTATCGCTTTGCACCATTTAGATTGTCCGTGGCGACCCTCTGACCTGCAGCAGCGAGAAGGCCGTATTGTCCGTCAAGGCAATATGCACGACGAGGTGGACATTTACACCTATGTCACCGAGAACACCTTCGATAGCTACTTGTATCAGTTGGTGGAATCCAAGCAGAAGTTTATCGGTCAGATCATGACCTCCAAATCTCCCGTGCGATCTGCAGAGGACATTGACGAAACCGCATTGTCCTACGCCGAAATCAAGGCACTGTGTACCGGCAATCCTTACATCAAGGAGAAGATGGACCTGGATATTGATGTGCAGAGGTTACGGCTTATGAAAGCCTCCCATCTGAGCCAGAGGTACGCATTGGAGGATAAGATCATCAAGGAGTTCCCCCAGCAGATTGCAAGTTTTGAGCAGCTGATCGACGGTTTGAAAGCTGACATGGCCCGTGTGAAAGAGCATACCCACCCCAACGAGGACGGGTTCTCTCCCATGGTCATTGAAAATGTTTGCCACAGCAGCAAGAAAGCAGCCGGATCCGCCATTCTGGAAGTGTGCAGTAATATGACCAGTCCCGATCCCATTCCTCTTGGAATGTATCGGGGTTTTTCTTTGAAACTGCATTTTGACAGCATGAAACGGGAATTTGTCATCACGATGCAGGGCGACCTGAGTTATCCGGTCACTTTGGGCACTGATATTTTCGGTAACATTCAGCGACTGGATAATGCCATTGATAGTTTCTCCGAAAGGTTAGCAAGATGTGAGGCACAGCTTGACAATGTGCATCAGCAGCTGGAAGCCGCCAAAATCGAAGCGGAAGCACCGTTCCCACAAGAGGACGAACTTAAAAAGAAATCTGCCCGTCTGGACGAACTCAACATCCTGCTTAACTTGGATAAGAAGGAAAATGAGATCGTTGACGGAGATCGTGCTGACGATGACGGCGACAGACCTGCCACCGATAGAGGGGCAAGATAACTGACTGAGAAAGGAATTGCTATGACTAACGAACATCTTAACACCCAGCTTTACTGGAAACTCCAGCGAGAGCATACGGCATTCAAGAACTGGCTTATGCACCAACCTCCCAGCGCCATCATCGAAAATGCCTATAAGTATGCCATGATGGAAGATGTGCTGTTGACCTTTGAAAACAACAACCTTTCCGATGAACAGGCAAAGGCGTTGCTGAAAGGCAAAGACCATTTGGCGAAGATCCTGGACAAATGGCAGGAAGGTGGCACCGGGCACATGGAAAGCATGTGGGAAAAAGCGCAGGAATATGCCACGGAAATGGCTGAAAAGCAAGCCAGGATCAAGGACAGAGGACGGTGATGGCATGGCTTATGCAACACCGGAAGAAATCGCCAAAGCAAAGGAAATGGACCTGCTGACCTATTTGTGGAACTATGAGCCGGGTGAGCTTGTTAAGGTAGCCAACGGCACCTACTGCACCCGTGAACATGACAGCTTGAAGATCAGCAACGGCAAGTGGTACTGGTTTTCCCGAAGAGTAGGTAGTTCTACTGCCTTGGATTACCTTATCCATGTGAAAGGCTACTCCCTTCCTGCAGCTGTAGAAACCATTCTGGGCCGGTCTTTGGAGAAACCGCCAGTGTCATATAAACAACCGGATCGGTCCAGTAAAATCCTTCTGCTGCCTCCAAGGAACGAGAATCCGAGAAAGGTCACTGCGTATCTCCGGTCACGGGGAATCCACCCGGCGATCATCGACTTCTGCTATCGTAATAATCTGCTATACGAGGGGATGCCCTATCACAATGCCGTGTTCATCGGCTATGACGAAACGGGCATTCCCCGATATGCTGCCCTTCGTGGAACTGCAAGCAAGTTCAAAGGCGAAGCAACCGGCAGCGACAAGCAATATTCTTTCAATATCCCAGCGGCAAAAAGGTCCACCACAGTACACCTCTTTGAAGCTGCTATTGACCTGCTCAGTTATGCCACCATGGAATATCGGGCAGGTCGGGATTGGCACAAGAATCATCTGCTGTCGCTTGCCGGTGTTTTTATTACCAAACGAGAGGATGTGGTGCCGGTTGCGCTGGAGCGATACCTGAAGGTACACCCGGAGATCGACACCATCATCCTCCACTTGGACAGGGATGCCATTGGCAGAGGTGCCGCACAAGGCATTATCAATGGCCTTGGCAAGCAGTACGCCATCCAGGACGAACTGCCCGAATACGGCAACGATATGAATGACACCCTACGATACCAAATAATGATGAAGGAGGCTCATGCGAGATGAGTAACAACGAAAAAGCGACGGTGCTTCTCTTTGAACCTGGGAAGTATCCCAAAACCGTCACCATTGATGCGATCCCCTCCGGATTGCATAAGGCAATCGGTGGCGAGTTCAACATCATCTATCCCTTCGGCAACGACATCTGCGTTGTTTGCCGTGCGGATGCACAAACTGTCGGTCTGAAAACCAACCGGGCGCTCCGATCTGCAGACAAGCGAACTGAAATGACCTATGGGCAGCTGACCTCTGCTTTCTACAACCAGGAAAGCAAAATGGAGGACAAGCACCTGCTGGGTCATGTGGTATTCACCCCGGACAGCTTCACGAAACACTATTCTGAAGCTTCCCGAACCTATGTTATTTCCAGCGACAACAAGGCGTTCATCCCCGGTATGGGCGGCTATTCCATCTATGGATCTTCCCTGGACGGAACGGATGTGTGTGTCCGACTGGAAGGCTATATGGCTGCGGAAAAAGGTGGCAAGGACGGTTGGAAGATCGAGAAGTGCTACTTGGTAGAACCCGGCAAGGAGATCCAGCTGATTATGCGTGGTCCCTTCCTTATTTGCGACGGTAGCGATCAGCGGATCAAGAGCCTTTCTGAGATTGATCGTAACATGCTCCATGACAAGTATTACTTCCCGGAGCGCATGGTCGAGAAGAACGGTAAAACCGATGTTGAAACCTATCGTCCTCAGCACAATCGTGAAGAGCGATGAAAGGAGATCCACATGGAAATACGGATTTACCAAATTAACTCAGACCGTGATACCGATGGCTATAAGTTCATGGGTATGGATTGGGTTAAGAAACATTGGAGTGAGCAAGGCGTTGACAGTGAGATCTACGACAAAGTATACGAAGGTACTGTCGACGGCAGCTCCCTAGAGGATGTGTTCTGCACCTTTAATTTCAGCAGGCCGGTTGGATTTAAGGGACATTCCCTGTCGGTGTCGGACGTTGTTGAAGTTATTCAAAGCAGCGAGACCGAACCCGGTTTCTACTTCTGCGACAGTATTGGCTTTCAGAAGGTCGAATTTGATACGAGCCGTGTACCGGACAAAGAAGAGAAAATTCGTGTTGTTCTGCTAGAACCCGGAAAGCTTGCAAGAGTTGCTGACATTGATTCTTCCCTCGAAGGTATGCAGAAAACAGTGAATGGCTGGATTGAAGCGGTCTACCCCTTTGAAGAAGAGGTGTGTATTATCTGCAATGAAGAAGGCAAGTTGAACAGCATGCCTTTGAATCGTGCGATACGGAGCGAAGGACAGATTACAGATATTATTGCCGGTCCGTGCTTCGTTTGCTCCTGTGATAAAGCAAGCTTTGGAAGCTTGACGGAAGCGCAGCAGCAAAAGTATTTGAAGCTGTTCAAATACCCGGAACACTTCTTGAAAATCAACGACCAGATCGCAGCATTTCCCTATAATCCTCAGAAAAACAAAGACGCCAGATAACAACCGCAATTACCAAAAGGAAGGAGGTTAAGTGCATGGAGGTAAGGGTTTATCAGATAAATGCAAATCGTGACTTCATGGGATTTGCGTTTACTCCGCTGGATCACCAAACGAACTACGGCAAACAGCAAGTCCAAGCGCAATTCTATGACCTTGTTTATGAGGGACACATATCCTACGAAGATTTTTCTTATGGCTACTACACCTTTGAGAAGCGGGGACCGTATCAAGAACGGCACATCTACATTTCTGATGTAATCGAGGTTATATCTTCGGAACATATGGAGCCGGGGTTCTACTATGTTGACCCTGGAAGTGAGTATGTGAAGGTTGAATTTGACCCCGCCCAGGCCCATGCCAAAGAGGAAATTCGTGTTGTGTTTGTAAGTGCAGGCGAAGAAGCTGAAATCGTAGATATTGAAGCTACAGATGCAAGCTTTGAAGATCTCACAGGCGGTATGATTGGCCTTCATCAGTACTGCGATGAATCGACCCGGATGGTCCTTAATCGTTATGGGCGAGAAATGGGCATGACAACGAGCAGACTTCTTTTCAAGGGACCTAATTGCGTAGAGGCAATACAAGGCCCCTTTTTTATTTGTCGAGCATCAAGGGATTCTTTTGAAAGTCTGCCTCCCAATCAACTGAAAAAGGTTCTTGCCGAACTGAGATACCCCCAGTCCTTTCACAGAGCAGGCCAGTCTATCACAGCCAAAGCTTTCAACCCCAAGCACAAGAACAAAGCCTATGAACGATGATAAGCACCACGCAGGAAAAAACTGCAGCGATTATGCCGAGCGCATACAAAATGCGCGACTCTTAGCCAAGTATATTCAGACCTCCCTGTGGGACGAAAAGATGAACCAAATACGCGAGTATTGGCTGTGGGAACGCAAGGACGTTACCCCCAAGAAACCTGAACACTACTAAAAATAATGAAGGAGAATTTACTATGAGAAAGTTTGAAATTGAAATGGACATCCACTTTACCAAGACTCTCCACATTGAGGCAACCAATGAGGATGCTGCAACCATGCTGGCAGAAACCATGCTGCTTTGCACCGATGCTCTGCCGCTGACTGATGCCGATATGGTTGGTCTAATCACCACCGTTACCGAGCTGGAGAAGAAACCTGCCCGTAAGCCTGCGCCCGTTGAAGAGGACGAAGATGACGAGGAAGATGAGTGCTTCTGCTGCGGCGACTGCACCATCTGCGGCTTCTGTGACGAGGAAGAGGACGATGAAGATGAGGATCTGGACCCTGTTGGCGCAAACGGCAAACCCATGGGTTTGGACGAGCTGATGCTGCATCTGTCCATGTATATGGAGGATGCTGAAGAACAGCTGGACGATGCCCGTTCCGCACTGGGTTCCATCGAAAAATTCGCCCGTGCCATCTTAAAGGCAACGAGTGCCAAGAAACCTGCACCGGAAGCACCCACGCCTGCTGTTCAGTAAGTATGGAATCCATCTACAGATGAAACCAGAGGCCAGGGGTAGTATACCCATGGCATTACCTTTACCATGGCATTACCTTTACAAGCAACGGATTGTGGGGACACAATCCAGCTTGTCCGGGGTTTAGCACCCCTGATACCCCGCCTAAAAGGATAGATGAACATGAAGAAAAGAATCCATGAAATCAAAATCCGCTTTTCTCCAGACGAACTCGCCACACTGAATGAGCAAGTAAAAAAAGCCGGTATTTCCCGTGAACAGTTTTGTAGAAATGCAATCCAAGGTGTTACTATTCGGGAAAACCCTCCTGCAGATCTCCACAAGTTGATTTGGGAGATTCGCCGTGTGGGTAACAACATCGACCGAATCTTGACGATTGCCAACGCAAGAGGACTGTTGGATGTTCCCCAACTTCGCAAGGCGATGGCAGATTTGCGTGATGTTGAAAAGCTGATTGCTGACACATACAGCGCCGTTCCTGTTCCAAGGCGGAAGAAAAAAGATTAGTCAAGTTTGGACGGAAAGGAGATCATTTGGCAGTCACATCAATTTGGCCCATCACGGGCAACCCGGATGGCGTGATCGAGTATGCCATCAACCCCGAAAAAACTTTTGAGGAAAGTCGGGAGGAAACTGCTGCGCTCCATGCCATCGACAATGTTGTGGAGTACACAGCAGACGATCTAAAAACCGAAAAGCGGATGTATGTGTCCGGTGTGAACTGCCAAATTCCCCATGCCAAGGAACAGTTCATGGAGACCAAACGCCGCTTTGGAAAGATGGATGGCCGTACCTGCTACCACGGCTACCAGTCCTTCCGGGCCGGTGAAGTGGACGCGGATACCGCACACAGAATCGGTGTCGAGTTGGCAAAAGAATTATGGGGAGATCAGTTCGAGGTGGTAGTTGCCACCCACTTGAACACAGACCATTACCACAATCATTTTGTCATCAATTCTGTTTCCTCTGTGGATGGCAGAAAGTTCAGCAACCGCAAACCGGACTATGCCCGAATGCGAGAGGTGTCGGACCGGCTATGTAAAGAGCATCAGTTGTCTGTCATAAAAGACCCCCAATGGAACGGCAAGAGCTATGCGGAGTGGTCTGCCAATAAGCATGGCAAACCCACTTATCGTGATATTGTCAAAGCCGATATTGACCGGGCAATTCTTGCATCCACAACTATGCGTGACTTCTACAGAGTCATGGAACAGATGGGATACACCTTTAAGCGGCTCAAGGAAAACGGGCAACCTTTGGCACATCCGGTAGCTTTGCCGCCCGGTGCAAAAAAAGGTGTTCGTATGGACCGTCTTGGTGAAGAATACACCTTTGATGGCATCACACAGCGGATACTCCGCAATATGCGAAAGCGCATCCCATTTCCGGAAACTGAAAACCGCCGCTTGGGTAGGTATCGCTACCGTGGTAACTTTAAGAAGCACAAGAAGGCAACCGGCCTTCGGGCACTTTATTTCTACTACTGCTACCGGCTGAAGATCATAGTCAAACACCCAGCATCTACGAAAAAGGTGCTGGGTGTTTTGCGTGAGGACATC
>JAZURG010000192.1:0-6915 GCA_045606145.1 Faecousia sp.
TTCCCCTTGGGGGGAAGCTGTCAAAAATCTTTGATTTTTGACTGATGAGGGGTCAAAAAGCTGCCACACCCCTCATCCGTCTGCCCTTCGGGCAGCCACCTTCCCCCGAGGGGGAAGGCTTTGGATGCTGCGCTAAACGATTATTTGCCGCACCAACTACCGACAGAACCCGTAGCGCTGGGGCTTGCTCCCGCCGAAATACCGCACATTGAAAGAATTCGTAGGGGCGATCTTCGATCGCCCGCGGGCGCTCACAGAGCGCCCTACGATATCTATCGACATTCGTTTCAAACGCTCCGCCCCCATACATGTCATCCTTCCTATTATGCGTGTCATTGCGAGGGCCATTCGGCCCGTGGGAATCCGTAACCCAAAGAGAACGGATTCCCACGGCCGCTTCGCTTCCTCGGGATAACATTCGTCCCTATTTGTCAAACAATGGCATTTCCTTGCTTGATTGCCCGGGTTCCTTGTGCTATACTATATAAAACAGACATCCCACAGGAGGGCGCGCGTATGTACAAGGTAGCCATTGCCGACGATGAAAAAATCATACAGGAAGGCCTTACCGAGAGTATCGATTGGGAAGAAATGGGTTTTCAAGTGGTCGGCTGTTTCAGCGACGGCACCGATCTGATGGAGTATCTGGACACCATGCCGGTAGACGTAGTCATCACCGATATCATGATGAACCGTGCCGGCGGCATTGAGGTGGCGCAGTACATCCAGCAGCAATCACTTCCCTGTAAAGTGATCTTTATCAGCGGCCACAGCGATTTCGAGCTGGCCCACAAGGCCATCAAATACGGCGTCATGGAGTATATGCTCAAGCCGATCCAGCTTGACGAAGTCACCGCCGTTCTGTGCAGGATCAAAGATGAGCTGGACAGAAGCGCCAACGATGATGCCTTCCGCAGCAAGCAGGAGGAACACCGCAGCAAGCTGCAGCTTTTTATGAAAGAGCAGTTTATCAACAGCCTGACCCTCGGCGCTTTTGACAACCGGCTCGAGATCGAGGAACGGCTCCAATTTCTCATGCCCGATTGCTGCCCCGAGCTGTCTCCCTGCATGCTCATGGACGTTCAGATTTCCGATATCGACCAAACCATAGAAGAGCAGTGGGACGCAAGTCAGGAACTGTTTTACGAGGAACTGTACCGTTTCATCGACGAGTATCTGCTCACCGGCCTGGTGCACATGCTCTTCAAAGACCGGGACAAGCTGCGCCTTTTCATGATCCTCCGTTCCCCCTGCGACGGTCTGGACACCGCACAGAACCTTTGCGAGGTAACTGCCGCCCAGCTTGGCGCTGATCTGAGCCAATGCCTTAAGACCCTGACCACCGTTTCCGTCAAGCGGGTATTCCATAACATCTTCAAGGTTGCCGAGATGAAGGAACTGCTGCACACCGGCAACGCCGACTTTTACGATAAGGATATTCTGCTGCAGGAGCAGAAAAAGCTCATCGTGTCCAATATCCTTTTGGGCAACTTTACTGTTTCCCAGAAGGTGATGCTTGGCATGATCAAAAGCCTCGCCATGGAGGATATGCGCTACTGCCGCAATGTTGTGGTGGATATCTTCGCCTGTGTCAACGAGGCGCTTCGGGAGAACGATCCGCTGCTTTACCGGCAGGTCCGCCCCTACATAGACTATCATATCATTGTCAATCTCCAATCCTTCGCTGAAATCGAGCGCTACTGCATGCGCCTCTTTGGCCGCATGAAGGACCGGGACGGAAGAAAGGACCAATTCGACAGCGGCGCGCTGGTCAACCATATGAAGCAGTATGTCCGCAGTCATATTTTTGAGGACATTCTGGTGGACGATATCGCCGAAGAGGTGTTTTTCAGTGTTTCCCACCTGCGCCGGGTATTCAAAAAAGAAACCGGTGAGACCTTTTTGCAGTACGTGGTCCGCAAGAAAATGGAAAAGGCCGTGGAGCTGCTCCACGACCCCAAATACCGCATTTATCAGATCAGCGACATGCTCGGCTATAAGAGCGCCCGGTATTTTTCAAAATTGTTCTACAACAACATCGGCTGCTTCCCCGGAGAATACCGTAAGGACGTGCTCCATATGAGAGAGGTGCCAAATGAAGAGTAAACACAGTGCTGTGGCCTGCTTCCGGAACTACCGCTTCCACAGTATTTTCTGGAAAAACCTGCTGCTGATCTCCTGCGTGGTATTGCTGCCGTTTCTGTGCGCCCTGCTGATCTCCGGTTTTACCTATGATGAGCTGCAGCGCAACGAAAAGCAGACCTATTCCGCCGCCATGATGACCCGTGCCGTTATGGATGCCAACGAGTTTTTTGACGATGCGCGGGAAACCACGATCCGTACGGCATTTGATGAGAACGTTCGCTCCTTCGTGCATGGTACGGCAGCCGCCGGTATCACGCTGGATATCATAGAGGATCTTTCCAATGTTACGATTTTCAGTGATGAGATAAAAAATATCTGTATTTACAGTGTCCCCGGCAGCAGCGTCGTCTCCCACACAGGCAGGTTTCGTTACAGCAACTACCCGGACAGGACAGTCATCGACTGCTGGGAGCCACAGGGCGATATGATTCAGATTCGCTATCTGCCTGCCGACAGCGCCTCAGACTTGGGCGAACGGATCGCTTATTATTTCCGCCCCGGCTACGCCAAGGGCGAAAAAAACGGCTGCATCATCATTATCTATGATTTGCAGAAGCTGGCGGAACGGTTCGATTACGGCACCGATGTAAAAGTGGTGCTTCTGCACGAAAAGGAAGTGCTTTTCAGCACGGACGGAAATCTGCAGGGCGAATCTGTCCGGGATCCGCAGGACCTGATGAACACTGAGAAAAACAACATTGCAGTCAGCGCACAGTTGGATCAGAAAGACATCCGGGTGATCCTGCATGTCAACAGCCAATCGCTTTATGAAAGATTGGGCTATATCCGCCTGACCTCCGTGATGCTCATTGCGGTTGCGCTGCTGGCAACGGTGGTGGTAGTTTTCTACATCTCCCGTAAGATCTTCGACCCCATCAGCGATCTGCTGGCGCTGTTGGAGGAGCATCAGAATCTGGACGAGGACAGCCTGATCCGGACGAAGGACGAGATCGCCCACATCCACCATGTTATCAGCACCACCATTTCCAAAAACAAGGACATTGAGGAAGAGCTGGCCCGCAGAATGAAGCTGTTGAAAAAGGCCCAGGCCGTGGCGCTGCAGGCCCAGATCAACCCCCACTTCATGTACAATACCATCGACACCATCAACTGGATGGCAATTAAGAAGATCGGCAAGGGCAACGAAGTGTCCGAGATGCTGAACATACTGTCCCAGCTTCTGCGGTACTCTTTAAGCAATACCGATACCTTTGTTTCCTTGCAGGAAGAGATCAACTACACCAAGAAATATCTTCTGGTCCAGCAGATCCGCTGCAATTACGGCTTCGAGGTCCACTGGGATATCCCGGAGGAGCTGAATAAGTGCAATATGATCAAAATGATCCTGCAGCCTGTGGTGGAAAATGCCATCAAGTACGGCATCAAGCCCTTCGGCGACGGCGGCAGTTTGCACATCCGTGCTATCCGGGTCGGTGAGACCGTGCGTTTTTATGTCAGCGACTCCGGCTTCGGCATGGCGCAGGAGGAAGCCGACGAGATCAACCGGGTGATCCGCAGCCAGGTCATCAAGGAAAGTGACCATATCGGCCTGAGTAACGTTCACCAGCGGATCAACCTGATGTTCGGCGACCAGTACGGTGTCACCGTCAGAAGTAAGATCAACGAAGGCACCACTGTGGAACTGACCATCCCCTATCTGCAATAAAAAAGCGCTCCCACCACCGGGAGCGCTTTCGCTGTATTATAGCAAATGATCGTTTAGCGCACCAACCAAGCCTCTCCCTATGGGAGAGGTGTCACGGCGTAAGCCGTGACGGAGAGGGTGTTGGCAATTGGAAAACCCTCTCAGTCAGCTTCGCTGACAGCTCTCCCAAAGGGAGAGCCATAGGCCGCTAAACGCTCCTTTACAGTGCGTTCACCACACCCGCAAACAGGGGAATGCCGCTTCCGTCGGCGATCACAAACAGGAACGGCCGGTCCAGCACGAAATCAATGATCTCCTCCGGGGGCATGGGAGAACCGGCACCGGGGAACTCGATATAGGCCGCTGCCTTCACACCCTGCTCGTCGATCTGCACCCGCACCGCCTGGTTGGCGGCGGTCATAAACACCGGCCCGTCAAAGGCTTCGGAAAAATCCGCCTGGCCCAGCCGGAACAGATCGGTGATGCCCATTTCTTCCAAGCCCTGCCGCAGATTCTGCTTGGATTGCACATCAAACTTGGGCACGGAAAGATTGACCTTCATAAACTTCTTGTTTTCCCAACCCTCGTAGGGCGAGGCAATCATATCCAGATAAGCACCACTTTCCAGTACATCCTCCACGGATTTGTCCTCGTCCGGCAGAATGAACCACATGGAACTGCCGTTTTTCAGCCCCGTAGATACGGCACCGTAGTCCTCGTCCCAGTAGTAGTTCATCTGGGCAAGCTTTTTATTCATAAAGGTGGCCTGGGTATCTCCGGCCTGACCGTGGAAGGTATCGGTGGTGTTCTGGGAAGAATTAAATTCATTCTGCCACTTGGCCTGAAAATAGATGGTGGAATAGAGAGCCAGCACGGCCTCCTTCGGCAACTGGATGCCCTGTACCGCGTCCTTTAACAACCCGCCGGTGTTGTTATTGAGCCATGCCTGAATATCCTTCGCCGCTTGGCGGCTGGAAAGATCCTGCCGGTACACCGACGCGTAATAATGATGGCCCAGAATATCCATAGGCTCCTGCCGGTATTTCAGCGCGTTATCTATCCAAAGGGCGTTGGCCAGTGTGCAGATCTCGTTGCCGTCATCCTGGTAGACCGTCTCCCACAGAGCGCTGATCTGCTGCCGCAGGGTGGTCAGATCGGAAGCACCCAACGCATCCATGATCTGCTGCCGGGTCTGCCCGGCGGTCAGCTCAGCGACCATGGAAAGGCCGATGTAGGCATTGATGGGGGAGTAGAGGACATTGCCGCGGGCACCGGAGAGAAACTCCCGGCAGCTTTGCCGCAAAAAGTCTTCCATCTGGACAAGGGCCTGGGCGGCGGTGTCCTGCCGCCGGATCCGCTCTGTGTCCCATTTGTTCAGGTCCTCCTGCCAATAGAGCCGGTCCTTGTAGTCATCCAGATCGTAGTCATCCAGATCCGGCCGTTCCATGATCCGCGCTGCCGACGGCTTGCTCACAGCTTCGGCAGCGATGGCCATGGGGATATCGACGAATTTGAAGATCAAAACCAATGCCAGTACCGCGGCCACAGCTCCCAGCCACGGGAGCTTTTTCTTTTTTGCCTTGGCGGCTTCCGCGATATGGGTATCGCTGATCTCGCTGAAAGCCTGCTCCAGCTTCTGTCGTTTCATAGGAAATACCCCTCCTTATTTAAATAGTGTTTCAGGGCGCTGCGGGTGCGGTTCAGCCGAACCGATACCGCTCCTTCAGTCATGGCCATGGCCCGGGCAATGGCCTTGACACTGTATCCGAACCAGTAGCGCCGCAGGAAGATCACACGGCTGTCTCTGCTCTGGGTGCTTAGAAACCGGTCTATGGCCCTTCCTAATTCTCTGGCATCCAGCGCTTCCCATGCGGAATCGTCGCCCATGCAGCCTGCCAATTCATCCAAAGATACATCGTAAGCGCTGTTGCGCATTTGGGCAGTGTTGCCGCGCAGCTTCTTCAGAGCGGTATTGCGGCCCACCCGATAGACATAGGCGCACAGCGGATCCGGCTGCTGGGGCGGAATGGCGTTCCACAGCGCCAGATAAGTGTCGTTGACACATTCCTCTGCGTCCCGGTCAGAGCAGAGAATATTTCTGGCAATTTGATGCAGCTGTCTGCCAAAGCGCTGCGCCAATGCGTCAATGGCAGTCTCCGCTCTGTCAAAAAGCAGTTTTATGATCGTCCGGTCTTCCATCACAGCACCCCCTTCAAACATATACTACCGTTTTGTCACAGTTTTCTTACATGATCATATCATAAAAACAGGTATATTTCCATGAAAACACGGAAATACTTTCAAAAGACTCGATACAGGAGGTGCCGGTATGAAGGTGAAAGACATTATGACCAATCAGGTCATCGACATTGACCGGGAGGAATCGGTGGCGGTGGCCGCCAGATCTTTGGCCCATTATAATGTAGGGGTTCTGCCCGTCCGTGACGCGGCAGGGACGCTCTGCGGCGTGGTGACCGACCGGGATATCGTGACCCGCTGCCTGGCCGCGGGCCGTGTTCCCGAGAATACCAGGGTGGGGGAGATCATGACCGCGCAGGTCCATTCGGTACAGCCGAACGTGGACACCTCGGTGGCGGCTCACATGATGGGAAAGCAGCAGGTTCGCAGACTTCCTGTGGTAGAAAATGGGAAATTATGCGGAATGCTCAGCTTGGGAGATCTGGCCAACCATGAGGAAAGCAACTACGACGCAGCCGACGCCTTTGGGGAGATTACCAGCGGAATTTCCAGCAGATAACCACTAAAAAAGGCTGTTTTTGCAACAAAAATACCCTTTTGAAAAAACCCGAAAAATTTTTGAAAAAAATGAAAAAAAGGTATTGACAAATCCAGTCTAAAGTGGTATCATATGCAAGCTGTCCGATGAACGGCGACGCGCCGGGAGGTCAGCAAACACTGTACCTTGTAAATTGAATAACGCAAAGACGAACAAAACACCTTGACAATAAATGGATTGTTTTAGAAATCGATAGAAATCGAATTTTAAGCCAACGAAAATTCTTGAGTATATTTGCTAGAGCGAATTACTTGAAAAATGATTTGTAGGGCAGGGGCTTGCTCCTGCCGTATAGATACAATTTTTTGAGAGTTTGATCCTGGCTCAG
>JAZURG010000193.1:0-6185 GCA_045606145.1 Faecousia sp.
ACTGATGTACGCCGACTTCATCGGCTGCGCCGGTGACGAGATCTTCAACCAGATGTCCAAGTGGCAGTCCATGTCCGCCGGCATTCTGAAGATGCCTCTGGTTCTGCGTGTTACCGTGGGCTCCAAGTACGGCGCTCAGCACTCTCAGGACTGGACCGCCCTGTGCGCTCACATCCCCGGCCTGAAGGTCGTCTTCCCCGCAACTCCCTGGGAAGCCAAGGGTCTGATGGAGACCGCTCTGAAGGGCACTGACCCCGTTGTCTTCTTCGAGAGCCAGAGAATCTACGACGTGGGCGAGCAGTTCCACGAGGGCGGCGTTCCCGCAGAACGCTACGAGATCACCATCGGTGACACCAACAAGGTCCGCGACGGTAAGGATATCACTATCCTGACCATCGGCGCTGTCCTGTACCGTGCTGTCGACGCAGCTAAGGAGCTGAGCGAGAAGTACGGCATGGAAGCTGACATCATCAACATCCACTCCCTGTCCCCCCTGGACTACACCAAGATCTTCGAGTCCGTCCGCAAGACCGGTAAGGTCCTGCTGGTATCCGACGCTTGCGCCCGCGGTTCCTTCCTGAATGATGTTGCCCGCAACATTACCGAGTGCTGCTTCGACGATCTGGATGCACCTCCCGTTGTTGTCGGTGCTAAGAACTGGATCACTCCTCCCTTCGAGTTCGACGAGTTCTTCTTCCCCCAGAAGAGCTGGATCCTGGATGCTATCCACCAGCAGATCGCTCCTCTGGCCGGTTACGAGGTCGTCAACGCCATCACCGAAGCCGAGAAGATCCGCTGCGCCAAGGAAGGCGTGTAATCTCCCAAACTTTACCTATGCCGGTGTGGGAAACCACACCGGCATACTCTTTTGCATTGAAAATGTAAAATTGAAAATTGAAAATTATTGAATTTGCTCCGCAAATCATATAAAATAGTCATTATAGGCAACACCACAATTTTGCATTTTGCATTTTGAAATACGAAAGGATTTCCCTATGCTAAACTACCTGGACCTGGATACCACTGACCCCGCCTGGAATTTGGCTGTAGAAGAATATGTTTTTGACCGGCTTCCCAGGAATAAGATGTATGTGATGCTTTGGCAGAATGACCATGCCATCATTATCGGCAAGCATCAGAACACCCTTGCCGAGATCAACGAAAGCTATGTCAAAGAGCATGGAATCCGTGTGGTCCGTCGGCTTTCCGGCGGCGGTGCCGTGTACCACGATATGGGAAATCTGAATTTTACCGTCATTGCCGATGCGGAAGGCGATGGGCTGGACTTCGGCCGTTTTTGTGACATTGTCATCCGGGCGCTGGCCAAGGCCGGTATCACCGCAGAGCGTAACGGCCGTAACGATATGACCATCGATGGTAATAAATTCTCCGGCAATGCCCAGTATATCCGTCAAGGCCGGGTCATGCACCACGGCACTATCCTCTTTGATTCCAATATGTCGGTTCTGTCCGGCGCTTTGCAGGTAGATCCCTCCAAAATCCAGGCAAAAGGCATCAAATCCGTCCGCAGCCGGGTCACTAATGTGCGGCCCTATCTGCCGGAAGACCTGACCTTGGAGCAGTTCCGTCGATTCCTGTTGGAAAGCATTTTGGAAGAGTTCCCCGGCGAGAAATATGAGCTGAACGAAGCAGATATTGCTGCCATTGCCGCTATCAAAGACCGCCGTTACGGCACCTGGGAATGGAATTTCGGTTATTCCCCTGCCTGTACGGTCACCAAGAAGCAACGCTTTGAAGGCTGTGGCTCCGTGGAAGCCTACATGGATTTGGACAAAGGCTGTATCAAGAATATTTCCTTCCGGGGCGATTTCTTCGCAGCGGAAGACCCCAATGATCTGGCAGCTGTACTGGGAGGCTGCCCCCTGGAAGAATCCGCACTGAAAGCGCGGCTGCAAAATCAATCTGTTTCCCGGTACTTTATGGGATTGGATACAGATAGATTCATCCAACTCCTCACCGTTTAACATTTCCATCGACTCTTGGGAGGTGCGTTATGCGTCCGTCTGAAATCATTGAATGCTTGGAACTGAATCCTGTCATCGCTGCCATCCGCGATGACGGCTGGGATGCGGCACTGCACTCCCCTGCCCAGGTCCTTTTCTATCTGTCTGCCGATCTGACCACTGTCAACGCAAGGATCCGGCAGGCCCACGAAGCTGGAAAAATACTTCTGATCCATCTGGATCTGGCCGAAGGCATCGGCAAGGACCGGGCGGGTATCCGTTACCTTGCGCAGCAGGGTGTGGACGGCATTATTTCCACCAAGGCCCAGATCATCCGTGCCGCCAGGGATATGGGGCTGCTGACCGTGCAGCGGTTCTTTGCCCTGGACTCCAAGGGAATGGAGAGCATTGAAGAAATGCTCCATACCTCCACTCCCCATCTGATCGAGATCATGCCCGGCGTCATCGGCAAAGCCATTCACCGTTTCTGCAATTGCGGTATTCCCATCATTGCCGGTGGTCTGGTGGAAACAAAGCTTGAGGTCACCGATGCCATCAGCTGCGGTGCCACCGCCGTCTCCACCGGAAAAGAAGACCTTTGGTATTTGTAAAACGCAGAAAATCCCCCGGAAACGGGGGATTTTTCCTTGACAGCAAAGTGTATCTTTGGTACAATATTTTTGAGATTGAGAGTAGTAATGATTTGCCTTGGCATCATTCTACTCTTTTTTTGTATATTTAAGGTTTTTTACTGGAGGTAATGTAATCATGGCAGAAACCAGACCCTATGTGCAGTGGGAACTGATCAACAACTTTATGATCGATGTGTTCAAGGCCTACGGTGTTCCCGAGGAAGACGCAAAGATCTGCGCAGACGTCCTGCTGGAGTCTGACCGCCGCGGCATTGAGAGCCACGGCTGCAACCGCTTCAAGCCCATTTATCTGGACCGCATCAAGAACGGCACATTGCTGCCCGTAACCAACTGCGAGATCGTTAAAGAAACTCCCACCACCGTGGTCATGGACGCGCACAACGGTATGGGTATGGTGGCTTCCCACAAGATGATGGAAAAGCTCATCGAGAAGGCTAAGGTCTACGGTCTGGCTGCCGGTACCATCTACAACTCCACCCACTACGGCATCGCCGGTTACTGGACCACCATGGCGGAAAAGGCCGGTATGATCGGCGTTTCCACCACCAACGCCCGTCCCTCTGTTGCTCCCACCTTCGGTGTCGAGCCTATGATGGGTACCAACCCTCTGACCTTCACTATGCCCACTGACGAGGAGTTTCCCTTCAACTTCGACTGCGCCACTTCTACCATCCAGAACGGCAAGATCGAATTCTATGAGCGCTCCGGCAAGCCTACTCCCGCAGGTCTGGTGGTCACTCAGGACGGTGACACCATGACTGACTCCGGCCAGATCCTGAAGGATATGCGTGCAGGCAAGTGCGCATTGCTGCCTCTGGGCGGTCTGGGCGAAGAGACCGGCGGCTACAAGGGCTACGGCTTCACCACCATCGTAGAAATTCTGTCCGCTGCTCTTGCAGGCGGTCCTCACACCAAGGCTCTGTCCGGCAAGAATGCCGAGGGCAAGAACGATTTCTACCGCCTTGGCCACTTCTTCCTGGTGATCAACCCCGAGTTCTTCATGGGTCTGGATACCTTCCGCAGCACCACCGGCGACATTCTGCGCGCCCTGCGTGATTCCGAAAAGGCCCCCGGTCAGGAGCGGATCTACACCGCCGGTGAGAAGGAGCATCTGAGCTGGGTGGAGCGTGAACCTCTGGGTGTACCTGTTGGTGAGACCATCCAGAAGGAATTCATGCAGCTGCGCGATGAGTGCGGCCTTTCCTACAAGTTCCCCTTTGAAGTTTAATTGACAACCGTAGGGGCCGGTGACTACACCGGCCCGGGCGGATGTAGTCATCCGCCCCTGCAACATGAAATATGAATGGAGAGTATAATATGGATTACGCAAAGGAATCTTTGAAGAAGCATGCTGAATGGGGCGGCAAGATTGAAGTTATCTGCACCGTTCCCTGCAAGACCAAGGAAGACCTGTCTCTGGCCTACACCCCCGGTGTCGCACAGCCCTGTCTGGAGATCCAGAAGGATGTGAATAAGTCTTACGAGCTGACCCGCCGCCACAACCTCTGTGCCGTTATCACCGACGGCACCGCCGTTCTGGGTCTGGGCGACATTGGCCCCGAGGCCGGTATGCCCGTTATGGAAGGCAAGTGCGCCCTGTTTAAGTCCTTCGGTGATGTGGATGCCATCCCCCTGTGCGTTAAGTCTAAGGATGTTGACGAGTTCGTGAACGCTGTTTATCTGATGTCCGGCTCCTTCGGTGGCATTAACCTGGAGGATATCTCCGCTCCCCGCTGCTTTGAGATTGAGCGCAAGCTGAAGGAAAAGTGCGATATTCCCATCTTCCACGACGACCAGCACGGCACTGCTGTTATCACTCTCGCCGGTCTGACCAACGCACTGAAAGTTGTTGGCAAGAAGAAGGAAGATGTCAAGATCGTCACCTCCGGTGCCGGTGCTGCAGCTATCGCTATCGTTAAGCTGCTGCTGTCTGCCGGCTTCAAGAACGTGATCATGACCGACCGCACCGGCGCTATCTACGAAGGCCGCGAAGGTCTGAACTGGATCAAGAAGGAAATGGCTCAGGTCACCAACCTGGAAAAGAAGCAGGGCAAGCTGGCCGATGTTATTGTTGGCGCTGACGTATTCATCGGTGTTTCCGCTCCCGGCACTCTGACCGCTGAGATGGTCAAGACCATGAACAAGGATGCCATCGTCTTTGCCTGCGCCAACCCCACTCCCGAGATCTTCCCCGACGATGCCAAGGCAGGCGGCGCAAAGGTCGTTTCCACCGGCCGCTCCGACTACCCCAACCAGATCAACAACGTTCTGGCGTTCCCCGGAATCTTCCGCGGTGCGTTTGATGTTCGCGCTTCCGATATCAACGAGGAGATGAAGGTCGCCGCAGCCAATGCTCTGGCTAACCTGATCACCGATGAAGAGCTGAACGAAAACTACATCATCCCCGCCGCTTTTGACGAGCGCGTTGGCCCCGCTGTTGCCAAGGCTGTTGCCGAGGCCGCCCGTGCCACCGGCGTCGCAAGAATCTAAATCTATCAAAGGGCGCAGGAAAACTCCTGCGCCCTTTTAAGGAGATACCTATGGAATTACGCTCCACCATCGAAAAAATGAAGCTGTACCTGTTCGATATGGACGGTACGCTGTACTTGGGCAGCCGGCTCTATGACTTCACCATCGAACTGCTGCAGGAAATTCGCCGCACCGGCGGTAAGTACCTGTTTATCACCAACAACTCTTCCAAGAGTGTGGCAGACTACGTGAAGAAGCTGGAAAAGTTTGGCGTTGAAGCCACCCGTGATGATTTCATGACATCTTCTCAAGCCACTGCATACTACTTGCACAAGCATCACGAAGGACAGCGGTTGTATGTCTGCGGTACGGAATCCCTGAAAGAAGAGCTGCGCGGCGAAGGTTTTACCATTACCACCAACCTTGACGAGGTGGATTGCATCGTCATGGGTTTTGACACAGAGCTGACCTTCCAAAAGCTGCACGATGTGAGTTTCCTGCTGCTGACCCGTCCCGAGCTTCCCTACATCGCCACCAACCCCGACTTGGTCTGCCCTACGGAGTTCGGCAGTGTGCCGGATTGCGGCAGTATCTGCGGCATGATCTACAATGCCACCGGCAAGAAACCCATTGTCATCGGCAAACCCAGTTCCTTGATGCCGGAGCTGGCAATGGACAGGCTGGGGGCTTCCAAAGAGGAAACCTGTGTAGTGGGTGACCGGATCTACACAGATGTAAAGTCCGGCTTGAACGCAGGCTGCGTGGGTATTCTGGTCATGTCCGGTGAGACCACCCCGGAAATTCTGGCTCAATCCTCTGACAAACCCCATTTGGTTTTGGAAAGCGCCCGGGAGATTCTGGATGTGCTGAAAACTTTATAATTCTCTCTACCGGGATGCTGCAGCATCCCGGTTCTCTTTTTGCCCTCTTCTGCAGTAAATGACCGTTTAGCGCAGCATCCAAAGCCTTCCCCCTCGGGGGAAGGTGGCTGCCCGAAGGGCAGACGGATGAGGGGAATGACAGGTTTTTGACCCCTCATCAGTCAAAAATCATAGATTTTTGACAGCTTCCCCCCAAGGGGAAGCCTTTTGGGTGCGGT
>JAZURG010000194.1:0-10295 GCA_045606145.1 Faecousia sp.
TCTCTGGCGGCTCGTTGCAAGGGACTCCATGTACGTGTCAAGGCGCTTATAGGAGACATATTCACGGATTTCATTTAGAGAAAACCCAATACGAATCAAGTGAGCAATGTACATAAAAATGTAGTAATCATAGAGCTCATAGAAACGGTAGCCATTTTGTTCGTTAACGATTGGCACGAGTAACCCTTGCTTCTCATAATGATATAAAGTTGCTCTCGTGGTATTGCAAAGTTTGGCAAATTCACCAATTGAAAAACGTCTAATTGTTTTATCTTCCAAAAAAATCACCTCGACTTCAAAATGGCTTGACCTTCACCTTACATCAAAGTGTAGGGTGTAAGAAAGCAGCGAACTTTATGATTAGGTGTATTATAAATTTCGCTTGGTAAAATGTCAAATACATAATGGGAGGTGTTGCAATGGAAAAAGGATATTTCGAAGAGAGCAGAGTGTTGGAATACTTCGATGAGTGCGATATTCTCGTTGTTGGCGGCGGTGCCGCAGGTCATTCTGCAGCAATTGCGGCGGCTCGTGCCGGTGCAAAAAACATTGTGCTATTGGAACGCTATGGGTATATGGGTGGTGATGTAACCGGTGGTTACGTTATCATGGTGCCCAACCTTACATGGAGAGACAAATCTTTCGTCCGCGGCTTACAGGAAGAGTGGTTCACACGTCTTTCCAAAATCCCCGGAGCGGTGCTTGGACCTGAGAAGGGCGAGTATGGAAGTGAAGATCCGCTGCTGATTGACCGCTGGACCAGCATTTGGGACTGTGTCAGCCGTTGCCCCGATTCCAAGACACGCGTGGTGCGCTCTGTATACTATGAGCCCAACCAGCTGAAGATCGAAATGGATAAGATGCTGGAAGAGGAAGGCGACAGCATCCGTGTTTACTATCACTGCTGGGCAACACGCCCCATTATGAAGGGCGACGAAGTTGCCGGCGTTGTGTTTGAAAGCAAGGAGGGTCGTAAGGCCATTAAGGCTAAGGTCGTGATCGATGCCTCCGGTGATGGCGACATCTTCTATCAGGCCGGCGCACCTTGCTCCAGTGTCAGCGATGCAGGAACCCGCGCTTCTACCACAGCCTTGGTCTACCGTGTGGCCGGCGTGGACTATAACAGCTTTGAGCGCTGGATGCGCGGAAATCCCCAGCTGTTTGGTGCAATGATGAAGAACCTTGGCAAGATCACCGGCTTCCGTATCATGCCTCTGCCCACCAACTCCAACGATCAGGTGTGGTTCAACAACTGGCTGGCAGATAAGAGCTGCATCTCGGTGAAGGATTTGACCGATACTGAGCGGGATGTGCGCCGCACTATCCGTGAAGTCATTGAGTTCATGCGCAGAGCCTGTCCCGTCGGTTTCAAGGATGCTTATCTTTATGATATTGCTCCCCAGACCGGTGTCCGCTGCTCTCGCCGCCTAAAGGGCGAATACATCATGACCGTGGAGGACTTCGCTTTCCACCATGAGTTCGATGATGTCATCGCTTGGCACAGCACCATTTGCCGCATCAATGATTCTGCACCGATTGAAATCCCCTACCGCGCGATTCTTCCCCAGAAGATTGAGAATCTCCTCTGCCCCGGCAGACACCTTTCCAGCGATAACGTAGCCATCGACTGGCTGAACCTGATTCCCCAGTGTGTCGGTACCGGTCAGGCTGCCGGTATCGCCGCGGCTGTTGCTGTGGCAGATGGCACTTCCGTCCGTAATGTGGATATTAAGAAGGTACAGGATATTCTCGTTGCACAGGATGTACCTCTTCCCCGCAGAGACGATGTGGATCCCGGCTTGATGAAGGTATGCGAAGAGAACCAGTACGGCCTCTATACCGAGCTTGCCAAGAAAGCAGCCGAGGATATCTCCGCACTGGATTCCTATCGTCAGCCCTGATTCTTTCAGGATACCTTCGCACAATAAAAAGGAAAGGAGTTCACAATGAAAGTAATTCGCGCAATCAATCGGCTGTTTACTTGGATATGTATGGCCTTGATTGTGGGGTTGATGCTGCTCATGGTAGGTGAGGTCTTGAGTAGAGCCCTGTTCCACCGGGCAATCCTTGGCTCCACCGAAATTGCACAGATGCTTTTGGTCTGCAATATGACTGCCTTTGGCGCGGCTGTAATGAGCAACCGTCAAATCAAGGTGAATATGCTTACGACAAAGTTCCCCATGAAGGTACAGGTGGTATTGGATTTGGTCATGCTTGCTCTGTGCTTCCTGACCATCACAGTGCTCTCCTGGCAGCAGTTCAACTATGCTTTCAAGAGCTATCATAATCACATTTTCTATACCAGTATCGAAGTTGCACAGTGGCCTTTTATTGCCTTGTTCTCTCTTGGCTACGCAGTTGCTGCGTTGACGATCTTATCCTTGATTATTCGCAAGATTGTCTCTATCTCCAAAGGTCAGTGGGAAAAGGAGTTCCAGCTGGAGGATATGGACGAAATTTTCGTGTTCGGCAAGAACGGTCCTCCTGTAGGCCCTCCTGTGGAAAAAGCAACCATTGAAATGACAGAGAAGGGAGGCGAAAGCGATGTCGATTAGTCCTGAATTGATTGGTATCCTCGGTATCGTTTTTCTGCTGGTTCTTCTTGCATTGAAAATGTGGGTCGGTGCAGCCATGGCACTGGTCAGCATTGTCGGCATCATTGTTCTGAAGAACTTTGATGTCGCTATGGCAGCAGCCAGTACCTCAGCTTTTAAGAACCTAAACAGCTACACATTTACCGTTGTGCCTATGTTTACCCTGATGGGCATGGTCATAGCGGAGTCTACAATGGGTAAAAACCTATATGATGCAGCTTATGCATGGGTCGGCCGTTTCCGCGGAGGTCTTGCTTCTGCTACCGTGGTCGCTTGCGGTGTTCTGGGTGCTATCTCCGGCTCCACCCATGTTGGTGTGCTGGTTATGTCCCGTGTTGCACTCCCCGAAATGCAGCGCAATAACTACGACGAGTCCTTTGCAGCTGGCGCAGTCGTAGCCGGCGCGCCTTTGAGCATTCTGATCCCGCCCAGCATCGGCTTCATCATGTACGGCATCATCACCGAGAACTCCATCGGTCAGCTGTTTATGAGCGGTATCGGCGTTGGTGTTCTGCAGATGGTGTTGTATATCATCATGATCTACTTCCTGTGTCTCAGAAAGCCCGAGCTTGGCCCTCGCGGTCCGAAGCTGCCCTTCAAGACCATGCTGAAGTCTCTGCTGAAGATTCTGCCTATTCTGGCTCTTATGATTCTGGTTCTCGGCGGTATTTATAAGGGATTCTTTACCACCACCGAGGCTGGTGCAGTAGGTGCTTTCGGCTCTATCCTGATCGCAGTTATTTTCCGTCAGATCACGGTCAAGAAGATCGGCAAGGCCATCAAGGATACCGCCGTTATGTGCGGCATGGTGTTCTTCCTGATCGCCTCCACCTATCTGTTCGTCACATTTATGGGCTTGAGCCGTTTGCCCATGCTGCTGGCAAACTTTATCGTTGGACTGTCTGTTCCCCAGTGGGTCATCGCTTGCGCTCTGATCGTGCTGTACTTTATCCTCGGCATGTTCCTGCCTGAGATCCCCATGGTGGTTCTGACGATCCCCGTGCTCTACTCCGCCCTGATGCGTGTCGGTTTTGACCCCATTTGGCTTGGTGCTTTCGTGGTTAAACTGATGGCCCTTGGTTCTATCTCTCCCCCTGTTGGCATGACTTGCTTCACCATGGCTGGTGTTACCAAGATGCCGGTACAGCAGATTTTCAAGGGCGTTATTCCCTATCTCGCCGTCGATGTTTTGATTCTCGTTCTGATGATCATCTTCCCCGGTATCGCAACCTTTATTCCCAACATGATGGCTTAACAAACCGTTGTGAATGCAGATAAAGCGTATCTGTTCACTATAAAAATTTTAAGGAGGAAACAAAGATGATGAAGAAGGCATTGGCATTGATCCTGTCCCTCGCGATGGTGTTTAGTCTTGTTGCCTGCGGCAGCAAGCCCGTTGACACCCCTGACGACGGTGCTGCACCGGATGTGTCTGTTGATTCCGGTGACATGACCTACACCGGCCCTGAGATGGAGTTGACCGTAAACTTCAACTCTTCTGAGGAGCAGTCCCCCATCTACATTGCCCTGTTTGATCGAATTTCTGAGCGTACCGGTGGTAAGGTGAAGTTCGTCTACTACTACAGCGGCTCCCTCCTCAGTGCTACCGATGCACTGGATGGTCTTGGTGCCGGTCTGTGCGACTTCTCCGATGTCACCCTGACCAACTTCCCCGATCAGTTCCCCTACACGCAGCAGGTCATCAGCTATCCCTTCATGGGCTTCCACAGCTTCAACATGGCCGCTGAGATCATCAATGATGTGGTTCTGGAGAACGATATCATGATGGGCGAGTTCCACGCCGCCAATATCCAGCCTCTGTTCCTGCTGGGTACCTGGGGTACTTCTATGGTCATGGCTGACAACGTTGACATCAGCACTCCCGATACTGTTGCCGGTATGAAGCTGGTTACCAGCGATCCCATTTTCAGCCGCTTCCTGACCGATGTTGGTGCTACTCCCGTCGCCCAGCCTCCCACGGAGTACTTCTCCTGCCTGAGCAACGGTGTTGCTGACGGTATCGTCAATGGTCTGTACGTTGTCGGTATCTTTGGTGCCATTGCTCCCGCTCAGTCTGTGTATATGTTCGAGCGCAGCTTTACCACTGGTGTCCGCGCCATTTCTGCCAACCTGGATACCTGGGAGAGCCTCGATGACAGCCTGAAGGCCATCATCATGGACGAGATGCAGGGCGAGCAGCTGTGGAATGACGGTGTGGCCTACTGGGCTGCTTCCGACCAGATGTGGCTGGATCAGGTCACCGGCAACAACATTCCTCTGAACTATGTTGAGGGTGCTGACATGCAGGCTTGGGCTGATGCTGTGGCTCCCTACGGTGATGCTGCTCTGAAGGATCTGTATGACAAGGGCTACACTGAGGTTTACAACATCCTCGATGTGTGGAACAACGCTATCGCAAACTACAGCGGCCAGTATTAATGTAAGCCGTAGATTTTAACTACAATACGACAGAATAGGAGAAAAGAATGAAAGTTACAGAGCCGATTCTCGATTTCGTAGAAAAGTACAGCGAATATGACAATATTCCCGCTGAAGTCATTCACGAAGTCAAACGAGCTCTGTTGGACGGTCTTGGCAATGCACTGGGCGGTCTGGCATCGGATAAAGGCAAGATTGGTATTGAGGTGGCGCGTATGCTGGGTGGTCCCCAGGATGCTACGGTCATCGGTGTTGGCGGCAAAGTTTCCGCAGCGGCTGCTGCTTTCGCCAACGCAGAGCTTCTCAATGGTCTTGACATGGATCCGATTCCCCATGTTCCCCCTGTAGTGTTGCCTGCGATCCTAGCTGTTGCTGAAGCGGAAGGAGTTTCTGGAAAGAAACTCCTTTCCGCATTGGCGGTAGGTTTGGAAGTCGCACAGCGTCTCAACAGTCAGTTTGGCATGGTGATGATTCTTTCCTACGCTAAGTACGGAAAAACCCCCGATGTTTTCAGCAACGGCAATGAAAACATTATTGGTGCTGCAATCGGATGTGCCTTGGCAATGGGCCTGAGTCGCGAAAAGATTGCGCAGGCATTGGGTATTTCTGCCTACTATTGCACGCTGCCCGTCTGCAGAGACTGGGAGAGTACCAATCCCAAATCTATGATTAAATACTGCCCTGTTTCCTGGTTGGCACAGGGTTCTGTACAGGCTGCCATGTTGGCTAAGTGCGGCTATACCGGTAATAAGGATACTTTGGACAGCGAATATGGCTTCCCTCTGTTCAACTGCCGAATTGACGGTGTGTGGAATCCCGAAAAGCTGGTCAGCGGCTTGGGCGAGAACTGGGGCATTATGGACTATAAATACAAGCCCTATCCCTGCTGCTCCTTCATCCACTCCGTACTGGATTGCTTCTATCGTCTGCAGGAGAAGGAAGAGCTTTCTCCCCGTGAGATTGAAGCAATTGACTGCTACACCGGCCCGTTTAATGCACATCCCGATCAGTATGCTGTGGCAAATCAAGTGGACGTTCAGTTCAGTGCCCCCTACTGCATGGCTTTGGCGGCTTATGGTTATAAGCCCGGTCCCTCTTGGCAGTCTAAGGAGGCACTGGCTGATCCCAAGGTGCGTGAGTTTATGCATCGTGTGACGATGAATGTTGCACCTGAGTGGGCCGAAAAGAGAAAGACCGATTTTTCTGCTTGGTACGGTCGTATCGAGGTTAAGGCAAGAGGCAAGGTGTTTGTTGAAGAAACCCTCTACCCCAGAGGAAATAACCGCATGGAGGTTGCACGCTTCAGTGATGAGGAAATGGTGCAGCGTTTCCGTAATTGCGCCTGCGAGATTCTTACCGATGACAAGATCGATGGTGTTGTGGATGCGATTATGAATCTGGAGAATCTGGATACACTGGACAGCCTGATGCACAATCTCAGTTTGTGAGGTGCCTATGAGAGAAGACTTGAAAAGCCCGCGTGGAACGGATTTGTTCTGCAAAAATCTTGTTGAGACGACCTATAGTGATTTAAGCGAAGAGAATATTCGTATCTTCAAGGATCGCCTTTTGGATATTACGGGCTGCATTTTTGGCGGTGCAATCGTTCAAGAAGATGCCTTCTTGGAGCAGCGATATAAGCAGTGGGGCGGCGTAGGAGAAGCGCCTCTGTTTGCCTCGTCCGGCCGTCTGCCCCTCCCTGTTGCCGCAAAACTGAATTGTATTAAGGCACGTGCAAATGATTTTGGTTGCATGCTCTTTCGTATTTTCGGTGAAGCTATTCCCTCCCATATGAGTGAGACTATGATTCCCCTCAGTCTTACACTGGGTGACACATTCGCTGTGGACGGCAAACAGCTGATTACGAATGATATTGTTGCTGAGGATTTTACTGCCAGACTCCTGTATTCCCTGCCGAACCGCTGGCCCACTGATATGCTTTTAGGCTCCAGTGCCGCTGCTGCCCTTGCAGGGCGGTACTATGGCCTCGATGCAGAGCAGATGAAAAGTGCCCTCAGCTACGCTGCCACCAATGCAACAGATCCTGCAAACTCCTACTACGATTATTGTCAGGAGTTCAAACTACACAACGGCGTAAGCGCGGAGACGGGTATTCTTTCTGCAGAATACGCCAAGGGCGGTTGGAGAGGCTTGGAGGATCCGTATTTCGGCCATTGGGGCCTCATTAGCAACCATGTGAAGGATGGCGAACTGCCCCCTCTCTACGAGAAGTGTTTTGAGGATCTGGGTAAGGTGTATTTCACCGAGGGCGGTTTTAAGTACGGTCCCGGCGGAATCCCCACCACGGCAGCGGCGTTCTGCGGAAAGAAACTCCATCAGATGCTGAAAGAAGCCTACGGAACGGTAGATGGCTCTGCCATTCGTCAGATCCGCGTATTCGGTGCAAAGAACATTTATCACGGATACTATTCCAATCCCTTTGTTCTGCGCGATCAGATCAATGCGCTGTTCTCCTATCGTTTTGCCGCCAGCTGTGCCACACTGAATGGTAAGGTGGGCGTGGATACAGTTCAGACTGCAGCAATCCGTGCAGACGAGCATTTGGTTCGTCTTGCCGAAGGTGCAACCATGGACATCTATGAGCCGGAAAATGGCGGTCGTATGATGAAGGTTGTGGCCGAGATGGCTGATGGTCGTGTTTTCACGGCAGAAGAAAGCTTTATGGTCATGGAGCGCTATCCCACGAAGGAAGAGTTGGAAGAGAAGTTCTGGGCGCAGTTTAATGCATTTGGAAAGCTTCCCAAGAGCAATGGTGAAAAGATCATTGAACTGGCTTCCAAGTTTGAAGAACTCTCTGATGTGCGGGAATACACTGAACTGCTCTGCATGAAGGAGGGAGCTTTATGACCGATAGAGAGGCTTATAAAGCACTCCTTGCAAAAAAACCTGTGTGGCAAATCACCACTGCCGAGTGCAGAATGTTCAATCCCTCCGTCATCCCCGATGCCACGGCCCGTGGTTTTGTGATGGAAGCGGGTAACCCCTTCCCCAGAGGTGGTGGCGGCAAGGACATGTTCGGTGTAGAATGGGAATTCGACCCTGTGATTCGAGGCAGCACTGTTCGCCCTGGAACTCCCCTGTTGCTGGATGCAAACGACTGGGAAACGGTGCTTACTTGGCCCGATGTTGAAAGCTGGGACTGGAAGGGCAGCGCAGAAAAGAATCGTGACTTTCTAAGTGCAGAAAAGTTCAATATCATGCCGTTTATGACGGGTTGGTATGAGAGACTTATCTCTCTTATGGACTTTGAAGGTGCGGCAATCGCGATGATCGACGAAGACCAAACCGAGGCAGTGAAAGCTTTCTTTGACAAATTGACCGATACATATATCGATATTCTCGGTCGTGCCCTTGAGGCATTTCCCCTGCTTGATGGATTCTGGATTCATGATGACTGGGGCAGCGCTCAGAGCACTCTTCTCTCTCCAGAAACTTGCGCTGAGATGATCGTCCCGTATATGAAACGTGTTACGGACTTTTTGCATGCTCACGGCAAACACTGTGATTTTCACAGCTGTGGAATGAATGAGACTATGGTTCCGAACATGATCGCGGCTGGTTGGGATTCATGGATGCCCCAGACGATCAACGATATCGAGCGGATCTATAACACATACGGAGATCAGCTGATTATTTCTGTAACCTATCCCTGGCCTGCTCCTGGCGCAACAGAACAGGAACAGCTATCAGCTTTGGAGGATTATATGGAGAAGTATTGTGATCCGAAAAAGCCCAGCTTGCTTGATGACAGAAATCAGCCTGGTTTTACGGAGCTTATCAGAAACGAACTTCGAAAAAGATCTGCCGAAAAATTTGCGTCAAAGTAACTATCATTCCACAGGTATGACCTGTGGTAGTGTAGCAAGAAACTTTCCTCAATGAAAAGACCGCACGGGTTGATTTCAACCCATGCGCTCTTTTCTGTTTCAAACTTGATAAAAGAGTACAGCCAGTTCCCTTCCCTTCGGAATCTATCGAAATGTCACTATAGAACAGCGTTCATTAGTCCAAGAGCCATCAAACCCGCATGGTTACGCGGCTTTTACTTTGACCTCTTGTATGCCTTTTTGTGCTAATGAATAGGTTCTCCTCCATATTTTTACTCTATTCTGTCGTTTTTTCGAGGGGTGGAAATCAGAATAAGGTGATAGTGATGGGATATTAGAAAGAGAATAAAGCCGTTATCCTTATATTTCTATTAATTGTATATTTTGTTCGAAATTTATACCTTTAAATCTATAGCTTTCTATTTTACACTAATAATAACTTAAAACTTTTCGAAAGTCATTGAAGTTGTAGTTCAATTATTTTCACTGAAGATAAATTGCAGAAAAAAGCAATGTGCAGAATGCACATTGCTTTCGAAGACAAACTTATAGATTTCTATTATCTTAAATTATTGAAAATCTAATCATGAGATAGTGCTTGTCTGATTTTGCGTGGAAAATTGCCGCTACCAATCTCTTTCGCTCTGTCGCATGCCATTTCCCGATTATAGATATCGATTGTGAATCCTGTGCTTTCAGTTAAGTACTGTCTTAATGACTGAGCATCTCCATCATCCGAAAGGAATATACCACACTTCATAAAAAAGCACATAACCACAGAGTGTACCTCTCCTAAACTTAGTTTGGCACGCCAATCAGTTAGCACATTTATGCGAGGAAGAGGGACTTCTGAAAATTTATTATAAATTTCTTCAAATAAAATTGTATAGTACACCGCTGCACCAGGAGCACTGATAATACTTGAAAGAGAGACAACGCTAACAATACCTTCAGTAATTAGTTCAAGCGCTTTTTGCTGACTTGTGTTTATATAGGCACCACCGCAAAACAACTCATTCTTATAAACCAGTTCGTGCATAACGGGGTTGACATTAAGTTCATTAAACAGCAAAACAATTGCTTCTTTGATATCTATCGAAAGGTTTTTCGTCTCTACCAAGTGGTTTAAAAAATCGTTATCAACTACGGCTAAAGTTTTCTCTTTATCCATGATTATCCTCATTTACTGAAATATCAACTGGTTGATTCAAAAAAGCCTGCTGAGCATCATGTGGAATATTAAAGAAATTTCTCAACCGCTCAATTTGTGCCCGAGATGCACAAGAGTTTTCCTCGGCTTTTTCCAACAATTCAGAAAGACCTGCAATTTCTTTTTTCATATTTCTAGTTTGCAGATTTTCATACTTAGACTCTGAAATTATAGTCTTTACCGCGGTCTTTAGCGTGTCCAAAG
>JAZURG010000195.1:0-19126 GCA_045606145.1 Faecousia sp.
GGGGTACATAGGGGAGGGACGGCTTTGAATGCGGGAGCAATGAGCTCAGTTCCTCCCCTATGCCGACTTCTTTGGTTACTTTCTTGTTCGGCGACAAGAAAGTAACACCACCTCATATACGCTGTGCGGTTGAGATTCTAAAATCTATACTTTTTTGACAAGCTGAAAAATGACAGGTACAAATGTACCTGCCATTTTGTCTTGTTTTGCAGGAGAGAGATTATCTCTTCTTCCACTCGTCGTACTGTTCCATGTAGGCCTTTTCGGCAGCGGGGAACTTACGCAGAGTGTTGACCACTTCGCCGTTGTTGTACTTGCGGTCGGGCATATCCTCGGTGGTGCCGAAGAGGGTCAGGTTGACCTGACGGGGACGGGCGCGGACATGGTCCCAGTCGATGAAGTAGATGTGAGCGAATTCGCCCAGATCCAGCTTGCCGTCCTTGATGGTCAGCGTTTCGCTGCGGCCAAAGAAGACACTGCGCAGGTGGCCGTCGGTGTTCATGGAGGTGAAATTGCCGGGCTCGTCAACATAGCGGCCGAACTGTGCGTGTACAGGGCCGGGATGGCGGTAATCACCCTCGTTAACGAAGTCGGGGATCATCTTGCGCATGATGTCCAGCAGGTCATGCTGCAGGAACTCCAGGTCGAAGCTGTCAAAGTCATGGGAGCATTCCTGGATCATGACAGAGCAGGTGGTGTGGTGGGAGACCACGGAAACGGTGCCGTTCTTAATGCCGGACTCTTCGACGATCTTATGAACATCGATAGAGATGTCGTGGAAGGTGGGGATCCAACCGCGGGACTGCAGTTGAATTTCCTTCTGAATCATAGTAAATTCCATAGTAAATTCCTCCTGATATGTAAATATAAAAGAATCTCTTAATTGTGACGCTCGTCCCATGCCTTGCGGACGGCGGCAATCATTTCGTCCACCATGGCAGCCCGGTCAGCAGCCTTGGCAACACCGGAAGAAGAACCGGTAGCATCGGCACCGGCGATGATGGTGTTGTACACATCGGTGCCATTGGAGATGCCTGCGGCGGTCAGTACCAGAATGTCAGCGTTGACATCCTTGACGCACTTGGTGGCGGCGGCAACATACTCGGGGCCGACGCTGACACCGGTGCCGATCAATTCGGAAGGCTCGGCAACGATGATGTCGGGGCTCAAAGCCGCGATCTTGCTGGCATCTGCCATGGAGTCGGCACAGACGATGGTGGTCAAACCCACTTCGTCGGCACGCTTGATGGTCTGGGCCAGTACTTCAAAGGTCAAAGGCTTTTCCACATGGTTCAGCATGACACCTTCCGCACCGGCGGCGACCAAACTTTCGGGCAGAATATCCGCCAGACCACGGCCCACAGGAATGGGGTCCATATGGGGAGCAAATACATGGATGCGGGTGGTTGCTTCGCTGACACGGCGAATATCCACTACGGGGCAGGTAAAGATGATATCCACATCATACTTGGCGGATGCTTCGTCAGCAGCCTTTGCCAAAGCCAGAATATCATCGCCATACAGGTAGGACTTGGGGCCAATCTCAAAGAAAGGGGCCTTGATGCGACAGTTTGCCATAGACGATACCTCTTTCGCATAATTTTGATATTTACATTATAACAAGCTGATTTAGTTTCGTCAACGATAATTTTTGCTTTTTTTTATGCATAAAGTGGTATAATTTTCGTTACGAAAATTGTGTAATTTGCGAATTGAAAATTATTAGAAAAAGTTATATTCTGTTAGACAGAGAAGACTCGGAAAAATAACTATCTTTTTGGAGGTATTTGTGTTATGGTAAACAAAGAGGCACTGCGTGCTGCCAGAGAAGCCTACGATATCGAGGCTGCCTGTATTCAGGAAATGAAGGATTATATCGATGATGAGCAGTTTGCCAAGGCCATTGAACTGTTGAGCAACGCTCCCCGGATCGGTGCCGCCGGCTGTGGTCATTCCGGCATTATCTGCCAGCATTTTGCCCATCTGATGTGCTGCATTGAGCGGCCTGCCCGTTTTATCAGCCCTGCGGAGGCTGTCCATGGCGCCACAGGATTTTTGCAGAAGGGCGATGTGATGGTCTTTGCTTCCAGAGGCGGCAAGACCAAGGAATTGCTGCCGATCGTGGATATCTGCAAGTCCAAGGGCGTGTCCATTATCTCCGTGACGGAGAATCTGGATTCTCCTCTGGCGCTGGCTGCGGATGTTGTGCTGAAGCAGCATGTTAACCGGGAAACCGATAAGTGGAACGCGCAGGGCACGACTTCTACCACAGCCCTTTGCATGATCTTCCATGCGCTGCAGGCGGCTGTCATTGAGCAGACCGGTTATCAGGCAGAGCAGTTCGCGTTGGTCCACCCCGGTGGAGCCGTGGGCGAACGGCTGAACAATAAGTCTCTTTATTAAGGATGTGAAACACTTGACAGACGGTAAGCTGAAGATCGAGAACCGCAGAAAAAAGATTCTGGAGCAGCTAAGTCGGGCAGGGAAGGTATCCGTAACGGAATTGAGCGCTATGCTGAATGTCACTCCGGTGACCATCCGTAACGATTTGACGGAATTGGAGCAGGAAGGCAGCTTGCTCCGGGTGCAGGGAGGCGCTGTGAAGGTGACCGTGGCAGAAGACGGACGGAGTCTGGAAGGCACTGCCTTACGGGATACCCACGGTCAGCAGAAGGCTGCCATTGCAAGAACCATTGCCGCAATGGTCCGTGACGGCGACACATTGTTTCTCAATTCCGGTACTACCTGCGAGTATGTGGCCGAAGCACTGCGGATTCGTAAAAATTTGAATATTGTGACAAATGCCTTGAAGGTGGCAACAAAGCTGGGCGATGTGCCTACTTTCCGTGTGCTGCTGATCGGCGGCGAGATCAATGCCCGGTATGGCTTTACCCATGGAGGAGATGCCCAGGAACAGCTTGGCAAATACCAGGCTGATTGGGCCATTTTGTCCGTGGACGGTGTCAGTGCCAAAGGTGGTGTGACCACCCATCACGCAGAGGAAGCCATCATCGACCGGATCATGTCTGCCGGCGCGAAAAAGACGATTATTGCGGCGGATGGCAGCAAGATCGGCCGGGCCGGCTTCAGCCGGGTTGCGCATAGCACAGCGGCATTGACCCTGGTCACTGACAGCTCTGCTGAAGCGGAAGCGTTGGAAGCACTGCAAGAAGGAGGACTATTGTGTATATTGGCATAGACCTTGGCAGCACCAATATCAAAGCTGCCATTTATGATAAAGGATTTCGTCTGGTAGACCGCCAGAGCCGCCCCGTAAACTACATTCGGGATTGCGGTTTCGTGGAATTTGACGCGTGGGCTTATTACCAGGATCTGGTTGGATTGCTTGCGGATATGATAAAGACCAACGGTGTTTCCTGTGTGAATGAGATCGCGTTTACCGGACAGGCCGAATCGCTTGTAGTGGTTGGCAAGGACGGAAAGCCGCTGATGAATGCCATCTCCTGGATGGACGAACGCAGTGCAGAAGAATGCAAGGTTCTGTCACAGCAGTTTGACGCGGCTACCTGCGAAGCGGTCACCGGCCAGATGGCGGTGCTGCCTACATGGCCCGCAACGAAGATTTTGTGGCTGAAGAACAACCGGCCCGAGATCTATGAAAATGCCGCCACCTACATGCTGCTGAAGGACTATATCGTTTTCTGCCTGACGGGGCAGAAGGTTGCCGATATGTCCATTGCCACCTTCTCCTTCTACTTTGATATTTATAAGAAGGAATACTGGCAGGATATGCTTGCTGCCATCGGTGTTTCCGAAAGTCAACTTCCTAAGCTCTGCGAGCCTTGCTCTGTGGCGGGTAACCTGCTGGAGGATGTGGCTGCAAAGATGGGTCTAAGTGTACATACCAAGGTCAATGTGGGTACTTTGGATCATTTTGCGGGCATGATCGGAACCGGTAATATCCATAAGGGCGGTATCACACTGTCTACAGGCACCGTTATGGCACTGGCAACCATGTCTTCCGCGGAAGAGGGCAAAAACACCGGCATCGCCATGCACTACGGTTTTATTCCCAACACCTATGTGATGCTGCCTGTAGCTGAAAGCGGCGGTGTCAGCCTGGAATGGTTCAAGCGCAGCTGCATGAGCGCGGATTATGATACTATGAACGCGGAGCTTGCCAAGCGGGAACCCAGTGAGCTGCTGTTCCTGCCGTACTTGGTAGGTACCAACGCACCGGAATTCGATGCGCAGGCCAACGGCGTGTTCTGGGGTCTGCGGCAGGAGCACGATGCCATCGATATGGCAGGCGCGGTGATGGAAGGTGTTGCTTTTGTGCTTCGTAAGAACTGCGACCATATCGCTGCCAACGGTGTGAAGCTCAGCTCCATCATTGCCACCGGCGGCGGTGCCAAGAGTCCCGTCTGGTGCCAGATGCAGGCGGACATTACCGGCCTTCCTGTTGCCATTCCCAAGGAAAAGGAAGCGGCCTGTCTGGGCGCTGCTATGATCGCCGCTGTCAGCGATGGGCATTTCGAAAGCTATGAAGCCGCTGCCGATCACTGCGTAGCGCTGCTGCACCGCTATGATCCCAAACCAACCGAACATACCGAAAAGAAATACCGCCGCTTCTGCGCACTGTACCGGGCGGCATTGGATATCAACAACATCAACTGATCAGGGAGGAACATAACTATGGCAATTTTAGCACCTTCGATTTTGTCCTGCGACTACATGAACATGCAGCGGGACTTTGAATACTGCAAGGAGTGCGGTGTCAAGTGGCTGCATGTGGATATCATGGACGGTCACTTCGTACCCAACCTGTCTTTTGGATATTCTCTGGTTCAATCCATGCGGCCTATCACCGATCTGGTGCTGGATGTGCATCTGATGATCACCGAGCCTATTCAGTATGTTGAGAATTTCTGCAAGGCCGGCGCGGACTATCTGACCATCCACGTGGAAGCCGATACCCCCGAGAATATCAAGAAGACTCTGGAGCTGATCCGATCACTGGGTGTCAAGCCCGGCATCGTGGTGAAACCCAAGACTCCCGCGGAAGCCATTGCCGAATATCTGCCCATGGTGGATATGGTGCTGGTGATGACCGTGGAGCCGGGCTTTGGCGGCCAGAAGTTTATGGCTGACATGATGCCCAAGGTCAAAAAGCTCCGTGAAATGCTGGACGAAGTGAATCCTTCCTGCCATCTGGAAGTGGACGGCGGTGTGGATTTGACCACCTGCGTGACCTGTAAGGAAAACGGCGCCGATGTGCTGGTCGCCGGCTCTGCCTACTTCAAGGCTGCAGATAAGCCTGCCTTTGTCAAGGCGCTTGAAGCATAATTTAATATTGGATGATATAACAGTTAAACCGGCCTATGAGCACGATCATAGGCCGGTTTTTCGTATGTTGCGATGGCGCGGCAGCGCCCAAGGCTCCCCTTGTCAGGGGAGCTGTCACGCGAACAGCGTGACTGAGGGGTAGTTTTCTCTCCCTCCGGCAAAAATCTTTTATTTTTGCCACCTCCCTCGTCAGAGGGAGGCTTTGGCGCGGTGCAAAACACCAAGCGGCACGATATACACAAGCCGGAGAAAGCGGACTATCATCTACTAGATAAATCGGAATTGGCTACCGTATATATCCCATTTTTACAAAATAATTATAATAACGTGTTCTTTGTGTATCAATTATTTCGTTTGAATTTACAAAAGCAATGAAGTCATTTTCAGAAATCCATTTGTATGATGTCGTTTCGCCTTCTTGAAGTATGATTGATGATTTGTTGCAATCGGTGACACATAGAAAATTGTAGTATATGGTATCGTGTGAAGTATAACGGCCGATTTCTTGTAAATTATCAGAAGAAATACCAGTTTCTTCTGAAAGTTCTCTTATGGCACACGATACCTTGTCCTCGCCTTTTAATGCCGAACCGCCTGCTGTTGCTTCATAAAACCCTCCGTAGTTCGGTTTTCGCATATCTCTTCTCATAAGAAGATAATCACCATCAACGTGTCTGACTAAAATCTCACTTACAAGATGGTACAACCCTTTTGGTATAGGTTCCCCTCGTACCAAATCGTGGTTCGCCAGGGTTCCATCTATCAAGTATCCATCCCAAATCTCCATGATATTCACCTCACCAAATTCAAGTCAAACGGCCTAGCGCAATGGAACTTGCCTCAAATATACTGCTGTGTCAGCACATCTACAACACCCCGGGTGGTGAGCCGGACGGTGGGGATCACGGGAAGACTCATAAAGGACAGTGTCATAAAGGGGTCAATATCCTTGCCGACACCCAGCGTGTAGGCCGCTTCCTTGGCATTTTCCAGAAGTGTGTTAACCACGGTCAAAGGCTTATCACTCATCAGACCTGCGATTTCCAAAGGCAGCTCCGCCAGAACCTCTCCGTTCTTCACTACCACAATACCGCCGTGATTTTGAGCGATGCGGTTGACAGCAAAGGCCATGTCTTCATCGTTCTCACCAACACAGATGATATTGTGGCTGTCATGGGAAACAGAGGTAGCCACAGCACCGGCCTTTAATCCGTATCCGTTGAGATAACCGATGCCGATATGGCCGGTGTTTTTATGCCGCTCCACCACTGCCATTTTTAAAATATCTTTTTCGATATCCACGCAATCAGCATAGCCACGGTCTTCCGTAATGATCTGGCCGGGAACCATGCCGATGACACCTCTGCGGCGGTTGTTCGCGAAATCGGAAGCTTTCAGCACCGGCAAGTGGAATGTGTCGTGGGCCTGTTTTTCCAGATGGGCGGGGATATGGGGCAGAGGGAAATCCTGCACCTGTCCGTCAGCGTAGACCAACTGACCCTTCTTATAAACAGTGACCACATGGAAATCCTTCAAATCCTCCACAATGGCGAAGTCCGCCAAATATCCGGGGGCAATGGCACCACGGTTATTCAGCAGAAAGTACCGTGCAGCGTGGAGACAGGCCACCTGCACTGTCCGGATGGGGTCAGCACCCATGGCCACCGCTTGGCGGCAGATGTAATCGATATGGCCTTTTTTCAAAAGGTCGCTGGGATGCTTGTCGTCGGTGCAGAACATGCAGCGGTCAAAGAGCTTTTCGGATTTGATCAGTGGCAGCAGCGCTTCCAAATTCCGGGCGGCAGTACCCTCCCGGATCATGATAAACTGGCCTAAGCGCAGCTTTGCCATGGCATCTTCCATGTCGGCACATTCGTGGTCGGAATAAACACCGGCGGAAATATAGGCATTCAGCTCCTTGCCCTGCAAACCGGGGGCATGACCATCGATCTTCTTATGGTGGGCCTGAGAGGCTACGATTTTGGAAACCGTACTTCCGTCAGCGGCAATGATACCGGGGAAATTCATCATTTCCGCAAGGCCCTGTACCCGGGGGTGTTCAAAAAAACTGTCGATATCGCGGTAGTCCAGATTGGCACCGCTTTCATCCAGCGGGGAAGCGGGTACACAGGAGGGAATCATAAACCGCACATCAACAGGAAGATCCTCCGTAGCTGCCAGCATATAGTCGATGCCGTCAGTACCCATCACATTGGTGATCTCGTGGGGGTCGGTAATAACCGTGGTGGTGCCATGAGGGATCACCGCCCGGGCAAACTCGACGGGACTGACCAGACTGGATTCCAGATGGATATGGGCATCGATAAAGCCGGGACAGACGATCTTACCGGTCATGTCCGCTTCGGTTACGCCTTCGTAGCTGCCAAGACCCACGATCAGACCTTCCGCCACCGCGATATCCCGGGTTTCCAGCTCACCGGAAAATACATTGACAAAGGTGGCGTTTTTTAAAACCAGATCTGCCTTGCAGCGGCCTGCGGCCACATCGATGATTCTTTGTTTTTTGATGAGCTTGCGGCTGATCTTGCCGGACCATGTTTCCTGATAACCCATAATCGATCCTCCCATGAATTTTTTTAATGATATCATGCAACGGGGGAAAAGTAAAATCATCATATTGCATAAAAATTGGAGGTTGTTTTCGTAATAGAATAAAAAGGGGAAAATGCACTTGCAAAAATACGCAAAAATGGTATAATAACGGGTAATATCAAAAGTGTTGCCAAAAGTAAGAGGTGAAAAACCGTGGGCCTGTTTTCCAGCAAAAAGGCATTTTCGTGGAAAAATAAATATCTTAAGCTGAGACCAACTCAGACCATTGCGCTGGCGTTTCTGGGGATCATCCTTCTGGGTGCGGTATTGCTGTCCCTGCCTGCCGCATCCCGTGACGGTAAGAGCTGCGGCCTGCTGGGTGCACTGTTTACGGCTACTTCTGCTACCTGCGTTACAGGTCTTGTGATGTTTGATACCTGGAGTCAGTTCAGTGGTTTTGGACAGGGCGTGATTCTGGGACTTATCGAGATCGGCGGTCTGGGATTTATGTCCGCCGCGTCCATCGTGGTATTTTTGATGCGCCGCAAGGTGGGGCTGAAACAGAGAATGTTAATGGCCCAGGCACTGAGCCTCAACGAAATGGAAGGTGTCGTGCGGTTGCAGAAATACGTGCTGGTGGGAAGCCTTGGCATCCAGATGACCGGTGCGCTGGTCCTGTTTTTACGTTTTCTGCCCGCCCAAGGTGTGGCGACCGCTGCCTGGTGGGGTGTGTTCCATGCCATATCGGCCTTCTGCAATGCTGGCTTTGACATTCTGGGTTCCATTGCCCCCGGTGCTAGTATCAGTGTGCTGAACCACGATCCGGTGGTCTGTATTACATTGATGGTGCTGATCGTGTTAGGCGGCCTCGGCTTTTTCGTTTGGGAAGAAATGGTCCGGATCCATAATTGGAAAAAGTTCAGCGTCTACACCAAGTTGGTGCTGACTACCAGTATTGCATTGATCCTGAGCGGTGCCGTGGCATTCTGTCTGCTGGAGTGGAACAATCCGGGAACCTTCGGTACTATGACACCGGGTCAGAAGATTCTCAACGGCTTCTTCCAATCGGTGACGGTGCGTACGGCCGGGTTTGCCTCTGTGGATCAGGCACTTTTGACCGATGCGGGCAAGGGCGTCAGTATGCTCTTGATGCTCATCGGCGGTTCTTCCGGTTCTACCGCAGGCGGCTTAAAAACAGTTACGCTGGTGGTGCTTCTGCTGTTTATGTGGTCCCGTGCCAGAGGCAGACGGACGGTGTGCGTTTTCAAGCACAGCATTCCCACGGATAAGGTTCTGGATGCAGTGAGTATCGCAACGATCCTGATTGGTTTGAGTATGTTCGGCGCGCTGTTTATCAGCGCTACATCGCCTATCGGTTTTACGGAGAGCCTATTTGAATCGGTATCGGCACTGGCAACGGTGGGCCTTACTGCCGGTGCCACCGTGAGCTTAAGTATTCCTGCAAAGATCCTTATTATTATCTATATGTATTTCGGCCGTGTGGGCGTTCTGACAATCAGCCTCGGCTTCCTAATGGGAGACAAAGCACAGGAACGCTTCCGCTATGCTTATACCAACGTGCTTATTGGTTAGGAGGAATATGATGAAATCCTATATTGTGATCGGACTTGGCCGGTTTGGCGGTGAGGTCGCCCGCCGCTTGTGCGGACAGGGCTGCGAGGTACTGGCGGTGGATAATCATGCTGACCTGGTGCAGCAGATCAGCGCCGATGTGACCCACGCTGTGGTGGCGGATGCCAGGGATAAAGAGGTCCTGAGAGCCTTGGGAATCAAGGAATTTGATTGTGCCATTGTTGCTATTGGCGGAAGTCTGGCTGACAGTGTGCTGGCAACCATGAACGTAAAGGAACTGGGTGTCCCCAAAGTGGTCTGCAAGGCACACGATGAGACTCACCGGCAGGTGCTTTTGAAGTTGGGTGCTGACCAGGTGGTGATCCCGGAGAAGGAACAGGCCGTCCGGCTGGCAAGAAGCTTGTCATCTCACAATGTGCTGGATTATATTGAGCTTTCCAATGAGTATGGCATTGTGGAAGTACCTGCCCCCAAGAGCTGGGTAGGAAAAAGTTTGAAAGAACTGAATGTTCGTGCAAAGCTGGGCCTTAATATCCTGGCTGTGAAGCACGGAAGCAGGATCAATGTTTCTCCTGCCGCAGACTATACAATCGGAGAAGCGGATATTATGGTAGTGCTGGGTGATACGGTCGCACTGGAGAAGGTGCAGAAACTGTGATGGAGCAAAGAATTACCGCCCGGAAGAACCCTCTGATCCAGCAGGTCAGAAAATTGCTGTCTTCCCGGAAAGAGCGGGAACAGGCAGGCCTTTTTGCCGCTGACGGTGTTAAGCTTTTGGCGGAAGCCGTTCGCTGGTGGCCCGGTCTGGAAACAGTGATCCTGTCCGATGGGGTGGACGCACAGATACCCGAGGGTGTTCGTGTGGTTCGCGTGCCGCAGGAGATCATGGAATATATATCCCCCATGCAGACACCCCAGGGAGCGCTGTTTCTGTGCCGCCTGCCGGAGGAAAAAGCATTTACACCGAAGCCGGGGATGCTGTTGCTGGATGGAATTCAGGATCCGGGCAATTTGGGAACGATTCTGCGGACAGCCGACGCACTGGAAATTCCCGTAATACTGTTGGAAGGCTGTGCCGATCCTTACAGCCACAAGGTAGTTCGTGCCTCTATGGGTGCGGTATTCCGTACGGAGGTCATACAGGCTTCCTGGGAACAGGTAGGAGCAGCCTGTAAAGAAGTGAACATTCCTGTAGCGGTGACGGCCCTTTCGGAGCGTTCGGAGGATATTCGCACTGCGGCTCTTTCTGAGATGGCTGTGGTCATTGGCAGTGAGGGCCAGGGCGTGCGGAAAGAAATTCTGGAAGCTGCGGATAAACAGTTGATTATTCCTATGAGTGAGCGCTGCGAATCGTTAAATGCGGCCATTGCCGCGGCCATTGTCATGTGGCAAATGAAAAAATAAAGAAACGGAGGAGAAAAAATGCGGATATACTGGTTATGGCTGGCTACCCGGCCCGGTATGACGGAACGGGAAAAGATGCTTGCGTTGGCGCATTTTGGATCTCCGGAAGATTGTTACTATGCAGATGCATATGATGGCATTGAAAATCTCAGCAAAAACGCAATGGAGGCGCTTGCTGATAAGGAACTGAAGGAAGCAGAATCCATTTTTGAAGCTTGTGAAAGAAAACGGATCCACATATTGACTTACAGCGATGATCTGTATCCCAGCTATCTTCGCAATATCATTGACCCACCGCTGGTGCTTTACTACAAGGGAACATTACCGGATTTTGACAGGGAACCGATGATCGGTGTTGTGGGAACCAGAAAGGCCTCTGCCTACGGTATGGCGACGGCACGTCAAATGGGCAGGCAGATCGCCGCTCATGGCGGTATTGTAGTTTCCGGCATGGCAGAAGGCATCGATGCTATGGCTACCTGGGGCGCGCTGGACGCGAATAAACCTGCCATCGGTGTGTTGGGCAGCGGTGTGGACAGGGTTTATCCGGCCTGTAACCGGGATTTGTACAGGAAAATGGAACAGCACGGTTGTTTGATCTCCGAGTATCCGCCGGGAACACCGCCGGACCGCTGGCATTTTCCCAGAAGAAACCGGATCATCAGCGGCCTTTCAAACGGTGTGCTGGTGGTGGAGGCACCGCTAAAAAGCGGCGCGCTGATTACAGCCCGACAGGCACTGGAACAGGGCCGGGATGTATTTGTTGTGCCGGGAAATATCGGTGTCAGCAGCTGCGAGGGAAGTAACGCGCTTTTGAAAGACGGTGCCGCACTGGTGACCTCCGGCTGGGATGTGATCGGAGAGTACGCTTACCGTTATCCTGATAAGATTCATAAAGAAATTCCCGCGGCGGAACAGGCAGACGACAAAATAGTGGTTGACAATACCACTGCGCCGCTTTATAGTGACTTAGAAATTATTGCTGCTGATCTCAGTGATACCGAAAAGGCGGTTCTTGCCGCCATCGGATCAGGTGAGCAGCTCATTGATACTGTCATCGCCAAAACAGAACTGTCCTCTTCGGATGTTTTGGCAGCGCTGACCATGCTGGAGGTCAGCGGTTATGTGACCACCCGGCCCGGCGGCTGGGTACAAATCAGCAAAATCCATTAACGCGGAGGAAATCCATGGCAAAAGCATCCAACCTCGTAATTGTCGAGTCACCTTCCAAGGCCAAGACCATTGGCAAATATCTTGGCGCAGATTATACCGTCAAGGCCAGTATGGGCCACCTGCGGGATCTGCCCAAGAGCACCATGGGCGTGAATTTGAAAGCAAATTTCGAGCCAGAGTATGTGCCGGTTGACGGTAAGGAAAGCACCATAGCGGAACTGAAAAAACTGGCGGATAAGGCCGATATGGTCTATCTGGCAACGGACCCGGACCGGGAAGGCGAAGCGATTTCCTGGCATTTGAAGGAACTGCTGGAACTGCCCGACGGCAAAAGTAAGCGTGTTACCTTTAACGAAATCACCCAGCGGGTGGTTAAGGAGTCCATCGCCAATCCCCGGGATATCGACTATAATCTGGTGGATGCCCAGCAGGCCCGCCGTGTGCTGGACCGGATCGTGGGTTACCAGCTCTCCCCGTTGCTGTGGAAGAAGGTCCGCCGTGGCCTGTCCGCCGGCCGTGTTCAGTCCGTTGCGACCCGCCTGGTGGTAGACAGGGAAAATGAGATCCGGGCTTTTGTTCCCAAGGAATACTGGTCGCTGGATGTAACACTGAACCGGCTGGGTAAAGCAGGCAGCTTCGTGGCCCATTACCATGGCGATACCAAAAAGCGGGAACTGGGCAGTGAGGAAGAGGTTCAGAAGATCATCGATGACATTACCGGTAAGGAATTTACCGTTACCAGTGTCAAACGGGCAGAGAAAAAGCGCTCTGCCGCGCCTCCTTTTACCACCTCTACCTTGCAGCAGGAGGCCTCCCGTAAGCTGAATATGACCCCCAAGCGTACCATGGCCGTTGCCCAACAGCTTTATGAAGGTGTGGATGTGGCCGGAGAGGGTACTTTGGGTCTGATCACCTATATGCGTACCGACTCCCTTCGCCTTTCCAATGAGGCCATGGATGAGGCGGCAGCCTTTATCCGCCATCGCTATGGCAATGATTATTACTACGGCAAGCACCATGTGTTCAAGACCAAGGCAGGGGCGCAGGATGCCCACGAAGCCATTCGTCCCACCCATGTGGAACTGGATCCCGAGCGGATCCAAAGCAGCTTAACAAGAGAACAGTACCGTCTGTACAAGCTGATCTGGAGCCGTTTCCTGGCATCCCAGATGGCAAATGCCCTGTTTGATACCGTATCCATTGATACCCAGTGTGCAGGCCATGTATTCCGCAGCAGCCACCAGAGCATGAAGTTTGCGGGCTTCATTGCGGTGTACGAAGAGGGTAAAGACGACGATGATGAAGCAGTCGGTTCTCCTTTGCCGGATCTGGCGGAAGGGGAAAAGGCGCTGGCTTCCAAAATCGAAAAGGAACAGCACTTTACCCAGCCTCCTGCCCGTTACACCGAAGCCACTTTGGTCAAGGCCATGGAAGAAAAGGGTGTGGGCAGACCTTCTACCTACGCGGCTATTATTTCCACCATTCAGGACCGGGAATATGTGAATAAGACCGACAAGCGTCTGGTACCCACCGCCTTGGGCGAAGTGGTCACCGGCTTGATGCTGGAACGGTTCAACGATATCATCGACGTAGAGTTTACCGCCAATATGGAGCAGCGTCTGGACGCTGTGGAAGAAGGCAAGCAGGAATGGAAAGCACTGATGGCGGAATTCTATGAGGACTTCCATAAGGAAATGGAAGATGCTGAAAAGGCCCTGGAAGGTGTTCGTCTGAAAGTGCCCGATGAGGTCACTGAGGAAATCTGCGAGGTCTGCGGTAAGAACATGGTGGTCAAGATCGGCCGCTTCGGTAAATTCCTGGCTTGCCCCGGTTGGCCGGAATGTACCAACACCAAACCAATCGTGGAAAAAATGCCCGGCCGCTGCCCCAAGTGCGGCAGTACCATTCTCAAGCGCAAGTCCAAGCGTGGCTTTGCCTACTATGGCTGCGAGCGGGGTGCGGAGTGCGGCTTTATGACCTGGGATGTGCCCACTGCGCAGGATTGTGAGGTTTGCGGACAGACCCTGTTTAAGAAATCCGGCCGCGGCCGCATGAAGCCTTTCTGTATCAACGAAAGCTGCGCCAAATTCCTGCCCGAGGACAAGCGTGGCTACTACAAAAAGAAAACCGATGAGGAAGCAGCGGGGGAAGAGAAGAAACCTGCAAAGAAGACCTCCAAAAAGGCAGCTTCCAAAAAAGAGGGGAAGAAAAAATGAGTAAAGTAACCGTCATAGGCGCGGGACTTGCCGGTTCAGAGGCCGCATGGCAGTTGGCCCAGCGTGGCATCCAAGTGGAATTGATCGAGATGCGTCCTGTTAAATCCGGTCCTGCTCATCATACGGCCAATTTTGCGGAACTGGTGTGCTCCAATTCTCTGCGTGGTGACCGATTGGAAAATGCGGTAGGTCTGCTGAAAGAGGAACTGCGCCGCTGCGGCAGCTTGATTTTGGAGTGTGCTGAAGCGACCCGTGTGGAAGCAGGCGGCGCGCTGGCGGTTGACCGTCACGGCTTCGCCGAAATGGTCACGGAAAGAATCAAGAACCACCCCAATATCACAGTTTCCTACGGCGAAGTGACCGAGGTACCGGAAGGCCCTGTAATCGTCGCCACCGGCCCGCTGACCTCCGATGCCATGAGTGAAGCCATCGGCCGCTATTTCGGTGACGAAGAGCAGTTGCACTTCTTTGATGCTGCCGCGCCCTTGGTGACCTATGAGTCCATTGACATGGAGCTGGCCTGGTGGCAGAGCCGCTATGACCGGGGCAATGCCGACTATATCAACTGCGCCATGAACCGGGAAGAGTACGAGGCCTTCTACAACGAGCTGGTCACTGCCGAGGAAGCCGAAGTCCACGGCTTTGAGGATAAGAATGTTTTTGAAGGCTGCATGCCTGTGGAGGTCATGGCCCGCCGTGGCTTTGATACCCTGCGTTTTGGCCCCTTGAAGCCTGTGGGTCTGGTGGACCCCAGAACCGGCAGGGAACCCTATGCCGTGGTACAGCTTCGGCAGGACAATGCTGCCAAGAGCGTATTCAATCTGGTTGGCTTCCAGACACATCTGAAATTCGGCGAGCAGAAGCGGGTATTTTCCATGATCCCGGCGCTGAAAAACGCGGAGTTTGTCCGCTACGGTGTGGTGCACCAGAACACCTTCCTGCAAAGCCCAAAGCTGCTGGACCGGTATTATGCCGACCGCCGCAATCCTTTGGTAGCCTTTGCAGGACAGATGACCGGTGTGGAAGGTTATGTGGAAAGCGCCGCTTCCGGCTTCCTGGCTGCCGTTGCCATGGCCGCTAAGGTGCAGGGCCGTGAACTGCCCGATTTCCCCCAGACCACAGCCATCGGCGCACTGGGCTTGTATGTCAGCGATGAGCGGATCACCGACTTCCAGCCAATGAATATCAATTTCAGCATTATCTCGCCGTTGGAGCAGCGGATCCGGAAAAAAGCGGAAAAGAATCTGGCAATTGCTAACCGTTCTCTTGCAATCATCGACGAAATGATTGCTAGGGGATTTTAAAGAAAGAGGTGCGGCTATGAGAATTATTTTGGACGCAATGGGCGGCGACAATGCTCCGTTGGCTCCCGTCATGGGTGCCGTACAGGCAGCAAAGGACTTTGGCGCAGAAATCACTCTGGTGGGTCGTGGAGAAGCGATTCTGGAGGTGCTGCGTACCAACGGCATTGATACACTGCCTGCGGGCATTGAGATCGCCAATGCCGATGATGTGGTGGATATGCACGATGATCCCGCCCGGGTCATCCGGCAGAAACCTAATTCTTCCATGGTCATGGGTTTGAAGATGCTGTCCGACGGGCAGGGCGATGCCTTCGTTTCTGCAGGCTCTACCGGCGCATTGCTGACCGGTGCGACTTTGTTGGTCAAGCGGGTCAAGGGTATCCGCCGGGCGGCTATGGGTCCTGCTATGCCCAACAAGGCTGGCGGCAAGACCATTATTCTGGACTGCGGTGCCAATGCTGAATGCACCCCGGAGTTTTTGCTGCAGTTTGGTCTGGTAGGCTCTCTGTATGCCAAGAAAAATATGGGCGTGGAGAATCCCAAGGTGGGCCTTTTGAATATCGGCACGGAAGATACCAAGGGTACACCTTTGCAGAAGGAAGCCTATGCCCTTTTGAAGGCTGCGGGCGAACAGGGTCTGATCAACTTTGTGGGCAATGTGGAAGGCCGTGATGTACCTCTGGGCGCAGTGGATGTGGTGGTTTGCGACGGTTTCGCCGGCAATGTGCTGCTGAAATCCATCGAAGGCACCGCTATGTTCATGGGAAGCCTCATGTCCAAGATGTTTAAGAAGAACCTGCTTAGCAAGCTGGCTGCTCTGCTGGTAATGAAGGATATCAAAGCATTTAAGAAGCTGCTGGACTACCGGGAAATCGGCGGTACGCCCTTCCTGGGTATCCGCAAGCCGGTCATCAAGGCCCACGGTTCTTCCAATGTGCTGGCCTTCCGCAATGCGGTACATCAGGCAATGGAAGCGGCAAACAGCGACATAACCGCTGAGCTGGAGCAGATGCTCAGCAGTATGAAGGGCAGTGGCAGTGATGATTAAGGATCTGGAAGCAGCCATTGGCTACCGGTTCAAAAATATATCCCTGCTGCAAAACGCACTGGCGCATTCGTCCTATGCCAATGAACGGTGGCATGACAGCCTCAAGAGCAACGAGCGGTTGGAATTTCTGGGCGATTCCATTTTGGGTATGGCGGTTGCGGAGTATCTGTACCGAAGTTTCCCGGACCGTCCGGAGGGTGAGCTGACCCGGATGCGGGCGGATATGGTCTGCGAGACCAGTTTGGCTGCTGTAGCGGATAAGATCACGCTGGGCGAGCATTTGCTGCTGGGTCACGGTGAAGAGCGGTTCGGCGGCAGACAGCGGGCGTCCATTCTGGCGGACGCGGTGGAATCTGTCATTGCGGCCTGCTTCTTGGATGGCGGCATGGAGGCTGCAAAGAACTTTATCACCAAGTTCATTCTGACGGAGGTGCCGGTGAAGCAGATGCACAATGCCGATTATAAAACGGCGCTGCAGGAGCTGGTGCAGCAGAAAAAGGATCAGGTGCTGTCCTACGAACTGATCGGAGAATCCGGCCCCGACCATGATAAGCAGTTTCAGGTACGGGTGCTGCTGAACGATACCCCTATTGGGGAAGGTATCGGCAGAAGCAAAAAGCGGGCCGAGCAGGACGCTGCCCATAACGCATTGAACGCACTGAGTAAATAATAGTCAACAGGCCCAGCCTTACCCGGCTGGGCCTGTTGCTTAAGCGAAGAAAAATGATCGTTTATCTTACGATGGATATTGTAGGGCGGGGGCTTGCTCCCGCCGAAATACTGCACTTTTAGCGGCGGGACCAAGGCCCCGCCCTACGAATTCTATCGAAAATTGTCGCAAAAACGACACCGAGCGGGCACAGGGAAGTGACGAAAAGCACCGCACCATGCACGAATTGGCTGCGGGCACTGCCCGCATAAACGATCATTTATATGAATAACTTTTCAAAAATTGCAGACCCTATCTTCGGAGGGATCGATATGACGGAAAGACAGTATGAGCGGCTGGTAGGGGAACTGGCACCCAAATCGCCTATTTGGAAGGATTGCCTGAATGCCTTCTGGATCGGCGGATTAATCTGTACTTTGGGTCAGCTTGCCATGAACGGATATACCGCATTGGGATTGGATAAAGAGAACGCGGGCACAGCCACTTCTATGACATTGGTGGTCCTGTCTGCACTGCTGACAGGCCTTAGCCTTTACGATAATATTGCCAAACATGCAGGTGCCGGCACCTTGGTACCTATCACTGGCTTCGCGAATTCCATCGCCGCCCCTGCTGTAGAATTCAAAACCGAGGGCTTTATCTTGGGCGTCGGCGCGAAGATGTTTACCATTGCCGGGCCGGTGATTGTGTACGGTGTATCGGCATCTGTGGTATATGGCTTGATTTATTGGATTACAACTTTGTTTTGATAGTGAAAATGCCGCCTGTTTTCGTAGCAGGCGGCATATTTTATGAGATGTAGGAAAACCAATCCGGAGTAGGGGGATAATGAGCGTCCAGTGCTGGGATAACATCCTTTTCTGCAGTAGACAAAGCTTCAAATATTTGCAGCAAGTAACCTTCCAAATCATTTTGATCCTGCGGATAGCGGAATGTGGAACCGATACGATGGTCGAAGCCTGCGCCCACATAGCGGATTAAGAATCCAACACCCTTAAACATAGGCCCTACATCAATATCCAGTACAATATAGTGTCCGTTTGCTGTTCGTTTTTGCACAAAGAAACATCCATACTCATGCTTGATATAGGAATAACCATACTGCTTGCCCATTCTCTTTAATGCGGGAGCGATCGAAAGTTTAGGGGTATCTAATATGGCTGGGGTAGAGGTAATACGCTCGGGAAGATACTCTTCAAAATGGTTGCAAGCACTTTGAACCAGAGGAGCTGCACTCCCATTCAAGTGGTCATATAAAGATTGCTCTTCGTTTGTTAAGCAGTATTCCACAAAACCCATATGGCGCACACCGGGAAGAAGCTGCTTCATTGCTTCAAAATATGGAGTAGGGTCATAGGTGTTCATTCCGTTATGAATCATTATTTTTAAGTCGATGCTGTTCCATCGGGGAAACACAGAATCACGGTAGAGGGTAATACTGGAGCCTTTGATACAATCAGGGGTGTTTCCAGGCGACTGTATAATAGCCTGGATTCTTTGCGCAAAAAAGTCAATGTCCTGATAGATGATATGGGCTTCGCTGAGTCCGTATCTGCGGTGAATCTTTGGCACAACGGATATGATCTCATCTTCTGTGCAACTTGTATCTTCCTCAATGTTGGATAAGTAAAAAAGTTCTCCCGCATTTGAAGGGCGTGAACGCATAGGACCAATATGAGGGCAGTCTTTCATGATTTTAGGAAGTCCACCGAAGTTATCGTGAAAATAGTATAGGAATCGATCGTAATGAAGATTTTGCTGATTCAAAAAGGTTTGAACAATCTTGGGGCAATCGGAAAACGGAATTTTAGTTCCGATCAAAAAACGGTAAGTTTGAATTGCCAACATAATAATCCAC
>JAZURG010000196.1:0-6437 GCA_045606145.1 Faecousia sp.
GACACCCAGCAGCTGATTGACATTTTGGGGAAGTATGGCGTGAAGGTCACCTTTTTTGTTGTGGGGAAATGGGTGGACAAATATCCGGAATCGGTGAAGGCTCTTTATGATGCAGGACACGAAATTATGAATCACTCAAACGACCACGCTCACTTCAATAGTCTGTCTGCGGATGAGATCATTGCAGATCTGAATGCCTGCAACGACAAGATCGCAGCCGTCACCGGCGTGCGGCCCACGCTGTTCCGCTGCCCTTACGGAGAATATGACGACCATGTGATCAATGCGGTGCGCTCCATCGGCATGGAGCCAATTCAGTGGGACGTGGACAGTTTGGACTGGAAGAATTTGGAAGTAAGCGAAATTACGAAGCGAGTGACGAGCAAAGTCCAGCCTGGTTCCATTGTGCTGTTCCACAATGCTGCGAAAAACACTCCCGAAGCATTGCCGAGTATTATTGAATATCTGCTTCAGGAAGGCTATACCTTTGTCCCCATTTCAGAGATCATCCTGAAAGGGGAGTACACCATTGACCATACAGGCCGGCAGTGTCCCAAGTGAATATTGAGCAGAAGCGATAGGAAGAGGCTGCCCGCTTATTGCGGGGCAGCCTCTGATCCTTTTATTTATTTCCATGGAGGATCCAATCTGCGTCATAGCCAAACTCCAACGCAATGAGTTTTGCCAGTGCGGGAGCTATCGTATCAGGTCGGTTCTTGGATTTTCCGGTCAGCAGATACACATAGTTTTCTGTGATGCTCAGCTGGGCGGCGAATTCTTTCTTCGTCAGTTTCTGTTCCTTGATGATCAAATTTAATCTGTCGGCCAGTGTCATTCGATTGCTCCCTCCTTTTCCTGACGCATAAGTGCTGCGTATCGCAGAAGTTCCTTGCGAGAGGAAACGCTGAGCTTGTCATAGATATTCCGGTTATGGTACTTCAGTGTGGTTTCCTTGATGTCCATGAGAGCCATGATTTCCTTTGCGCTTTTCCCATCCAGATAGTGATTGAATACGATGCGCTCGGTTGCTGTCAACGTATTTAGGTTGTTAATGAAGACCCGATAATTATCGGGGTCGATTTCGGTCTTGCGGGAATACGCAAGGCGGCTGATCTCGGTCTGCGCTTTTTTATGTTCACCCTGCAATTCTTCGACTTGCTGCTGTTTTTGCTGCAAGGCAAAATCATGCTCCCGGTCCTTCTGTGCCAGAAAATCAAACAGGTCAGTGATCTCGGAATAGACTTCATTCCCTCCGCTTCCGGTATATGCGTTATTTTTGATTTGATCAAAAGCCTGGTTGACAGGGTGCAGATATTGGCGGCTGATCAGCACAGACGCAATGATGCTTACGACCAGCAGTCCAATGATGATGTAGGCAAAGTAGGATGCACTGCCTCTTACTGCAGTATGAAGGATTTCCTTTGGCATGAGAATGGAGGCAGACCATTCCTGCTCCTCGTAGGGAGATCCTCCGGGATACAGGTGCAGACTTGCAGTTTTGCCGCCGTAAATTTCATTTCCGCCCGAATAGTGATGGAACCCCTCGTGGGATTCATCGTCCACAAGGTCGAAGGTCCAGTGAGTACCGGTCAGGTAGCGGTTGCCGGCAATCAATCCCCTGGACGTACACAGGCCTTGCTCACAATCGGGAGCCATAACGGTAAAAATGTTTTCAAAGTCGCCGCCCTCAGGGGTATACAGGGATTTGAACATACGGTCGCTGACCTCCACACCGCACAGACCGAACACCTCACCGTCCTCGCTTCGCAGGGGAACACAAAGCAAAAAGCCTGCCTCGCTGTTCTCCTTCAGCACGACGCGGCCCGACCAATAGTAGAGGCGGGACAGAGGAAGATCCGGGTTTTCCCTAGCGGTTTCCATAACCTCAACAAAGAAATCCTGATCGGTGATATCAAATTCCATATGCCATTGGCCCAGAAGCATGATCCCGTTGTCGCGTGCAAGGTGCGCGGGGCCGCGCAGATAGTGCAGCTGTACGCCCACGGCATCGGTGGCCGTAGGCTGTGTCTTCTTGATAAATATGCCGGCCTTCGCAGCATCCCCGTGATTGGTGATGGTGGCATCAAGCATGACGAAAGCGCCGCCGCAATAGCGGTTGTTTGCCGTTGAGATCAAAGTCTGCATATATTCCGCAAGGAGCGGCTCGATCAGCTCGGGGCGGCTTCGCAGTTCATTGGCGGAGATCCCGTTTTTCTGAAAGAAAGCATCGCTTCGTCTGGAGATATCCTCGGCGATGGTGATGCCGCCCAGGGATATCCGTCCAAAGTCTTCGTTGATCTGATCGGTGATGATGGCAAGTTCGGTGTCGATATGATTTTCAACTGCCTTAGCCTCCTTCCCTGTAATGCCGAACAGGGACAAAAGCAGGGCAAACACAAGAACAAGAAGTACGGAAACAAGCAGGAAAAAGAGCATCAGTCTGCGATGCAGCGTGGTGCCTTTTTTGTTCCGTGCGTTCTTCCATAAGGCAAAGGTCTGCCTGAGCATGGCAGCCGACACCTCCCTTCCTCCGGATTTTTGCCGTTCAGCGTCTGAATTCGCTCAGCGCATCCTCGGCGGATGTAATGATCCCCTCCAGGTATTCGTTTCGCTTGTCGGTCAGCAGCTTCTTGAAGCTCTTCTCATAGGTATCGCTGTCATTGTCAAAGCTGGAATAGTTGGGTGCGGTAAAGAAAGTATACGCTTCATACATGGAGAGAACGCTGGTCAGCATTTTTTTGATGTTGGGGTCCTCCACCGTATCCATGTGCGTATTGATGTCTTCCTCAAAGGCCTGCTTGGTAACGGGAAGATAACCGGTGTTGGCAACAAAGTCCATGTTCTGTTCAGAGGCGGTGAGCCACTTGATGAACACGCTTGCGGCGTATTCCTTTTTCTCGTCGGACTTTGCCACCATCAGACCGCCGCCGCGCTGGAGGGCTGTTTTTGTGCCATTGGCAAACACAGGATATGGAAGGATATCATACTCCACGTGCTCGGTAGTTCCGTCCGCATAGGTGATGCTGTCGCCGTAGAACAGGATGCCTGCCGAAGAGCCGGTGGAACAGACAAGGTCGCCTGTCTTGGAGAGGTCAGAGGAGTAGCCGTCATAGATGGCAATGCCTCCCTCCACCGCAGGGGCATAGACCGTTTCGAAGATGTGGGCAAAATTGTTTCCGTCGAGGGAGAGTGTTTCGCCAGCAAAGATGCTGTCCCCAAGCTGAGCCATGCCTACTTCAGCAAAGTTGAACCAGGAATCGGCCGCGTAGAACTGCTTGCCGCCGCTCCATTCATAGTACAGTTCGGAAAGCTGAGCGATCCCTTCAAAGGTGGAAAGCAGCTCCGCAGACGCGCCGGTAGCTGCGGCAAAGCGGTCAAACAGGGTGCGGTTGACATAGAGGACTTCGGTGGACTTTGCGATGGGGAACACATACAGACCGCCGTCCTGCAAGCGGCCTTCCTCCACGAAGGCCTCCACATAGGCTGCGAGTTCATCCCCGGTGAAGTAGTTGTCAAGATCGGCAAGCATATCCTTCTCCAGAAACTGAATGGCGAGCTTGGGATAGCCGGTGAAGATGTCCGGCATATCGGGCGCACCGGGATCACCGTTGACGATCATGGTCAGGCTTTTGTTAAGTTCCGAACTGGAGGAGATGGCAGTCACGTCGATCACGATACCCTGCTCCCTGCCCACGGTTGAATTGAACTGGTCGATCAGATAGTCCATGGTCTGCTGCATATCGCCGCCGTAGTTGTGCCACATGGTTAAAGTCACAGGTTTATCCGGGTCAAGGGGAGAGGCGTTCCCGCACCCGGCAAGACAGCCAAGCAGGAGCATCAGGGCCAAAATCAGCGCAATTATTTTTTTCATAGCGTACCTCCAGTCTGCGGCTTTTCCCATCCGTTTTCCCATCTTTTTTTGAAAAATGAAAAAATAATTTTCGGTTTTCCCATCCTTTTGAGGGTTTGGGATGGGGACAACTGCTTGAAAATCCCGTATAGTTTGGTCACAAGATACAAAGCAGGACCCAAACCACCGAATCATAATTCAATGCTGCATCTCTATTACAGCACAAAAGCTTGAAAAACTCAAGGTTTTTGTTGAGTAAAGGAAGACCGTAATTGACCGGAGAAAGGGGGTAAGCGCAGATGGCAATGAACGAACGAAGAACAGCCGGGTATAAGATCATTACCGATTCGGGAGGGAACCGCTATCGTTTCTTCTGTGATTTGTCCGGGATGGCACTATGCACCACCGGGCCGATCCGGGGCAATACACAGGATGAAGAGCTTCAGATCGCATGGCTCACCGAGGGAAAGCAGTATTTCAACCGATGCACCGGATGCGGCAAGTGGGTCAGCGATCTCATGTATAACGCGGACACGCTCCAATGTGTGGATTGCACTCCCTGGCAGCAAAAACCGAATTACTGCATCCGCTGCGGAAAGAAGATCCCAACCTCGGACACGTTCTGCCGTATGTGCGGCTCCCGGCTTTTCTATGGGGAGGTGATACCGTGACGGCTGATAAGCTGGAGCTGCTTCGGAAGCAAAATATGGAATACTTCGGATTCGGACCCGATGCTATGAAAAAAGTGAAGGTATGCTCTGTATGTGGGCACCCGTCAGATCGGTCCGAACACTTCTGTGTGGAATGCGGACACCGACTGCCCGACAAAACCCTATACAATATTTATATGGAAAGACATCGGGTCTGCGCCGCCTGCGACACCATTCTGCTCGATCAGATGACCTACTGCCCGCAATGCGGGATCAAACTTTAATATGACAGGAAACGGAAAGGAGATTTATTATGGCATTCTTCGATAAAATCAACAATCTGGCAAAGAACATCAGTGACAAAACCAGCGACGCCATCGAAACCGGAAAGCTGAATTCCAAGGCCAATGCCGAAAAGAATCTGGCGGCCGAGGATCTGAAGAAAATCGGTGAGGTCTACTATAATATCTGGCTGGAGACCGGCGAGGCCGCCCCCGGCGCAGAGGAGCTGTTCCAGTCGGCCAAAGGCCACTATGACGCTGCTGAGGAAGCGCTGGCTGAAGTCGAGCGGATCAGGGCGGAAAACGAGGCTGCTAAAGCCGCTGCTGCGGCTCCCGCCTCGGAGGGCCTGACCTGTACCGGCTGCGGTGCCGTCAATCCCCCGGGCACAAGGTTCTGCAGCAGCTGCGGCACCAAGCTGGAGGCTCCTTCCCCCGCTCCCGAGCCTGAAGCGGCAAGAACCTGCTCTGCCTGCGGAGCGCCTTTGGCCGACGGCATGAAGTTCTGCGGCGAGTGCGGAGCCAAAAACGAGTAATATCCGGGACAAAAGCTGAGAGGAGGACGCGGCTATGACAGCAAAACAGCTATTTAACAAAACAAGACCGTTCTGCATGGCAAAATTGCTATTGGGAGGCATCACCGTATTGGCATCCGCCATCCTGTTCGCCATTCTGATGGGCATCGGATGGCTGTTTGGCGATGGAGGTCTGGTCGTGACCTTCATCATCTGGATCATCGGGATCGGGGTCATCCGCTTCGTGGTCATGCACTACTTCGGCTATCTGGTAAAAGCGGGCCACATCGCAGTCATTGCCGAGGCCATGAAGACCGGGCAGGTACCCGCCAATCAGGTGAGCTACGGCAAAGCAAAGGTGAAGGAGCGTTTCGCCACCTCCAACATCTACTTTGCTGTGGACAAGCTGGTCACCGGTGCGGTGAAGCAGATCCAGAAGGGCATCGACAAGCTGGGCAATGCCCTTGACTTTATCCCCGGCATGGGCGCCGTCACCGGAGTTGCCAAATTCTTTGTGGACATCTCTCTGGGCTACATCGACGAGTGCTGCTTCGGATGGACCTTCTATAATCCGCAGCAGGGTGCCTTCAAGAGTGCCGCAGACGGTGTGGTCATCTATGCCCAGAACTGGAAGGTGCTGCTCAAGGACGCAGCCAAGACCATGGCCAAGACCATCGGCCTTACCATTCTGATCGCGCTAATCATCTTTATCCCCATCGGCCTGCTGTTCAAACTGTTCAAGTGGTCCGGCCTGGCAGCCTTCCTGCTGGCTCTCCTCATCGCCTGGGTGGTCAAATTCGCCTTTATGGACAGCTACATCATGTGCCAGATGATGGTGAGCTACATGCAGGTAGCCCCCACCACCGTCATCACCTTCGACCTGCACTCCAAGCTGTGCAATGTTTCCGGAAAGTTCAAGGAGCTGTTCAAAAAGGGACAGGAGGAAGATCCCCGGCCTGCCTATGCTGCTGCGGCTGCCCCATCCGCTTCTGTGACACCCGCGGCCGAGCCTGCTGCAAAGCCGGTATTCTGCGGTCAGTGCGGGAGTAAAAATGAACCGGGTAAAAAATTCTGCGGCCAGTGCGGCTCGCCTATGTGACAAGGAGGACTGACTATGAGTTGGCTGAAATATGAGATCAAGCGT
>JAZURG010000197.1:0-4326 GCA_045606145.1 Faecousia sp.
GGTATACAGGTGAGATAAATGATCGTCTAGCGGCCTAAGGGCCAAATTAGGATTTAGGAATTAGGAGTTAGGAATTGCACTGTCTTACATGATAAATCCTTAATTCCTAATTCCTCATTTCTAATTCCTAATTACGATAAACGATCGTTTAGGGATTCAGAAGGTTCTGTTCACGCTTTTGGCAGGTGAAGAGGATCACCTGTTTGGTTTCGGCTTCTTCGGTGAGCACATCCAACGCTTCGGCAAGACGCTGGTCATCGAAGCGCACCAGTGCGTCGTCCAGCACCAACGGGGCATCGGGGGTCAGCTCCCCGGCAACGGCTAAGCGCAGTGCCAGATATAACTGATCCACGGTGCCTTCACTGCGCCACAGGGCGCTGTGTAAGGTGGATTCCGTATCGGTACCTGCATGGATGGTCAGATCGTCGCCCAGGGTCAGACGGGTATAGCGGCCGTCGGTGAGCTTGCCGAAGAGGGCCTGGGCACGCTTGGAAATCTGGGGGGAGAAGCGGCGCTGCAGTTCGTTGGAGGCCACCGCCAGTGTGCTTTGGGCGATCTCCAAAGCGCTGTAGGTCAGCTCCAGCTTGCGGATGCGCTCCGTGACCGCTTCCAGCTCCCGGCGCAGCGCCGATTCCTGACCGGAGGCTTCAATCTTGCCGTGGCAGCGGTCAAGCTGCTGCTGCAGTTGTCTCTGCTCGTAAACGCAATCGGACAGCAGGCGGTTGGTATCCGCTTCCGAATAGGCCATGGTATCCGGAAACTCCGGTGCCGGGGCGCTGGTTTGGGCAGAACGCAGTGTCTGCACCAGCTCCATTGCCCGGGCGGTCTCCTTGGCGGCATCGGCATAGGCGGACCACTGATCACGGATCAGTTGATAGTGCTGCTCACATTCGGACAGGGAACGGCCGCCGGCAGCGGCGGAGATCTGGGCCTGAAGATCAATCATGCGGCCCTCCAGCTCCCGGCGCTGGGTTTCGTATCGCTCCAGCGCGTCGGTATAGGACTGCTGCGCCCGGGCGCTGCTTTGGGCGGCGGCCACCCACTGCCTGGGCTCCAGAGGACGGTACTGCTCCAAAAGATCGTGGCAGGTCCGTGCCCGGCGGCGCTTGTCTGCCAGATAACTTCCGATGAAGATGGCGCCCAGTGCCAGCAACATGATGCCGGCAGCTATGAAGGCCCAATGGGACAGGAAGAGTCCCGCAATGCCCGCGGCAAAGCAAAGACCGCAGTACCAGGGGAAGGGCCGCTTTTTGCTGTCTTCTTCATAGACTTCTGCGGCGGTCTGCGCCTGAGAGATGGCACTTTCCGGGGCGATTCCCTGAAAAACCGGGAGAAGCTGGGGCTGCTGAGGCGGATTTGGGAGCATTTGCAGCTCCATGTGCAGGGAATCCAGCTGGTCACGCAGCTGGCGCAAACGCAACAGCATCCGCTCCGCTTCGTCAGCGGGCAGGGAAGTCTGGCACTGCTTTTGCAGCAGCTGCTCTCTGGCACGGGCGGCGGACAGGGCAGCTTCCGCGGCGGAAAGCTGCTCCTGATAGGTCTGATTGGCGGCATACTGCAAAGCGGTCTTGTGGTTCAAAAGCGCCTTGTGGTGAACATCCAGTTCTTCCAGCCGCTGGCGGATGCGCACTGTTTGCTCCTGCAGCTGGCGAATCTCGTTGAGCTTATACTGCAGCTCCCGCTGCTGCGTTTCCGCCTGGGGCAGCAGACCGGTGCTGCGGTTTAAGCGGCAACGGTTTTTTAAGTCCTTGAGGGTTTGGGCAAGGGTGTCGGCAGTGCCGCTTTCGTCACCGGTGGTGACCATGGCATTGAGCCGGCGGCGCAGAGCTTCGTCCTGCGTTACGGGCAGGTCATTGAGCTTAATGAACCCCGCCCGTAAAAAGACGCTCTTTTCCACCCCCAGAAGCATTTGACCGCAGTTGGCGGCTGTCAGCTCCGGCACGTCCAGACCGGACGCCGTTTCATAGGCCCGGAAGACACCGAATACGCTGCGGCCCTTGCTGCTGCGCTCGATGGTGATGTCCCGGCCATTCCAGTTGAAATCAATGCGGCCCGCCATGGGTGTGCCGGACCAGGGGGCATAGCGCTCCTTGTCGGCAATGGCGGTCTTGGTGGTATGCACTCTGGTTTCGATGCCGTAGAGCATAGCCGTGAGGAAGGCGCACCAGGTGCTTTTGCCCCATTCGTTGGGGGCATGGATGATGTTCAGACCCGGCTTTAGAGTCAGGGTCTCGTTTTCCAGCTTGCCGAAGGTAGCGGTCATGGAATAGATCTTCACGGCAGCTTCACCTCCCGGTTTTCCAAAATCCGGCGGGACAGCTTTGCCGCCAGCAGGATCTTTTCTTTCATTTCTCCGTCGGCATCCTCAAGCTGCTGCCGCAGCAATCCGAAATAGACACCTTCCAGAGAGTCCTCGCCCACATTGGCCCAGATGTCCATGGGCGGCTCTGTCCGGTCCCGGAGAGTCAGATTGGGAAAATGGGAGAACTCTTTTTCCAGAAGAGCAGTGTCCAACGGCGCACTTTCACCGATAAAGGTGACCCGGTAGAAGTCGTCGCTGCCCGCCGCGGGAAGAAGCCGGGAGAGGGAAGCGGCGGCATCGCTGCCTGCCTCACAGCTCAGGTCAAAGAACCGGGGGGTGTCCAGGGGCAAAAACCGGGCATCACAGCCGGTGTCGTCCAGTGTTACGATCAGCACGCCCTTGGCATCCAACTCGTCAAAGCCGCGGCCCATGGGACAGCCGGGCCATGCACACAGGGTGTTTCCGGCGGTCATGCGGCTGCCCTTGTGGATATGGCCCAGAGCCAGATAGTCAAGCCCTGACGCTTCAATCTGGCGGGCGGTGATGGGGCAGTAGGGGGAAGAAGCCACGGTAGGGTCACCGTGAAGAATGCCCACGGCGTAGGCCTCTTCCTGCTCTGTACGGAAACCGTCCAGCAGCGCTTCCGCTTCCGGGCCGGTAAAGGCCGTGCCGTAGATACGGCAATCAAGGCCGGGCAGGGCAATGCTTTCCCAGCCCGGGGAAGTAAAAATATGCACATTCTCCGGCCACCGCTCTGTCAGCCACGGGGAGGCGGGAGAAAGAAAATCATGGTTGCCCGGTACGATAAAGACGGGAATGTCCGCTTCTGTCAATGCGTCCTTCACCGCCTTGATGCTTTCGGGGGTGGCACTGCCGTCGAACAGGTCACCGGCCAGCAGAATCAGATCGCAGCGCTCTGCCTTGGCGGCGGATACCACCTTGTGGGGAACTTCCAGCAGTGCGGACTTTAGCAGGGCGGTCTGGGCCTCGGTGCGGCCGATGATGGGGGAGTCTAAGTGCCAGTCAGCGCTGTGCAGGATCTTCATATAAATCAACCCTTTCTGCCCTGCGGCAATGGCCGGTGGCGGTGTCGATGGTGAATAAAACGGCTTCCAGCTTGGTTTCGCCTTCGGCCCAGCGGTAGCGCTCCGTTAAATCGCCACGGAATTTGGCGATGGAAAGATGAGGTTGAATGCCTAAGACCGAGTGACGGGGACCGGTCATGCCCAGATCCGTCACGTAGCCGGTGCCTTTGGGTAAAATTTGGGCATCGGCGGTGGGCACATGGGTGTGGGTGCCCCAGAGGGCGCTGATCCGTCCGTCCAGCATGTAGCCCATGGCCAGCTTTTCCGAGGTGGCTTCCGCGTGAAGCTCTACCAGAATGATCTTCGTGTCCAGCTTCTTTAAGATGCGCTCCACCTCCAGAAAGGGATTGTCCGGGGTGTAGTCCATGGAGCAGCGGCCAATAAGGTCGATAACGGCTACGGGGCCTGCCTTGGTCTCGAAGATGCTGTAACCGCGACCCGGTGTTTGGGGGGCGTAGTTGGCGGGGCGCAGTACCTGGGGGCAATCCTCCAGCCAGGTGACGATCTCCCGCTTGGCGAAGGTGTGGTTGCCGAGGGTGATCACATCGGCACCGGCATCCAAAATGTCCTCACCCTGCTGGGGGGTCATGCCGATGGCGGCGGCGTTCTCGCCATTGACGATGACAAAATCCGCCCCGGTCTTCCGCTTTAAATAACGCAGGCTCCGGCGGATGCGTTCCAGACCGGGTGTGCCTACTACATCGCCTACTGCCAGTACCTTAAAATCCATAGCACTGCTCCTTGCTGTTTTTTATAGATATAGTATATACCATTTTTTCGCCGGATTCAACGGAAAAGTGCAAATGATCGTTTATCTCACAAACTACCACTGCACCCAAAAGGCTTCCCCTTGGGGGGAAGCTGTCAAAAATCTTTGATTTTTGACTGATGAGGGGTCGAAAAGCAGCCACACCCCTCATCCGTCTGCCCTTCGGGCAG
>JAZURG010000198.1:0-13005 GCA_045606145.1 Faecousia sp.
ATACGCCCCCACTTGCCGATGGGCCGGGTTTCCTCCGGCAGCTTCAGATCCGGGAGAAGAAAGTCCCCGGAACAGATATAAGAGATATTCATGGTCAAGCCTCCTTTGTTTGGTTTGTACCATGATTGTACCGCTCCGACAGAAAACAGTCGAATGTGCCGTAAAACAGAAAAATCCCCGACTTTTTAGGTCGGGGATGAACTATTTTTAAGGGTGTTTTGCGTGGTTCTCATCTATTGGCTCACACATGAGCGAGAGTACCCAATATCAGCTTCCGGTGGTTCATTCTTTCGTCGTCAATCCTTTGTTGTTTTTCGCTTTTTTCTGCTGATTCAGCCAGGTGGACATGACCATACTGTGAGGCAGCAGCTTCACCAGCCGGACCTGCATCCGCACCGGGAAACCATGGATTGAGTAATCCTTTTTACTGCGGTACAGGTCCTTCAAACCCGTGGCCACTACATCCTTGGCCTCATACAGGCGGTCAAAGTATTGCACTTCGCCGCTATTGGTCTGGAAGGCGTGGTTGAAAAACTCTGTTTTCACCCAACCGGGATTCATGGCCATCATACGGATCCTTTTTACCTTCAATTCCGCGTTCATGGCACGGCAGTAGCTGAGAACAAAGGCTTTGGTGGCACCGTAAGTTGTGATGTAAGGAACCGGCTGAAAGGCAGAAAGACTGTCCAGCTGCAAAATGTGGCTGCCGGATTCCATGTAAGGCAGGGCCAGCCTTGTCATAGCCAACAGAGCCTTGCAGTTGAGATCCACCATCCGCATTTCGTCTTCCAGAGGGATCTTTTCGTAGCTGCCGAATTTGCCGAAACCGGCAGCATTGACCAACAGCCTGACGTTGGGGTTTGTTTCTGCCAATGCGGCGGCATAGGCATCAAAGCTTTCTTCTTTGGACAGATCCAGTGTGATAATTTTGAGAGGTACAGCGACCTGGCTTTGCAGCGCGCGCAAAGCTTCTGACCGGCGGGCAATGACCCAGATCTCATCCACGGACACATAGTCCTTTAGCTGCAGCACGAACTCACGGCCCATGCCGGAAGACGCACCGGTAACGACGGCAATATTCATAGCAATTCCTCCTGATAGGCCTTGGCGGCAGCCAATAGCATTTCTTTAGTATTAGGGAGAACCTCTTCCTGTACGGAACAGAGAAGGGATTCCAGACATGTGCGGATAGCGGGTCCCGGTACAAAGCCGAGTTCGATGAGGTCTTTGCCATTAATGGCCAGATCCTTCACGGACAGACAGGCATCTTCAGATCGAATCTCATCAATCAATCTGTGAATCTGTTCAAAAATATCGGTTGCTTCTTTGGTTCCCTTGCTACTGAAATCGGCCCGCTGCAAAGCCAGCAGATCCAAAGTGCCTTCCGTGCCGTACTTGCCCAGACGGCGGCGCAGAATTCGCTTGTCAGGCTCCAGGGGTGTCATATGCCGCTCAATAAGAGCGACCACTTGCTGGCGCAAGGCGGTAGGCGCTTTCAACCGCAGAAGGATGTTGTTTGCCATTTGCGCACTCAGCTTGGCATGACCGGGGAAATGGCCGCGGCCCGATTCATCCAGATAAAAGGTGCCGGGTTTCCCAATGTCATGGAGCAGCGCAGCCCATCGCAGATGCAGGACTTTTGGAACGCGCTCCACCACATGGGCGGTGTGGGAGTAAAGATCATACGCATGGTAAGGACTTTTTTGATCGAAACCCACCATAGGGGCCAATTCCGGGAGAATTTGGGACAAAACAGGCTGGAAATAGACCAGATCCTCCGAGGTGACCAACGGCAGCAGCCCGCACAATTCGGTATAGACCCGCTCCCGGGCCAAGTGATCCATAAGCGGAGATAACTCGGTCATGGCGCGGCGGGTGTTTTCTTCTACGGTAAGATCGTAGCGCACGGCAAAGCGAACACCCCGCAGGATTCGCAGCGCGTCTTCCGTAAAGCGGCGCACAGGATCGCCTACAGCCCGGAGGATGCGGTTTTTCAAATCGCTCTGTCCGCCAAAGGGATCGGCAAATCCCCGGGAAGGGGAGTAGGCCATGGCATTGACAGTGAAATCCCGGCGGCTCAGGTCAGAATCGATATCTGTAACAAACCGCACCCAATCCGGGTGGCGGTTGTCGGTATAGTCACCTTCCGTACGGAAGGTAGTAATTTCAATCAAACTGTTATCCATCACCACGGATACAGTGCCGTGCTTCTCTCCGGCCAGTACCAGCCGGTAATCGGAGAAAACACTGCGGATCTGCTCCGGTGTAGCACTGGTGCAAAGATCATAATCATGGGGCGTAAGACCCAGCAAAGAGTCCCGTACACAGCCTCCCACGGCATAGGCGGCAAAACCTGCCGCTTCCAGCGCATCGATGCAGGTGCGTATATTTTTGGGTAGATACATGGTTATGCTCCCTGCTTTTTAGAGACGGTAAATCCGTCTAAAATGATAGCCACGGCACTGCAGCCGTACAAGATACCGTAGACACTTCCGGGAATTGCCGCGATACAGAAAAAAACAGCAGCACGGCTTACCAACAGGTAGGTTCTGGCACCTTTTTTGTCTGATTCCAAGGCTGCCCGGTGGTATGCGGATATCATTAAAGAGATAACACTGAGCAACTGAAACAGATACCGCTGCAGCTCCGGCTCACTGCTCCATTGCTGATACCGGCAGACCAGAAAAACCATGAGGAAGAGGGCTGCGGGGCAAAAGACAAAAGGATGCAGCTTGCTTTTGCGGTAGAGAGCAAAGGCAATATACAACGCGCATAGGGCGCTGAGAATGCCCAACATTCCGGCAATAATCGAAAGGGTTTGCGCATGGTTGACGATCAGCTTCCAAGCAGCGCTGCCGTAACCAATGGCAAAGAATACCATGCTGACGATGCTGAGGGTGGAATTGTGAAAGCGGTAGACCTGCTGCTGCCGCAGTGCGAGAAACAGCACACACAGCGCTGCTGCCAAGAGCAGTATGGAAAGCAGTATACCGGCATGGCCTGCTGTGAGCAGCCCCTTTTCGTCCACACCGGAGCGAAGCAGCCACTGCCGGACACACAGGCATATAAGACCCAACGACGCGCACAGCGCAGTCAAAACAGGCAGCTTGGAGAGATGTTTCATAACGCATTACTCCTAACGGTAAAAAGTCAGCATCAGAACGACGGTAATCAGGGGCTGATGCAGAAGATAGATCAGCAGGGAATGTCTGCCACATCCGCACAAAAAGGGAATAGGAAAGCGATGGGGGTCGGCTTTTGGAAACAGCGTTTGTTTGCTGTGATACAAAGCGCGGCCCAGCAAGACACCAAAGAGAAAATATCCCAGATTGGGAAGCAGAGGAAAATAATCGGCGGAAGAAAAGCCGGGGTAGAGAAAACCAAAGGGTACCAGCCAGGGGAAATTCACAAGCGTTGTCTGCTCCAGAAAATGACCCGCAATACATATAATCATGCCAAGCACAGCCAGCAGCCATGTGGGGAACCGGCGCAGCAGCTCCCAAAATAGCATACATGTGCCGAGACAGTGCAGAACGCCAAAATAGATCACAATATCCTTATCAGCAAGACCCAACCAATACATTCCGGCGGTTACAACGGTGCAGACCATACCGCAGCCGAAAACGGTCAATCCACGGCGGATGTGCTTGCTGCCAAGGGTGATGCAGATACCGGAGATCAAAACAAATACAGTGCCGCCCCAGTATTGCACAAGGCGGAACAGCGGAAAAGAGATGTCCAGACCAAGGCTGCCCAGGTCGTAAAGCAAATGCACGACAACCATACCCAGAATGCAGATACCCCGCAGTGCATCCAGTTCCCAGATGCGTTTGTCCATCAGCCATTTTCCGCCTTTGCGTTCGCTTCCGCTTCCAGTACCCGGTAGGCTACCTTGCCCACCAGTGTCTTGGGCAGCTCGGTGCGGAATTCAATCTCCCGGGGCATGGCATATTTGGCCACATGATCCTTGCAGTAATCCAAAATTTCTTGCTTCAGCGCTTCAGTAGGCTCGATACCGGGCATGGGAACCACAAAGACCTTGACTTTTTGACCACGGTAATCATCCTTGATACCGATGACGCAGCTCAGCAGAACCTTCTCGTGACCGTCAATGATGTTTTCCAGCTGGGAGGGGTAGACATTATAACCGGAGGTAATGATCATCCGCTTGATCCGTTGGCGGAAGTAGATAAAGCCGTCGCTGTCCATGCGGCCCAGGTCGCCGGTGTGAAGCCAGATGCGGCCATCGCCGTGGCTGCGCAAAGTGTTGGCTGTTTCCAAGGGGTTATCCATATAGCCCAGCATGACCGTGGGACCGGAGATGCAGATCTCACCTTCAATATTGGCATCCACTTCTTCGGTGGTACCGGGTGTGACGACTTTATAGTACACATCCGGGAAGGGAACACCGATGGAGCCGCTGCGGGCATAATCCTTGGGGGTCAGACAGGAAGCAGTAACGCACTCGGTGGTGCCGTAGCCTTCCCGGATCTGCTCGGTGCATTTATGGTCCCTAAGGAATTGGTCAACCTTCTTTTTCAGTTCCGGGGACAGGCTGTCGCCGCCGGAGAAGATGCCCTTGAGGAAACTAAGATCTGCATTTTGCAGGTTTTCTGCCCGGAGAAGAGCTTCAAACAAGGTGGGAACACCGGGGATAATGTTAGGCTTTTGCTTGATGAGGGTTTCGGCGTAGGTTTTAATGCTGAACTGGGGCAGCAGAATGCAGGTAGCGCCGCCGATGAGAGCGGTGTGAATGCCGATGCCCAGGCCGAAACCGTGGAAAAGAGGCATGACAGAAAGCATTTTCATACCTTCTACGCTGCCAAAGCCGGAAGCCGCAATAGTCTGCATACCCAGCGCGTTGAAATTCAGATTGGAGAGCATGATGCCCTTGCTGGTGCCGGTGGTGCCGCCGGAGTAGAGAATGGCACCGCAATCTTCTGCTTTGCCGGTATCCTCGGGGAGTGCGGTATTCTTGCCCGCGGCCACCATGTCCTTCCAAAGCATGTATCCATCTTTGGGCAGCTTGGGGATGGCCCGTGCCCCTTTTGTCATGGGATACAGAAGATTCAAAGGGAAGGGAAGCTCGTCCTTGATCTGGGCGATGAGAATCTTGCAATCGCCGGCAACCTGTGCCACCTTGTCATAGAACTGGTCCAGCGTCAAAATGGCTTTGCTGTGAGATACCTCCAAATAAAAGGCGATCTCCTTGGGCGCGGAGAGAGGGTGGATCATGCTGGGAACCGCCCCAATGCGGTTCAGCGCGTAGAAACAGTCCAGAGCCTGAGGGCTGTTGGGCATGCAAACGGTGACCCGGTCACCACGGGTAATACCCAGGTTGGTAAGACCCTTTGCGGCAGCTTCGATGCGGTTAAGGAATGCGGCATAGGTGGTTTCTTTTCCCATGAACACATAGGCAATGTTGCCGGGGTACTGCCGGGCATTGCGCTGCAGCAGTTGATACATGGTCAGGCTGGGGTAGTCAAGAGATACCGGCGTGTTGCCGTAAAATGCCCGCCAGGGGGCAGAAGCGGAAAGACCCATAATACTGATTCCTCTCTCTTTACAGGTGATATCAATGATCGTTTAGCGCACTATTTATCGATGGTTCTTGTAGGGGCGATCATTGATCGCCCGCCCACAATTGCACAGCAATTGTGGGATTTCTGTAGGAAATCAAATAGTTATCGCCTTTGGCGATGTGATTTTGCAAGCAAAATCACCGGGCGCTCAGTGAGCGCCCCTACGATATCGATTGATAGATTGGTCGCATAAACGATCATTTAGCTGATCATATTTGGTATTATACCAATCTGCACGGCTAATTTCCAGTGTTTCGGAAAAAAAGTAAGAAAAAATACTTGTTTCCTCAGGACTTGCCGAGTATAATGAGTGGAAAGTGTTTTGTTTTGGAGGCAGCGTAACTATGTTGATTGGCGGCGTTTCGGTAATTAGTGGTTTGCTTGCTGTGCTGTGGTGCGTCTGCAGCGGCAGCTTTGGCGGTCTGGGGTGGCTTTGGATGCTGCCCATAGGATTTATTGCGGCATTTCTTGCCCAGGCAGCCTTGATCTTTTTGACAGTATGGATATTGAGCAAGACCATTGATCTGCACAAACCCCAGGAAGAAGATTCTGCTTTTTTCCGTTGGCTGATCGGTCTGCTGGCGGAAGCTGCCCATACGATTCTGATGATGCGTGTCCATACCAGAGGATTTGAGAATGTGCCCAAAGAAGGCAGATTTATGATGGTGTGCAACCACCTCAATGACTTTGACCCTGTTGTGCTGATCCACCACTTCCGGCAGAATCAGTTGGCCTTTATCTCCAAGCGGGAAAACGGATCCCGGTTTATCGTAGGTACTTTGATGCACCGGATCATGTGCCAGCCCATCAACCGGGAAAATGACCGGGAGGCGCTGAAGACGATTCTCAACTGTATCCGCTTGCTGAAAGAGGATAAGGTGTCCATCGGCGTGTTCCCGGAAGGCTATACCAGCATGGACCACAAGCTGCATGTGTTCCGTCCCGGTGTATTTAAGATCGCCCAGAAAGCAAAGGTTCCCATTGTGGTCTGCACCATCACCAATACCTTTAAGGTCATGGGCAATTTAAAAAAGCTGAAGCCTACTGATATTGAACTGCATGTTCTGGCAGTGATCCCTCCGGAAGAGCTGGAAGGTGTCACTACCGTGGATATTTCCAACCGGATCCATGCCATGATGGCTCAGGACCTTGGCCCCGAATACGCTGCAGAAGCGTAATTGATACTTGATTTACACAGATATTCCTTGTATAATAGACACTCACGAAAGAAAATAATCCAGAAATTGGAGGATATATTATGAAGAACAGTGAAAAGACACTGGATATGATTGTAAATCTCTGCAAGAACAGAGGTTTTGTCTATGCCGGTTCCGAAATCTACGGCGGCCTGGCCAACTCCTGGGACTACGGCCCTTTGGGTGTGGAGTTCAAGAATAACGTCAAGAAGGCATGGCTGAAGAAGTTTGTTCAGGAATCCGAATATAACGTGGGCCTGGACGCTGCCATCATTATGAATCCCACCACTTGGGTCACTACCGGCCACGTTGGCTCTTTCTCCGATCCTCTGGTGGATTGCAAGGGCTGCGGCTCCCGTCAGCGTGCTGACCAGCTGATCGCCGCATCCGAAAGCGGCAAGCAGGTCAATGTGGATGCCATGAACACCGACCAGATGAATGACTTCATTGCTGACCACGAGGATGTTGTCTGCCCCGTCTGCGGCAAGCATCATTTCACTTCTATCCGTAATTTTAATCTGATGTTCCAGACCAAGATCGGTGTTACCGAGGACTCTTCCTCCATTGCCTATCTGCGTCCCGAGACAGCTCAGGGTATCTTCGTTAACTTTGCCAACATTCAGCGTACCACCCGCAAAAAGCTGCCCTTCGGTGTTTGCCAGGTGGGTAAGGCTTTCCGTAACGAGATCACTCCCGGTAACTTTACCTTCCGTACCCGTGAGTTCGAGCAGATGGAGTGCGAATTCTTCTGCCAGCCCGGCACGGATCTGGAATGGTTTGCCTACTGGAAAGACTACTGTGTCAACTGGCTGACCAGCCTGGGCATCAAGTTCGAGTCCCTGCGTCTGCGTGACCACGATCCCGCAGAACTGGCATTCTACTCCCGTGCTACCACCGACATCGAGTATCAGTTCCCCTTCGGCAACGGCTGGGGCGAGCTGTGGGGCATTGCTGACCGTACCGATTACGATCTGGGCCGCCATCAGGAGGCTTCCGGCAAGAATCTGGAATACTACGATCAGGAAAAGAATGAGCATTACATTCCCTATGTTATCGAGCCTTCTCTGGGCTGCGACCGTGTGGCATTGGCCTTCCTGTGCGAAGCATACGATGAAGAAGTGGTTGGCATGGACAAGAAGGGCAATCCCGATGTCCGTACCGTGCTGCATCTGCATCCTGCTCTGGCTCCTTTCAAGGCCGCTGTTCTGCCTCTTTCCAAGAAGCTGAGTCCCAAGGCTGAGGAGATCTACAAGATGCTGAAGAAGGACTTCATGGTGGACTTCGATGATGCAGGTTCCATCGGTAAGCGCTACCGCCGGGAAGACGAGATCGGTACCCCCCTGTGCATCACCGTGGACTTCCAGACCGTTGGCGATGAGAATACTCCCGCTGACGATTGCGTCACCGTCCGTGACCGTGATACCATGGAGCAGGTTCGTATCCCCATCAGCGAGCTGAAGGCTTACATTGCTGAAAAGTGCGATTTCTAAGAAACACAATAGGCTGCCGCACATGTGGCAGCCTGTAACTCTTGGGAGAAACGATTATGAGAACATTTACAAAATCCGACAAGCTGGATAATGTGCTGTATGATGTCCGTGGCCCTGTAGTGGATGAAGCTAACCGGATGGAAGAGCAGGGCATGAATATCCTGAAATTGAACATCGGAAACCCCGCTCCCTTTGGTTTCCGGGCACCGGAAGAAGTCATTCAGGATATGCGTGACAATATTGTGAACTGCCAGGGTTACTCCGATTCCCGGGGTATCTTTGCTGCCCGTAAGGCTGTCATGCAGTATGCCCAGATCAAGCATATCCCCAATGTGGAAATGAAGGACATCTTCACCGGTAACGGTGCCAGTGAACTGATCCAGCTTTCTTTGAACGCACTGCTGAACCCAGGCGATGAGGTATTGATTCCTTCACCGGACTATCCCCTCTGGACGGCCTGCACCAATCTGGCCGGCGGCACTGCCGTTCACTACATTTGTGACGAACAATCCGATTGGTATCCCGACCTTGCGGATATCGAAAGCAAAATCACCTGCAAAACCAAGGCCATCGTTATCATTAACCCCAACAACCCCACCGGTGCTTTGTATTCCAAGGACTTGCTGGAGAAGATCGTGGACATTGCCCGCCGCCACGAGCTGATCATTTTCTCCGATGAGATCTATGACCGTCTGGTGATGGATGGAGAGCAGCATATTTCTACCGCGTCTTTGGCACCGGATCTGTTCTGCGTGACCTTCAGCGGCCTCAGCAAGTCCCACATGGTCTGCGGTTTCCGGGTTGGCTGGATGATCCTCTCCGGCAATAAAGCGTTGGCAAAGGATTATATCGCAGGCATCAATATGCTTTCCAATATGCGCCTTTGCTCCAATGTTCCCGGCCAATCCATTATTCAGACAGCTTTGTGGGGGTATCAGAGTGTCAATGAGTACATCGTTCCCGGCGGCCGTATCTACGAACAGCGGGAATTCATCTACAAGGCATTGAATGACATCCCCGGTATCAGTGCCGTGAAACCCAAGGCGGCCTTCTACATCTTCCCCAAGGTGGATGTGAAGAAGTTCAACATTACCGATGACAACAAATTCGCGCTGGACTTCCTGAAGGAAAAGCGGGTGCTGCTGATTCCCGGCAGCGGCTTTAACTGGAAACAGCCGGATCATTTCCGTCTGGTATACCTGCCCCGGGTGGAGGATCTGGAGATCGCTACCAAAAAGCTGGCGGATTTCCTGGCCCACTACCGCCAATAATGCAATGGATAAACGGAGGATCCCGTGTGTGGGATCCTCCGTTCGCTATGGGAAGTTTCTCCACGACCGTGTTTTTTAGCGGAAAAGGGATTGCTATTTTTTGGGGTATCCTATATAATAAACAAGTATTTTGTTTAACGGAAGCGAGGCCTTCTCATGAATAGAATCGGATTCGATAACGAAAAATATCTGCTTTTGCAGTCTCAGCATATCCGCCAGCGGATCGACCAGTTTGGCGGCAAGCTGTATCTGGAATTCGGCGGCAAGCTGTATGACGACAACCACGCGTCCCGCGTCCTGCCCGGTTTTCAGCCGGACAGCAAGCTGCGGATGCTGCTGCAGCTGAAGGAACAGGTGGAGATGGTTATTGCTATCAATGCCGCGGATATTGAAAAGAATAAGATCCGGGGCGACTTGGGTATTACCTATGACCGGGACGTGATTCGCCTTTTGGATGTATTCCGGGGCTTTGGCCTGTATGTCAGCAGTGTGGTGCTGACCCGCTATCAGGAAATGCCCACAGTTAAGGCCTTCCAATCCCGTCTGGAAAGCATGGGAGTCAGGGTCTATCACCATTACGATATTCCCGGTTATCCTTCCGATACCGCCCGAATCGTCAGCGAGGACGGCTTCGGCAGAAACGAATATATTGAAACCACCAGAGAACTGGTGGTGGTGACCGCACCCGGCCCCGGCAGCGGCAAATTGGCCACATGTCTGAGCCAGCTTTACCATGAACACAAGCGGGGCACGCAGGCGGGTTATGCCAAATTTGAGACTTTCCCGGTATGGAATCTGTCCATCAACCATCCGGTGAATCTGGCCTATGAAGCGGCTACCGCTGATCTCAGCGATGTGAATATGATCGACCCCTTCCATCTGGAAGCTTATAACGAAACCACCGTCAACTACAATCGGGACGTTGAAGCATTCCCGGTGCTGGTGACTATGTTTGAAAAGATCCTGGGCCGGTGTCCTTATAAGTCCCCCACGGATATGGGTGTCAACATGGTGGGTAACTGCATCGTCGACGATGCCGAGACCCGCAAGGCCAGCGGTCAGGAAATCATCCGCCGTTATTATGCGGCCCAATGCGACCTGAAGCAGGGCAAGATCTCTGAGGATGTAGTCCGCAAGCTGGAGCTGCTGATGAAGAAAGCCGGTGTTTCCCCGGAAGACCGCGTTGTTGTAGCACCTGCTTTGGAACGGGCAGAACTGACCGGCAAACCCGCCGCGGCTATGGAATTGCCCGATGGAACCATCATCACCGGCAAAACATCCGACCTGTTGGGCGCGTCCGCTGCGTTGCTGCTGAACGCACTGAAACATCTGGCGGAACTGGAAGATGAACTGCATTTAATCTCTCCCAGCGTGATCGATCCTATTCAGCATCTGAAGGTGGATCACTTTGGCAACCGGAATCCCCGCCTGCATACGGATGAGGTGCTGATCGCGCTTTCTATCTGCGCAGCTACAGATCCCCGTGCGGAGCAGGCAATGGAACAGTTAGATAAACTCCATGGCTGTGAAGTCCATTCCAGTGTGATCCTTTCGTCCGTGGATGAAAAAACCTTCAAGCGGCTGGGTGTCAATCTGACCTGCCAGCCAAGATATAAAGGTTAATGTATTATTATGATGTAGGGGAGGGTCTTGACCCTCCCTTAAGCTGTAATATGATAGATAACGGTGGTGTAAGCTGTATGAATGTGCCAGTCAGAAAGTCTCCGCGTATCCCAGGATATGATTATTCTATCGAGAATTACTATTTTGTCACCATCTGCGCTAATGAGAAGAAGTGCATTTTCGGAGAACCGGGCAATTTGAATATATGGGGCAAAATTGCGGAAGCCGACCTGATTAACATACCGAATCACTTTCCGGCAATACGGATCGAGAAGGCGGTGGTCATGCCCAACCATGTCCACGCCATCGTTGTGATTGGCTGCCAAAACGAAAAAGGTACACTGCCAAACCTCAATGTGGTGATTGGACAATATAAAGCGGGTGTAACCCGGAAAGTTCGTAGTATGGAACCGGGGGTCAAAGTTTGGCAAAGGTCGTATCATGACCATGTGATACGGAACCGGTCGGGATATGAAAAAATTTGGTCCTATATTGATACAAATCCGCAACGTTGGAGCGAGGATTGTTTTTTCGCCGGACAAAAACTGTAGGGGAGGGTCTTGACCCTCCCAATGGCAGAATGCCGCGTTTTCGCATCGGATTTCAGCGAATTTGCGAGATTTTACGGTTCGGGAGGCTTAAGAGCCTCCCCTACAAGCCGGTAATAGAAAAGCTTGTTGATTTCTCTATTGATTTACCGGAGTGTGCTCCGGAACACCACAGCACCTGTCGTTGCTATGAAAGTACCGCCGTAGGGGAGGGTCTTGACTCTCCCGGTGGTAGGATGCTGCGTTTTTGCATCGGATTTCAGCGAATTTGCGAGATTTTACGGCTCGGGAGGCTCAAGAGCCTCCCCTACAAGCTGGTAATAGAAAAGCCTGTTGATTTCCCTGATGATTTACCGGAGTGTACTCCGGAACACCACAGCACCTGTCGTTGCTATGAAAGTACCGCCGTAGGGGAGGGTCTTGACCCTCCCGGTGATAGGATGCTGCGTTTCCTCATCGGATTTCAGCAAATTTGTGACATTTCTCTGTGTGGGAGGCTCAAGAGCTTCCCCTACTGACAGTTTATTTATGTAAGAATTCGCGGCAATACGATTCCTTGCATATTGTACAAGGCATATACGGGAAAAGGTGCAATTACTCCGGTATACTTCTAATGTCAAGCACGGAGAAATAAGAAACAGATTCTCCGAAAGTGCTAAAAATACATAGAAATTTTTGTGATTTTTTCTGAAATTATACTTGACAAATGGCAGCATCAGTGGTAAGATAATCGGGCGCGTGTAGGGGAATTCTGCGCGTGCACTGCGATGATGCAGGAGATTGCGTCGAAAGACGGTAACTTCTGCGGAGTATGTCCGGTCATCGGGCGGCTGAACTGCTTCTGTTTGCGCTGCGTATATCGCTGCGGCAGGGGAAAGGTCGGCCTTGCGTCGGCCATTTTTCTTGGCCTGGAATGATACGCACGGTAGCGTTAACAAACAGTTCGACCGTACCCAGACATCTACGCAAACTGAGTACGATATTCAAGGAGGAAAACAAACCATGGCAAACCAGGAAATGATCCGCATCCGGCTGAAGGCTTACGATCACCAGCTGATCGACTCCAGCGCTGCAAAGATCGTGGAGACCGCTAAGCGCAACGGCGCCGCTGTTTCCGGCCCCATCCCGCTGCCCACCAAGAAGGAAGTCGTTACCATCCTTCGCGCTGTTCATAAGTACAAGGACAGCCGTGAGCAGTTCGAACGCAGAACCCACAAGAGACTGATCGATATCCTCAACCCCAACCAGAAGACTGTCGAAGCTCTGATGAGCCTGGACCTTCCCGCTGGCGTTGA
>JAZURG010000199.1:0-7361 GCA_045606145.1 Faecousia sp.
ACCGTTCCGTCGAAAATGGTTTGGATTTGCTTTCGGTTTCCTAAATCAATAGTTTCCCGAACCTCATATTCCAGGGACATCAGATATTGCAGTTCCGGCTTGGGGAATAAGATAGGCTTTTCCATAGACTGTCCTCCTGTACAGATGGATCAAATATTGCGATTCACGAAATCCACCATCATCTGCCATGCTTCCAGCGATTGTGCATATACAGCGGGGTGTTTTTTCGCCTGACTTTCCGTAATGATGGTAAAACCGTGAATGGCTCCTTCAAAGCGCTTAAAGGTCACATCCACTCCGGCTCGCACCAATGTATCCTTGAAATGTTCTGTTTCAGCCGCCAGCGTATCATTGCCCGCAGTAATAACCAGTGTTGGCGGGAAATGATTCACCATATCCTCATCAGCAAAGGTAGGCGAGATTAAGGGATTCCTGGCTTCTTCTGGCTTGCAGTAAGCGGCATTGAAAATGCGGCTCAGCCAAGGAGGCAGCGCACCTTTGGGCAGCGGTTTGTCACCGGGATCAGTTGCGATATCCGTAGGCGGATAGTCCAGAATAATACCTTTCAGACCCAGTGCCTTGCGTTCCTTTTCCAGCAGTCCGATGGCAGCGCAGAAATTACCGCCTGCGCTATGTCCCATGATCATGATCCGCTCGGGATCGATCTTTAATTCAGCACCATGGATCTTCGCATATTCGATCACCGCATAGCATTGTTCGATGGCCACAGGAAACATCACATCGGGGGCCAGGGAATAATCAATGTTGATGACCTTAACGCCGCACTTCTCCACGAACTGCATCATAAACGGATCGTCCATGGCTGCGCTACCCATAACAAAGCCGCTTCCGTGAATATTTACCAGCAGCGGAGTTACCTCCGGATTCTCAAAACCATAGGTTAGTGCACGAACAGAACCTTTGCTGGTTTCAAACCGGGTATCTTTGCCAATGGCTTTTGTCATATCTACCATCTGGGGGGCAAACAACTTCATTGCGCCGCGAACTGTGTTGACGAGCGTCTGGGTTCGTTTTTTAGACATGGGTTTATGCGCTGTTTTTTTCTTCATAAAATGAATCCTCCTTGTAGGTCGGCATAATCAGCAGGATGAATGCTACATTCCTTCTTTTCCTGATGGTAGATGGCTGGCGGCACTCATCCATTGCAGTTTTCTTCGTATTTCATCCACCAATCGCAGACAACTGTTGTTATTTTTATCAATTTATATTATAATGTACGCACTGCTTGTATGCAACCATCAGAGATTTAGCAGTTTGGCCAATATTGTACAGAACACAGAATTGTGTTGGAAATTGAAAGAAGGAAATTTTATGGCAAAAGCAGAATACCGTAATGCGATCCGATCCCGGCAACTGATCAATGCCGCACTGGCAGAATTGCTCCACGAAAATCCGTTGGACAAGATCACCGTATCCGATGTGGTTCGGAAAGCGAACATCAACAGAAGTACCTTTTATGCACACTACCAAAGTATTCCTGATGTGATCAACTCCCTGATCGACCAGACCTTTGATCGGATTCGTGATGTCTTTCAGAAAAAGCATCCCGCAGAACAGACCCCGTCCATCATTCTGAAGGAGATCCAATCCCTGCTGGAACAAGATCTGGATTTTTATCAAGTCATTATGACCTCCAGCGCCGCATCAATGGTGCAGGAACGCATTGCAGAGATCGTATTGGAATATCTTTGGCAATACGGGGAAACCGTCTTATTAGATAAGCGAAAAGAAGCGGAAATTCCCCTGACCTTCTGCGCCGGTGGTCTAATTCGTCTGTACCAAAGCTGGTTTATGGGCAAGCTCTCTATCTCGCTGGACGAGTTGACACAGTGTGCTACAAAAATACTGGAAAATACCATTGATACCATGTAGGTTAAAGTTAAGCAGCTCCACAGAAAACAGCACCATCGAATCCGATGGTGCTGTCATTTCTTCAGGTCTGTCGTTTCCAGTACAAAATCACAATGTTTTTCCCATGCCGTAAAATTGAAGTATCTGGCCTCTGCGGGCATCATCTGCGCGGCAAATAACATCTGCTTTTCCGGTTCCAAACACTTGATGAATTGCTGCTGTAGCGCCGAATCTGTCCGCAATATAATCTTTAGGTCGTAGGCATCCCGAATCTCATGGTGCAGGCTGTAGGTTCCCTCTATGACATTTAACCGTTTAGGAGCTACCGCCTCCATTGGTTCCTTGCCGACTGGACGAAAGAAAAACGGGATTCCACGCTGAACCGGTTCCAGGATCACCCGACGCAGCCGCTCACAGTCCAAGTAAATCCCCTCGTCCAACATTTCCGGAAGATAAAAATCTGCGGTGTGGAACAAATTGCAGTCAAATGCTTCGGCAATTATCCTGGCAAGTTCCTCTGTGCCTGCGGCACAACCACCGTCAATAGCTACAACAACCTGCTTCTGCCGGGCCAGGAGCGCCGTAATTCTATCCTTGATCTCATTTATCTTTCCCGCCATAGGATGATCGCTCCTTTCCGGGCTGGAATAGGGTTGCGCGGAGCGGACGAGCCGCTCCGCGCATTTGAAAGGAAAACGGGAAATTAGTTGGCGTACTGGAAGTCGATATTCTCGCACTCGGTCAGAGGATCGGCGGAGTAGGTCTGGACGCGCTCGTCATTGATGACGCCGGACCAGTTCATACCGAAGGCGAAGTCATAGGTGTTGCCGTTGGTATCCTTATGGCACTCAACATCGCGAGGCACGTCGTCCAGCTGGACTTCCACGGCATCCATGGAGGCGGGCTGCTGGTTGACCAGCAGACCATTGGGCTCATGCAGGCCAGCAGCGGTCATGACCATGGCCTCATCGGAGATGGCGTAGCCAACCAGGATGGCATCGGCCAGAGGCTCAACCTCGGACCAAACCATAGCGCCGTCGTCCTGCTGCATCAGCACGATAACAGGAGCCTCAGTATTGCCAGCAGCGTACTGCAGGGCAACCAGATCGCCATAGTTGGCGGCAGGCAGAGAGGAGTTGCCCTTGTAAGAGCGGTTCTCAACGGTGGTAGATTCGCTGATCACAGAACCATAGGGATCGTACTCAGTCTTGACAGTGATATCACCGGCAACGGACTCTTCCTTGGCGTTGACAGCGGTATAAGCGCCATACTGGATGGAGCTGGGCAGCCAGGTAACGGTGCCGTCCTCATTAGTCACGGTGTAGGAGGGAACCTTGGGAGCGGTCATGCCGATCAGGACCAGATCCACATCGGACAGGTCAGCGCGTTTGATATCGTTCTCGGTGTAGACAGCATTACCATTAGCATCCTTGCCGGAAGGCTCCAGCACTTCATCAGTCACAACATTGTAGTACTTGGAAACAACATCCAGATCCAGGCTGGGGCTCCAGGAGCCGTTGCCGAAGGTGGCGCCGCTCTTCCAGGAGAAGCTGGTGCCATCGTGGTAAACATAGGGAACATAAACGGTCAGCTTTTCTGCGCCTTCCTCAGCAGCCTTGATCAGGTTGTCGGTGTTCTTCAGCATGACAACGGAATCCAGCTGAGTCTCCAGACCGAAGGCCAGAGCCTCGTCGGTGCAGCCGACGGATGCGGTGTAAGCGGTGTCGCAGTAGGGGTTCTCGAACATATCCAGACGCATGGTCATCAGAATGTTCTCGTAAGCGCGGTCACGGACGATCTCCAGAGCCTTTTCCTCGCCGTGCATCTTGACCAGCTCGGGCCAAACCAGCGCCATGGTCTCCATGTCGCCGAAACCGCCGGCCTGGGTCATGCCGTTAGTGATGGCGATGGCGATACGCTCAGCAACGGTGTAGGCTTCCATGCCCCAGCCGCCGCGGCCGCCATCGGGGAAGCAGCCCCAGTCGGAGACGATGAAGCCGGACCAGTTCTTGTACAGGGTGTCAAACTTGAAGGTAGAGAACACGCCGCCAACCAGCTCGCCCAGGGAACCGTCCTCGGACCAGGAGACAGAGTAGTTCATCATGACGCCGGCAGCCTTGCCGGTGGAGGAGTAGGACAGGTCGAAAGCGCCATCGTGGAAGGCAATCAGGTGAGCTTCAAAGTTGTTGCCGGGGAACACGGCGTACTTACCCAGAGGACCGTGGTCATCACGGCCGCCCTCGGCAGCGCCAGCGCCAGCATAGTGCTTCATGGTGGTCACGACGGAGTCGGTACCCCAGCCCAGGTCATTGCCGTTCTCGTCGAAGGTAGACTGCATGCCGGAGACATAGCCGTTGGTGATGTCACGGACCAGAGCGGGATCTTCACCGTAGGTGGTTTCACCGCGGTCCATAACAGGAGAGGTCATCAGGTCGATCTGGGGTCCCAGCAGCATCTGGATACCCATAGCGCGGTACTGGATGGAGAACTCGCGGCCAACTTCCACAGCCAGTTCGGGATCGAAGGTAGCGGCCAGAGACAGGGCCTCGATCAGACCGGACTGGTCGTTGGGGTCGATGGAGATAATGCCGGGGATGCCGTACAGAGAGGACTCACACAGCTCCTGCAGCAGGTTGGCCCACTTGGCGTGGTCAACATTTTCCTGAGTGGAAGTACCAGCCTTGCGGGTAACGCCGGCGCGGCCGCCGGCCATGATGTAAGTGTAGCCCTTGTTGTCTTCGGTGATTTCCTCAGTACTGAAGGAACCCCAGCCGCCGTGGGTCAGGTAGGGGGTAGCTTCCTCGCCGCTCATGTGGGCAGCCAGGTCCAGAGCGCGCTCTTCATCGGACTTTCTCCAGTCCTCATAGACGTCCAGCTTGCCGTCCTGGTCCATATCCTTGAAGGCAAAGCCGTCAACCTGGATGATGGTAACACCAGAATCGGGGGAGTAACCCAGGGTAGCGCCACCCTGGTTCTCGATCTTGATCCAGCCATCGGCAGTAGTGGTCACAGTATACTTGACCTCGATGTAGGGATCGTTGTCGGGAGAGAGATGCACACCGACGGTGTACTTTTCTTCCGGTTCGGGTTCAGTGGGAGGTGCGGTGGGAGGTGCGGTGGGAGGTGTGGTAGGGGGTGCGGTGGGGGGAGTCGTGGGAGGCACGGTGGGTTCGGGAGCGGGACCGCCGCAGGCAGCCAGAGCCAGAACCATAGCCAGAGCCAACAGCAGAGCTAACAGTTTCTTCATTTTTCGCTTTTCTCCTTTCGATTTTTGCTTCGGCAGAGTGTGAGAGCATGCTGCCTCCGCCGATGCGCTGGTTTTATTGTATGAGATTTCCATCCGGTATTCCTGTTTTTTTCGCAAATTGTCATTTCACAACGCAAATTGCTGTTCAACTTTTGTGAAATATGATAGAATTTATTGTGAGATGTGATGCCCATTAGGAGGTTATGCCCATGAACCGCATCGTCGCCATTGTGGAGGACGACCCCAAAGAAGCCCAGATCCTTCAGTCCTATTTCAACCATCTTCCCCCCGAGTTTCAGGATACCTTCCAGGTTCGCCTATTTCCTACCGCCCGATCCTTTCTATCCACATACCAGCCCATCTATGATATCGTGTTCATGGATATCAATCTGCCTGACCTGAACGGTCTGGAAGCAGCGGGCTATATGCGGCGTCTGGACCAGAGTGCAGTTCTGATTTTCGTCACCAGCATGGCCCAGTACGCGGTCCGAGGATACGAAGTGGATGCTCTGGATTTTCTGCTGAAGCCGGTCTCCTTCTCCACCTTTACATTGAAACTAAAACGGGCTCTGTCCAAATGCGCCATATCCTGGCACCACGAGCTGCTAGTCACGGTATCAGACGGTGTGTTGCGGACCTCCTCTGCGCGGGTTAAATATGTGGAGGTGTCCGACCATGCCCTGCTGTACCACACCACCGACGGCGTGCTCCGTTCCTATGGTAACCTGAAACAGGTGGAGGCACAACTAGACCCTCGGCAGTTCGTTCGCTGCAACCGCTGTTATCTGGTGAATCTGGCCTTTGTTCGTGGCATTCGAGGTTCCTCGGTGATTCTGGATGATGCAGAGCTTCAGATCAGCCGGCCCAAACGCAACGCTTTCCTGACAGCACTGAACAATTATCTGGGAGGGGAAATCTGAAATGAATCTATATACTTTTTATATATACCTGACCATCTCCACGGTTCTGTTCCTCCTGCCGCAGCAACGAAGAAGTTTTTTCCCTCTGCGGCTCCTTCTGGCTTTCTTCGTTGGTATGATCTGCTTTGTTTTTGCCCGCACCGGTATCACCGACGCACAGCTCAGCAATCTGGCCTCGTTTTCTCTTGCACTGGCATCCATGACCCTGCTAGCCGAATTCTGCTACAAGATCGCATGGAACGAAGCCGTCTTTTGCGCTGTTGGCGGCTACAGCATCCAGTTTATCCAGTCCACCTTTGGCGAAATGCTTCACCGGACCATCCCCGGCGGCTCTAGCTATATTGAGCCTTTACGGTTCCTCAGTGCTATGCTGGTTCTGCCCCTGTGCTATATTCTGTTCTGCCGCCGGCTGAAAAAAGGTCAAAATGTAGATCTACACAAAACCTCGCTGTTGGTGTTGCTGATCGCTGCGGTCCTGATTGAGATCATTCTGTGCTTTAATCTGCGGCAGGCGTGGAAATCCAGCGGCAACCCGGTATTCATCATCAGCGACTGCTCTCTGCTGCTGATCTGCAGTTTTTGTCTGCTAACCATTCAGTTCACCTTGCTAGTTAAGAAAAACCTGGAGGACGAACTGGATGTCTTGCAAAGACTGCTTCGTAAGGAGCAAAGCCAGTACCAATTCTCCAAGGAGATCATCGACACCGTCAATCGAAAATGCCACGATATGCGTCATCAGATCCACACCATAGGCCGCAGTGTCAGGATCGATCCCACCGCCCTGGAAGAAATGGAAGGAGCGATCCGGATCTACGATGCCTTGTATCAAACCGGAAACAAAGCGCTGGATATCATCCTCGCGGAAAAAATCTTGCTGTGTCAGGATAACGACATCGAGATCCACTGTATGGCTGACGGTGAGAAGCTGGGTTTCATGAGTGATACGGATATCTACTCTCTGTTCGGTAATTTGCTGGACAACGCGATTCACGCGGTTCAACCGTTGGAACCAGACTTGCGGGCTATCGGTCTGTCCGTGGTCTGTCACGGAACACTTCTTTCTGTAAACTCCCATAACCGCTATTCTGGCGAAGTGATTTTCGAAGACGGCATTCCGGTTACTTCCAGTACCGACTTTCTAAACCGGGGCTTTGGTGTGAAGTCCATTGTGATGATCGTTGAAAAATACGGCGGAACGGTTTCCTTCCAGGCAAAAGACGGTTTCTTTAATCTGAATATTCTCTTCCCGCTGGACAGCGATACTTGAATTACTATCTGCCGCCAATCGGTAGAATATGCTACAGAGAAACGGCAGCTAACAA
>JAZURG010000200.1:0-63876 GCA_045606145.1 Faecousia sp.
GAATGCGGGAGCAATGAACTCAGTTCCTCCCCTATGCCGACTTCTTTGGTTACTTTCTTGTTCGGCGACAAGAAAGTAACACCACCTCATATGCGCTGTGCGGTTGAGATTCTAAAATCTATACTTTTTTGACAAGCTGAACAATCCCCACCCGATTGGGTGGGGATTGTTTTTGGTGGAGCCGACAGGCAACCAGTCCTCGCCACTAAATTTCCTATGGAATATATCTATTCCTTTAGGTATAAGAAAGATGATGTTATATAATTCCGCCCAATTCTATATAATGCAACATCTCAATACAAAGGAGCATTATCATGGGGAGATTGCAAATTTTCTTGACGAACTTGGGGAAGTACAACGAAGGTGTCCTGATGGGCGAATGGGTCAAGTTGCCTGTGGGTGAGGACGAGCTGGAGGCGGTGATGAAGCGAATCGGCATCCGTCATGGGTATGAAGAATACTTTATAACCGACTATGAATCTTCCATCGCCAATCTGGAAATCAGCGAATACATCTCCGTTGGCGAGGTCAATGAGCTGGCTCGCCAGATGGAGGGCTGGCTGATTGGGACTATGAAAAGCTGTGTGCGGTCATCGAAGCGGAAAACCCCACATCGGTCAAGGCAATCCTGGCGCTCTTAACCGAGCTGGATGACTTTGAGCTGATTCCCGAAGTTGATGACGAAGAAAGTCTGGGCGAATACTACGCTGAGGAGTGCTGCATCCTAAACGGCATACCCGAAACGGTACTGCGGTACTTTGACTTCGCCGCATACGGCAGGGACATTCACTTGGAAGGGCGTGGCGTTTTCACCAGCTTCGGCTATGTAGAAGACAATCGCTAAAACAAGAGAGCGTGCTCTTTCGAACACGCTCTCAGGGCCATCAATTATCAGCGATGACGAATACGAGTAGTCGCTTTGACCTTAACCGTACCCTTAACCTTGATTTTAATCGCAGTCTTGGACATACTGATGTACCTCCGTTATGTATAATACCTTCATGCAATATACATCACGAGACACCATTTCTGGCAAGGTTATTGTAAATGTTATTATTGTTTTTGTCAAGAATAGATAACCATAGGAACAGCAAGGATTAAAAGCAGGGAGTTTTTGCTCCCTGCTTTCTGTTATTTATGCTTGTTGCATTTTTCCACCATTTGCAAAAGCTTATCTCGATTCCATAGGATAATTCCATTTCTGTTGGCCAATTCGATTGCAGACTTGGTAAAGTACCGATTGGTCAATACAACACCAATATGGCATTGGTAATAGGCTTTACCTGCAAATACTTCCTGAACGGCTCTATTACCGATGTCGGAGGAATAACACTTGCATTGGATTCCATATTTCACATCATCTTTATAGGCAATAATATCAACACCTTGGTCGCCGCTTCCTTGCGTAACCTTGATTCTTTCAAAACCGTTTTGGGCCAGCACATCGGCGCAGAACTGTTCGAAATCATGCCCCTCCATATTGTCAAATGGGATTGCTTCATTTTCAATGCTAATTCCAACCCCATACTTGTTGCCACGACAATATGCAGTTACTTCAGCATTACCTAGTCCATCACTATGTGAATCCATTTCATAATACCCAAACTCTTGCAGGTATTCTTCATATTTTCGGATATGCATAGCACCAAAATCACATAGCACATGATAATAACAAAGAACAAGGTCCACAACATTGCCCTTCCAGTCATCGAAAACATACTGATAGAAAATGTGAATATTGATACGGTGTATCTTATGATTATAGGGTACTGTTACATTGACAGACAAAAAGTCAGGGGCTAATTCTATCTTAAAGTCGTGCATTCCTTTTTCGGTCAGCAGGTTGGTCAATTCATTTCTACAATATTCTAACATTTCGTCATGGTCTTCATCATATTTATCTAAAGAACGGTCCTCCTCTGTATATATACTAATATTGGCCCGATATTCTATGCCGTTCGAATATGCGACAACATACTTCACATACTTCCCTTTGAGTTGGCAGCCACTAAATGAGGTGTTGTCCGATAAATAACTTAATAACTGTTCCTCTAAATTATCTTCCGCCGATAAGTTCAAAAGAATACTAGTGCATGAAAAACTAAAAATCTGACGTAATCCCTCTTTGATTTCTTCGTAGGTATGTTCTCCGCTATTACATGTAATCCCAAAGCTAATTTGAGATTCGCCGTTCCAGAATGTGGTATCCAGATAAATATGAGGAGGTCGTTCATCTTTGGGTTTTATATGATATAGGCACACATAAACTCCATGGTATCCAAAAAGTTTTAGCGCTTTCCTATATTCAACCTCTTTTGTTAGCATACGCATAGCTTTATTCTCCTTGGTTATCTATATATATAAATATACCATGCCGATTCCTCAAAAACAAGTTTAAGTGTGTTTTCTCTTTGGAATACTGGCCAATCCCTCTAAATTGAATATTATTTGAGGTGCTGTATACAGATACACTCGTTTTTAGCAGATAGCCTTCCGAAAATCTGCTGCTTTAGTTATATTTTACAGAGTACTGCATAGAATATAAGGATGGTATAAAGCCATCACTCCTTATGTTCCTGCTCAAAACGAGAAAGGCTAATTACCCATGAGCACCATTATGTTCCTTGGTGCATGAAATGCTTTTTACGAAGGAAGAATATTTAACAGGCGGAATCATTAAAAGGTAAAGGGGGCAGACCGCTTTGGTTTGCCCCTTTTCATGTGCCTACATGACAGTATTCATGTCCCAGCATGATAGCTAGTCATGGCATCAATGACAAGGTATCATCTGCACACATGAATTCCAAATTCGATAAAAACCGAAAAAATCAAACTATAGTATTGTCTATATTTCTTTTCCTCCTAATATCCCGCAGAATGTTTAACATTTTGAGGGATATTTTTCTGCCCTTTGCCATATTAGTATTATCTGGGTTGAATCTAAATCCAACATACTTAAAAAGCTCAAAATTCTGTCTTTGCCGAGTCGGCACAGAGCTTATCGCTCTGGCGAGAAGCAAAGAGTTATAAAAAATGTGCCAGCATCTATAATATAAGGTATTTATACACAGGGGTGCTTGTACGGCACATTTTTTACAGGTGAGAACAAAAGAGTACTCGGTTCGCAGCTTTTGGAACAACAATGCGAAGCATGAAAGGCATTTCATGCTTCACTCCCAAATCCTTAGCGGGATTTGGGAGTGTTGGGCAACCGATATACCGCCAAAACACGAAAGGAGATATATATAGTAAGGGTATCAAATCGCAAGACACACCCGCTCGGCGGTCGGGGGTGGCTTGCAAATGCAGGCAAATGGCAATTTGGCTGCAACAACTATGTATGCCACAGGCATACAGGGCATTGTCCCATTTTCTCCGCTTGCGGGGAATGAAACCTATCGCTTTGACAAGCGGGGTTTCCATTTAGTCTGCATCTGCTGGATACAGAAGAAGTAGTCTGAAAATGGGTAAGATGCCCACATTTTTCACCCGCAGGTGTCGTATGTCCCCATTAAAGATGCCTGTGGGCATCTTTAATGGGGATAGTCTATCTAAGGGGGGTGAATATCATAGCTCGCAATCTAAAATATCAGTTTTTGACAGCAATAAACCAACATTTCAAAGAATGCATGGACAAGCACTCAATGAAGCATGCAGGCGAAATGGACGGTACCCGCATATTCTCCTATGCGGACAGGTCAAACCTTGTGGATTTGGCTGCTGGGTTCTCGGAATACATGAAGCAAGCATATCCACAAATCAGGGAGGTGCGACATATCACTACAGACCATGTGCAAGGCTTTCTGGCAGCTAAAAGCAGCACAGTAACACAGGCAACACTATCACAATATGGAAGCCGCTTTGCAAAGCTGGAACGGCTGGTAAATGACAGCTACAAAAGCTGCAAGGTGGATTTCCATAGTGTTGTTGTGCCGACTTCAAGTAAGTGCAGCGGCAAAGTTCGTACCCAGATGCTTGCAACATCCGACTATCAAACTTTACTGAGCAGCACAACAAACACCAATCTGCGAAATGCTTTAGTACTGTCGTATTGTGCTGGCCTTAGGGCCGCAGAATGTAGCAAAATTCAAGCAAGGGATTGGAATGCTGCCAGCGGCATCTTGACAATCGTGGACTCAAAAGGCAAGCGGTCCAGACAGGTGAAAGTGCCGCAGCAGCACATTCAGGCCGTCAACTCGGTTATGAGCTCCACACAATGGCGAATATGCGACTGCCAGACGGAAAGTCTACAAAAGGCTTTCAGGCGGCAGCTTGCCACCTGTGGCTTGGCAGACACATATAAAAATGGAGCATTCCACATGACCCGTCGAGCTTATGCTACCAATCTCTATAAGGAGTGCCGCACTCAAGGCATGAGTGTTCAAAGCTCGCTGTCAGCGGTATCAAAGTCCTTGGGGCATGGTGCAAACCGCAACGACCTGATGAAGCAGTACATCTGTTGCCCTATTGAGTAACATTTGTATCTGGCACTGCGGCAGACATGCTATCAGGCTCGTCCTGATTTATGAGCAGACCTTCTTTCTTGGCTTTCTTCAGTGCCTTGTTATACTTATAGACTGACATGAATGTGTCCTCTGGCATAGGAGCGAGATGCAAAGCTCTCATTTCTCCCATGTCTTTAACACTGCCCCTACCAAAGAGATGTGGATTTAGGCGGTATACTGTTGGAACAACCCTTATGAAGATTCCTCCATCAACAAGCTTCGTCAGCAGGTTGCTAATCGTTCCTACTTTGCACCCCAATGTCTTGGCTATATCCTTTTTAAGCTTCGGATATAGTATAATGGCCAAGCTATACTCTGCCATGTTGCTGTCTGGCGGCTCAGCATACCGAGCATGCGGAAGCATGTGTACAAGAAGCCGCATGCAGTCCGATGGCATATCCCGCATATAGAATAAGCCTGTGAAATAGATTTTTACATAATCTTCTTCGCTACCAATACTAAAAGTGTTGTGATAGGTACGGCTGATTATTCGTCCGTCCTCTCGTGCTTCGTAATGAGTACTATTTGTAATTTTTCTTTGGGTTCTTCTTGCCAAAGTAATAACCTTCTTTCTACCTGAAGTATCAGGTATGGGCATATTACTGGCCGCAAGAATAGATATAATTTTCTAATGTACGAGCTTGCTAAATTTTTTGGAGCTCGTGCAAAAAATCTATTGTAAAAAATGTTGACATTGTTACAATAGACCTACAAACAAGAATTATGGCAGACAAGTGTGTACCCACTTGTTCCAGCTTTGCGGAGACATCGACAGTGCAGAAGGAGCACTATAATATTGTCCCTGAAGTCAATGGCTATCTACAGCCAAATTTATAATAAAGGAGGGATGATGCCCACCAATCCACCAAATTCTTTTGTATCCAATATAGTTGTATCATGTTCCATTGCCTGTCTTAGTGCTGGAGCAGGATTCCACTTTTCGATATAGACAGTTAATGGCAGAAGATTGTGAGCACATCGTTTCACCGTCTTCTGCCTTTTCTGTTTGTAGAAAAGAGGAATGATACAAATGAAAATTAGGATTTCTATAGACGACCTGCGAAAGGGTAGGTTCAATCCCAGAAATGAGAATGATGTGGCTGAATTATCCAGCCATACAATATCAAACGACCAAGCACGGGCAATAGCTCAGTTTTTGTACGAAGTATTGGAAAGGAGTAAAAAGCATGAGTAAGAAATATATTAGACCCAATGGGCCAATGCGGTGTGTGGTGTATGCCCGCTATAGTTCCAACAATCAAAGAGAAGTATCCGCTGAGGAGCAGGTACGATACTGCAAGGAGTTCATTGACCGACACGGCTATATATTTGTAGACGAGTATGTAGACAAAGAACTAACTGGCACCAATGCCAATCGTAAGCGATTTCAAGATATGCTGTATGACAGCCAGTTCCACACATTCGATATTGTTGTGGTCTACAAGAATGACCGCTTTGCTCGTAATACATACGATAAGGCGGTGAGCAAGCATATTTTGAAGCGGAATGGTGTGGCAATCAATTATGTCAAAGAAGAAATCTTGAATAGTGACGGGCCTGAAGCGATTATCTATGAGGGTATCTCGGATGCGATGGCTGAGTTCTATTCGCAGAATCTTGCAAGGGAGGTTATGGAAAAGGGTCACATACCTAATGCCCATAGTTCTAAGCACAATGGTGGTATTCCTCCATTGGGTTTGGATGTAGTTGATAGCCATTATGTTGTGAATGAAGCGGAAGCTCGGATTGTAAGACTTATATTTGACTTATACATCAACCATGGGTACGGCTATAAGCAAGTTGCCGAAGAATTGAATGCACGGGGATATTTGAACAAGAGAGGTAAGGCCTTTGTGCCAGCCAGCATTAGAGATATGTTACTCAATGAGAAGTACACGGGTACGTATGTCTATAATCGCCGTGCATCAAAGGATGAAGATGGAAAGGCAAATAACTCGCTGGAAAAGAGTGCCGACAAAATTGTAAAAAATCCAGGAGCATTTCCAGCCATTATAGACAGGGAAACTTTTGATAGGGTTAAGTCTTGCATGGATGCAAGAAAAGGCAGAAATGCAACGAACCAAGCCAAGGAGCCATACTATCTATCAGGTATTATCAAATGCGGACAGTGCGGAAACAATATCAGCGGTAATCGTAAAGGTAAAAACCGAGATGGCACACCGCAGGCTGAGTATCGCTGTAATACACGGGATAAAAAGGGCTCAAGGGTATGTTCTACGAAAGGAATCAACAAAAAATATCTTGAAGCGGCGGTAGAACATTACATCACTACTCTGTGCTGTGGTACCAACTTTCAAAAGGTGATGGCTGCTTTGCACGATTATGCAAAATCCCAAGGCGATACAGAGGGCGAACAGGAGCAAGTCAGAAAAGAACTGCGAAAGGTTGAGAAGAAAATCAGTAATATCGTTAATGCGATTGCTGGTGGATTCGATGCAGAAGAATTGAAAGCAGAGTATACAGCACTCAAAACCCGCAAGACCTCTTTACAAACTGAATTAGCCACATTAGAGGATAAGGCTGCAAATAAGCTGACATTTGAAGAAGCTGATGTTTTGCAGGCACTAAGGAATTTGCGGGATATGGTGAAATACCCGAGAGATGAGGATAACTTAAAACAGGTATATGCAAGATTTGTTGATTGCATAGAAGTGCATGAGGGCTATGTCACCATAGCCCTCAATATCCTAATTATCCTTGGTTATCGGAGAAATGTATACACGTTGACCAATGAAAAAAGGCCACCACTTGACTTTCATCAAATGGTGGCCTGGAATGGTGGAGCCGACGGGATTTGAACCCGTGTCCGAAAGCAACTTGGAAAGAACTTCTCCGGGCGCAGTTTGTTATTTACATTCCCTCATTCCGGCGGGAACAAACACCCTACGGAAATCAGTAGCTTCATGATGCGTGGTATGGGCAAAGCTTACCATACGCACGTTCTCCACTCAAATCACACCCGAGCCCGGCTCGTGGACCTTCCGGGGCGGATGCGCGCCTAATTAGGCAGCGAATGCAACGTTATTGTTGTCAGTTAAATTTAAAAGGTTACCCGTTTTATCGTGGTCAGGTGCCACGGCCCGCTATTCCAGCCTCACTACCCCCGTCGAAACCAGTACGGCCCCGTTTTGAAGTAAAAAGTAAGAGTGGATATTGAATAAGTGGGGACCGATGGCTCATCGGCCCCTGCTTATAAATACGTTCTTAGAATCTGCCGTAGGGATCGGGGAGCTTTTTCAGTTCTGCCAACTCAGCACCGTTGACTTCTACGGTAATAGAAGCGATCTTCTGCTCGGCAACAGGGCGATCCTGCATTCCGGTCTTGGTGGAAGCAATGGCATCCACTACATCCATGCCGGAAGTGACCTTACCGAAAGCGGCATACTGGCCGTCCAGATGCTTGGCATCCTGGTGCATGATGAAGAACTGGCTGCCTGCGGAGTTGGGGCTGCAGGAACGGGCCATGCTCAGCACACCACGCTTGTGGCGCAGCTCGTTCTTGAAGCCGTTGAAGAAAAATTCACCCTTGATGCAGTAGCCGGGGCCGCCCATGCCCGTTCCCTCGGGGCAGCCGCCCTGGATCATAAAGCCAGGAATGACACGGTGGAAAATCAGGCCGTCATAGTAATTATGCTGGCACAGATCCACGAAGTTTGCAACGCTCTGGGGTGCCTTATCGGGGTACAGCTCGCCCTCAATAACGCCGCCGTTTTCCATGGTGATCTTAAAAGTAGGATTCATATCAGTACCTCTCCTTCATTGCCCGGTCGATCTGGCGCTTTGCGTCCTTTTCCGCCGCGGCTTGTCTCTTATCGTACAGTTTTTTACCCTTGCACAGACCCACATTCACCTTTACCCTGCTGCCCTTGAAATAGACAGACAGCGGGATCAGCGAATAACCGTCCTGCTTGACCTTGCCCAGAAGGCGCATGATCTCCCGCCGGTGCATCAGCAGCCGACGGACACGCCGGGGATCCGGATTAAACCGGTTACCATGGTCATAGGGGGATATGTGCATTTGGTTCAGAAGCAGCTCGCCATCCTTGATGCCGCACCAGGCATCCTTCAGATTCAGCGTACCCTGGCGTATGGACTTAACTTCCGTACCGCACAGTTCAATGCCCGCTTCCATCTCTTCTTCTACAAAATATTCGTGGTAAGCTTCCCGGTTCCGGGCCATGATCTTGATACTTTGCTTTTCCGTACGCCTCACCTCCTGATTCCGTGGTTATTATAACACATCTGTCAAGGTGTTTAAACACAAAATATAAGCCGGGACCTTTATGATCCCGGCTTGTGTTTTATTGATACAGGGGGTACTTTGCGCAGATATCCGCAACGATTGCCTTGACCTCGTCGGCTGTGCCTTCGAAATCCTTGGCTGTCATGGCAATGCAGTGGGCGATTCTCTTCATTTCCTCAGCGCCCAGTCCACGGGTGGTAACAGCAGCAGTACCGATACGGACACCGCTGGTGACAGTGGGCTTTGCGGGATCGCCAGGGATGGCATTCTTATTCAATGTGATATGGTTGGCATCGCAGCGCAGCTGCAGCTCCTTACCGGTGATCTGCATGGGGCGCAGGTCAGCCAGCATCAGATGATTATCGGTACCGCCGGTGACCAGATCAAAGCCTTCTGCAAGCAGTGCTTCCGCCAACACCTTGGCATTTGCCACGATGTTATGGGCATAGGTCTTGAAGGAAGGCTGCATAGCCTCACCGAAGCAGATAGCCTTAGCCGCGATCACATGCTCCAGAGGGCCGCCCTGGGTGCCGGGGAACACACCGGAGTTCAGCTTCTTGGCAAATTCCTCACGGCCAAGAATCAAACCGCCTCTGGGGCCTCTGAGAGTCTTATGGGTGGTGGTGGTAACGATATCCGCATAGGGAACGGGACTTTCATGGGCACCGCCTGCCACCAGACCGGCAATATGGGCCATATCCACCATGAATACGGCACCCACCTCGTGGGCGATATCGGCAAAGGTCTTGAAATCAATGGCTCTGGGATATGCGGAAGCACCCGCGATGATCAGCTTGGGCTGATTTTTCTTGGCCAGATCCCGGATCTCATCATAGTCGATCAAACCTGTTTCGTGATTCACGTCATAGGAAACTACATTGTAATACTTACCGGAGAGATTAGCAGGACTGCCGTGGGACAGATGTCCGCCGTTGGCAAGGCTCATGCCCATCATGGTGTCACCCGGCTGCAGAAGAGCCAGCTGAACTGCCATATTGGCCTGTGCGCCGGAGTGAGGCTGCACATTTGCAAATTCCGCGCCAAACAGTGCCTTGGCACGTTCAATGCACAAAGTTTCCAATTCATCCACGCACTGGCAACCGCCATAGTAACGCTTACCGGGCAGACCTTCGGCATACTTATTGGTCAGTACACTGCCCATTGCGGCAATGACCGCAGGAGAGGCAAAGTTCTCAGACGCGATCAGCTCCAAACCGTCCTGCTGGCGCTCCAGCTCCCGGTTCATCATCTGCGCCACGATGGGATCGTAGTTTCCAACAAATCCGATAGAATCAACAGGTTTTCCGTACATAGGGTATCGACCTCTTTCTGTAATAATAAAAAAGCAGTCCCAGACGGACTGCTACACAGAAACACACACAAGAATACGAGTAATCGCATCTCTGTCCGTTTGCCTGAGAGATTCGGCTTTCGCCTTGCACCTTCGGCACACAATTAAATGTGTTCTCCAGAGAGTCCTCAGCGCCCAGTTATGGATGACCATTTCAGAGCGCATCATGGGTATTCGGTTATGATACATAGTATACTCAATAACTACAAAATGTCAACTTGTTTTTGTTCCATTTCCGCCTTAATATTGTCCAAAATATTGGTTGCAATCGCATCCATTTTTTTGTATAATGTGACGAGTATCGCAGAATTGGAGTGTGAGCAGTGCATGCCGACAAAACATATACTCAGCCATCACCATCATCTGATAACGCACCGGAAGAAAAAAACAGTAGATATGACCCAAGGCAATATCACACGCCATATCATTCAGTTTGCGCTTCCCCTGCTGGTGGGTAATATCTTTCAGCAGCTTTACAACACAGTCGATACATGGGTGGTCGGAAATTTTGTCAGCAACGAAGCATTTTCCGCTGTTGGCACTGTTGGACCGATCATAAACATGCTCATCGGCTTTTTTATGGGGCTCTCCTCCGGAGCCGGTGTAGTCATCAGCCAGAATTACGGTGCGAAAAGGTTTGACGAGGTTGAAAAAGCGGTGCATACCGCGGTCATTATGACGCTGATCATAGGTGTCACCTTTACTTTTGTCGGTTTGGGTGTGACACCATTTATGCTTCAGCTTATGAAGACTCCCGACAATGTGCTCCCGGAGTCTACCGCATACTTAAGCATTTATTTTTCCGGCATCCTAGGATTGATGGTTTATAATATTGGATCCGGCATCCTGCGTGCTGTCGGTGATTCCCAAAGACCTTTCTATTATCTGGTCGTCTGCGCAGTTATGAATACGGTCCTTGACCTGCTGTTCGTGATCGTTTTTGAAATGGGTGTGCGCGGTGTTGCTCTGGCAACCATCCTGTCTCAGGCGACCTCCGCGATTCTTGTGGTTATCGCGCTCCTGCGCACAGACGAGTGTATTAAGCTGCGATTTAAAAAACTGAGAATTCATTTGGAGATTCTGAAAAAGATTTTTCTGGTTGGTATCCCCGCGGCAATCCAGATGGTAATTACTGCTTTCTCCAATATCTTCGTCCAATCCTATATTAACTTTTTTGGTGCCGATTGCATGTCAGGTTGGACAGCGTATGCAAAAATCGATCAGCTTCTGTTCTTGCCCATGCAATCTATTGCACTGGCCTCCACTACCTTTGTTGGACAAAACCTGGGAAGCAACAAGTTGGATCGGGCGAAAAAAGGTGTTCGCATATCCCTGCTTCTTGCCGCGGCCGCTACCATTCTGCTGATGATCCCGGTAATTATTTTCGCAAAACCGGGTGTTTCTTTCTTCAACAGCAAACCGGAAGTTATCTCTTACGGTGCCATGCTTCTGTCATGGCTGTCCCCGTTTTATGTTCTGTGCTGCTTCAATCAGATCCTTTCCGGCGCACTTCGTGGTGCAGGTATTACCCGGGCGCCGATGGTAATCATGATCTCGTCCTTTGTGGTATTCCGTCAGATATATCTGTTTGCCATGTCAAGGATTTGCAATGAGATCATCCCCATCGCAATGTCCTACCCCGCCGGCTGGCTGCTGTGCAGTGCGCTTACACTCATCTATTACAGCAAAGTCAACTTAAGCAAAAACCGGTTGGTGGATGACAAATAAACGCATCCCGCCTGCATCAGCAGGCGGGATTTCTTTATACATCTTTATTCTGCTTCTGCATTGCTTCACGCTCGGCGCAGATATCCGCCCACTGGGGGATCTTTTCCATACGTTCCGTCAGTTCTTGCATTACAGCAGGAATGTCGATACCCTGGGGGCAAACTTGTGTACACTGTCCGCAGGCAATGCAGGCCGATGGCCGTTTCTCTTCCGGTCCGGTTTGCAGCATCATCACGCTGTTGACCACAGGCGCAAAACGGATATCGCTGCAAATGGACATCATGGTAGGAATATCCAGACCCATGGGGCAGCCATCACAGCAATAGCGGCAGCCGGTACAGGGAATCACATTCTTCATACCCTCTGCAATATCCAAAAGCAGCGCCTTTTCCTTTTCGCTCAGGGGCCATGCTTCACTGAAGGTATCTACATTGTCGTGCATCTGCTCTGTATTGGACATACCGCTAAGGATCATTTTTACATTGGGAAGACCCTGTAAAAACCGGAAACCCCAGCTGGCGGTCGATACACCGCCGCGCAGAGCTGTCAAACGGTCGTCTGTAAAGTTTGCCAGTTTGCCGCCACGAACCGGCTCCATGACCCATACGGGAATACCACGGCTGGTCAGAAGATCATACTTCTGCTTGCCGTCCTGCAATGTCCAATCCAAATAGTTGAGCTGAATCTGGCAGAATTCCAGATCATCACCCATGATGTCCAGAATCTTTTCCATGGTGGAAAGCTGGGCATGGGTGGAAAATCCCAGATGCTTGATGCGGCCCAGACGCTTCTGCTCACGGAAGTATTCCAAAATTCCCCACTTAGGATCCAGATAGGTGTCCAGAGACTTCTCGTAAACGTTGTGCAGCAGATAGAAATCAAAATAATCGGTCTTACAGCGGCGCAGCTGCTCTTCAAAAAGCGGTGCCGGATCATAGGAATCCATTACCTGATGCCCAGGGAACTTGTCTGCCAGAAAATAGGATTCTCTGGGATACTTGCTCAGCACCTGGCCCATGACCCGTTCGGACATGCCACCGTGGTAGGGATAGGCTGTGTCGTAGTAATTGACACCGTGGGCCATGGCATAATCAACCATTTCTTCCACCTGCGCAATATCAACGATGCCGTTCTTCTCAGGAAGACGCATACAGCCGAAACCGAGCAAAGAAAGCTTTTTATCAGAAAATTCACTGTAAATCATACTTATGTACCCCTTTGAAAAGATAAGTTTATTTTATCAAAAGTCTGCTAACATTGCAATACGGTGTATGTAAAAACTGTCACTTGTGTATCCACACAGGATATGATAGAATAGTAATAAGGAGGTGTCCCTATGAAAATGGTATTACTCACCGCGCTGGGTGTCGGCGGCGCAACCGTATTTGGTTCTGTGATCGGTTTTTTATTTAAAAAGATTTCCCATCGATTCAGCGACATTGTTCTGGCATTTGCCGCAGGTGTTATGCTGGCCGCGGCTGTTCTTGGTTTGATATTGCCCTCTGTGGATTACGGCGGAAAATACGGATTGATCATCACGGTTGCCGGTATTTTTGTGGGTGCGCTGTGCTTGAACCTCATCGACAGGCTTGTGCCGCACCTGCACAAACTGGTAGGGGCTGATCTGGAAGATCATCGGGGCAATGCCAATATCAGCAAAGTGCTGCTGTTTGTCACCGCAATTGCCATACATAATCTGCCGGAAGGCATCGCTGCCGGTGTCAGCTTTGGTTCCGGCAATACATCCGAAGCGCTTTTGATCGCCGGCGGTATCGCCCTGCAGAATATTCCGGAAGGTATGGTGATCATCGCACCGATGCTGGCGGCCGGAGTCAGTCCCAGGCGGACTTTCCTGTGCGCCATGGGAACCGGTCTTGTGGAAGTTGTTGGTACTCTTCTGGGTTACTTTGCGGTATCTGTCGCATCCGCTATTCTCCCCTTTGCGTTGGCATTTGCCGGCGGCACCATGCTCTATGTGATCAGCGATGAAATGATCCCCGAGACCCATGCCCACGGCAGCCAGAGAGGCGCCACCTATTCCCTGCTGGCCGGTTTCTGTTTGATGCTCATATCGGATGTGCTGTTAGGATAAAAAAGAGGTCGCAACCGCGACCTCTTTCATTATTCAGCTTTGCAAATCATTTCATCAGATTTCGCAAAAAACGTTTTGCCACAGGATTTTCTGTACGCAGGTCAGCAAAGCAAATGATGTATTTCTTCCCTTTATATATTTTCTCACCTGCCACCAATTCAGCATCCAACCCAGAATCGCTCTTATTGCAGCCTTTGAGAATCGGCGCGAAACCATCCGCCCGGAACGACTTATTGGCAATGGGCGTAATGTAATCCCGTTCCTTGTTATACCAATAAGAGAAATCCTTCTCTTCGAATTCCGCAACAGCGCTATGGCCTGTCTTTCTGGAAACAAAATACGCGCCGCTTGTATACGGGTGTACCTGCACCTGTTCCCCTGCGATCATATGCGTTCCCGGCTCAAGATTGGTTATCAATTCCACATTTGGGTTTTTATCCACCTCAACATCGGAAAACACATCAAACGCAAAGGTATTGTAAGCGATGGTTGCGCCATCATTATCGGTCAATATTGCTTTTAATACATAGCTTTCCCGTTCACGCACTTGATCTATTGTAAACACAGCAGACTCTGAATAGGACGCTGTACATGGTAACAGCTTCGCTCTGTTTTCTGCATGCTTTACCATTTTACTGTCGGCGTACAATTCGTAATTGAGCTTGTAATCATCCCCGCTTAATTGCGTATCATTACAGAGATAGCATTCAATTTTGATTTCTTCACCGCTATAATATGTAAATCTGTCGCTTCTTAAGCTCAGCATGATGGGCTCCAACGCATCCCGGTAAGCAAAGTATGCCTTCTTCGGCGTCCGCTTGAAATCCATAATGGTCTTCATCCATCCGGCGGGCCATGCATCAATAAACAGATGGATCGCATTGCTTACCATATTATTATCACGACGGAAGCACTCGGTCATGACCTTAGCAACATATGCCTGATATTCCTGGCTTTTTTCCACCCATTCGTCCATACTGTCACAGGTATCATAAAACAGATAGTGTGTTTCACCGGTTTGGGCATCAATGATGTTATTGGGGTCAAATGGTTCTTTGATCCAATCCTTGGGATAGTGCTGTTTCATTACATCACTGAAGTCCAATCCTTCCGCGCCGTATTCACCGCAGCCATAACACCAATCCGGTTTTGATACGATCCAGTACCCCTTCATCAGCTTACCCAGATTGACGGCATGTCCGTTGTACCACATTGTATAACAGTGGTTATCGGGGAAATCCGTTGAGGGCGGGTCGTAATCTCCGTCAACATGCTTGATCACTCTGTCCGGATTGTTAAAGTGTACGATCCGGTCACAGCACGTGAAAAAGCTTTCCAGCTCGTGGCGCAGCATGTGTCTGTGTTCTTTGTCTGCAGCATTTGCATGAGGTTCATTAATATAGGAAATAATCACATTACAGGGATGATTCCGAATCAGACGTTCCATTTCCTCTGCTTGCCGGACACCCTCAGCAAATTTGTAACGACGCATTTGACCAAATAGCGGTAAATCTGTCTGCGTCATCATGCCCAATCTGTCACAATACGCATACACTTCTTTTTGAACGGGCCGCTGGGTAAGCCGGAAGAAATTCATATTGCAAAGCTTTGCCAACAGGATATCGTCGATCAGTTGGTCGAAATCGCCATTCATCACATCCTGCTGTTCAAAACCCATGGTATTTGCACCGCGGAGCTTGATTTTTCTTCCGTTGAGATAGAAATTGCCCTTCGGCACAGATTCAATGTCCTGCACAAAACTTCTCATGCCAAAAATGCTTTTCTGATCGTCCGCTACCACATTGTCCGACAGCATACTGACACACAATGCATACAGATTCGGTGTCGTTATGTCCCATGCCTCAAAGTTTTCAAAAGGCAGCTTGAATTTATAAAGATTTCTACCGTGCTCCGCCGGCATCTGCTTTTCTGTGCCTATATAATTGATGGCTAAGAGTTCATCGATGTCCCGCCATGCGCCGGGCTTGCAATAGGTCACAGGCTTGATCCGGACATTTTCAAACACTGTTTGCTCAAAATTCTCACCGTACAAAGAAACATTAAATGCAATGTCCTTTTTCACATAGTCAGCATTTGTAATTTCCGCCCATACTTCGATGGCCTTTTCATCACACAACGGACGAACAAAAATATCATTTATATGTATCCGGGGTCTGATTTCCACACGAACATCGTTGTAAATGCCCATACCGGGAGGACAGTGGTGCCAGCCAAGCGCCGAATCATCCCAACCAAGACCGGTAGCAGCATACAGCTTATCTCCTTCCGCCACCCGCTTTGCGCCTCCGTGCCCACTGAAGACATAATCGTTTTTCAAAACGACCTCAAGGATGTTCTTTCCGGTATGGACAAAATCGCTGATTTCAAATTCGAAAGGTGAAAAGAAGCCTTCATGGAAACCAACGCATTCGCCGTTTACCGAAACGATGGTCTCGTAATCAGCACCGTCAAAGCAAACGTACACTGCCTTGTCAGCAAAATCCTCTAAAGTAAATTCTGTCGTATACTTTCTTCTGGCCTTTCCAACCGGACCACCATATTCCGGAATTTTTACAATCTTATTATCGCAAATAAACTCCGTAATATTGACGACTTGCTTATTTTCATGCACAACCGGCGAGCAGGATCTCAGATAAGGCGCATAGTTTTCACGCATTTTTCTCAGTTCCGCGTACAATGATTCTTTATCTGATATCTTTGGGGCTGTTTTTACCGGCGATTTCACATCTTCCGTGAGCCGTACCTGCTTTTCCTGAAAATTCACCACTTTCTTTACAGAAAGCTTCTGCAATGATTCTGCGATGTTGATAAACTGATCTGCCATACCAAATTCTCCTTTTAGAAAGTCATTTGCTTCAGTTATTCTTCAAATATCACATAATAGCAAGGTGTCATGTCTTCTTCCGTTACAATTAGTGTAGCAAATTTCCCCATTTCAGTAAACATACTTTATTAATGCAAATGCACATAATCTTTGTTATATTAAGATATTGACAATCATTTGTTGTGAACTTCAATTGACATATGAAACTGTATTGCGTAGAATATTACATATAAAATGCAGAAATTGAGGGTGACCATTTTGCTGAATACCGTCTCTTCTGAAATCAATTTGCTTCTATATTGTCTTAAACGTTGTGACAGTGTACTTTCCCTCGGTACCATGACGCTGCCCTATTTAGACATAACTTATTGCATGGAGGGGCAGATGGAGTATCTTTTCAACGGTAAACCTGTTACATTACGGGCTGGTGATGCCATCGTGTTTCCCCCCGGTTCGACCCGCTACCGGTATGAAACGAACGTACCTACCTACTATGCCAGTTTCAACATCATCTTTTATAACAAAGTTGACTTTCCTGTGGAAGGTAAAATTGAAAGCTGTATTCATGCAGATACGATGCTCTTACTGGAAACGATCAATCAAGCATTTCAATCGCCTTCCCCTCTAAAGAAAGAAAAGTGCTTTGCTCTCTTCCAGTACTTATATAACCAGCTTGTGGAGACAAGCACCAACCGGGATACGTCATATATTAAGATTACAAAGCAATGCATTATGGAGCATTTAAGCGACTGCATTACCATTGAAATGCTTGCAAAAGCTGTCCATCTCACGCCGCAGTATTTATGCAATCTCTTCAAAAAAGAAACTGGCATCACGATTTTCAACTACATCTTAGATCAAAGGATCGATTTGGCTAAAAGAATCATTATCACCAATCAGCAATTACCAATTCCAGAGATAGCGGAAAAATGTGGCTTCCGTGATGTGAATTATTTCTCAAATACTTTTAAAAAGAGAGTAGGCATCTCCCCCGTCCAGTATAAAAAGATTAATCTGGCAAAGATCGTCTATTAAGACAAAAACACAAGGGCATGAAGCGCCCTTGTGTTTTCATGTATCAGGAAATAATGAAACGAAGTGTGTGTGCATCCTTTGTGCTGTAGCAGTATTTTGGCAATGTTGCGGGGCCGCAGCTGCCGGTGCCGATGCCCATTTGGAAGGCGGAGATAGCTACATAGGTACCTGTGCGAACTTCATCCTCCCGGTGCTTCATGGAAAGCAGTTCCCAATCGGAATAGGGTTTGATGCCCAACTCAAAAGGCTTATCAACAGCAGTAAAGCCAAAGCTGTCCTCACCGTTGGAAACAGCGGCATAGGTGCAATCGCAGCGGTTACCGCTCTCCTGGGGTTTGATATTGGGTTCTACCATGTCGGTAACCTTGCAATGAACGGTTTCCACTTGCGTATGCTCTTTCATATCGCAGTAGGATTCACCGTTGCGGCCATAGTAGGTCACATCGCTAAAGCCGCTGTCGAGGCGGAACGCTTTTGCAAACCGGGGCAGCTTCCCGCCACCGGATGTGCATTGCAGTTTACTTGTCAGAAGAATTCCCTCTTCGCAGCTTTCATAGGTATCGGTACATATAAACTTCTGATGACGGCAGGTTATCGCATAGCGGACGACCAGTTTATCCTCCCGTATCAGTACCGCTTCCATTGTTTCCTTCTGCTCCAGATAGTCGTCCATCGCGGTTTTCAAGGTAAAGCTTCGGTCATTGTCCGTGGGCGCACGGAACAGCAGAGTATGGCAGCGGTCTGCGGTCATGGTCTTGCCATTTTTGGTGATGATGACCTTCCCGTCACAGACATCCACCCATTCGGGACGAAACCCTTGAACCGTCACTTTCTCTTTGACCTGAAGATCAAAGAGCAACTGCTCACGGGACACTTCCGCACCTGTAGCGGTATCTGTAACCACCACGGTAACCGTCGTTTCACCCATGGGGCAATCGGGTAATTCTACGATCCGGTCGGACAGCGGCGGCACACGCACCTGCTCCACCACTTCCCTGCCCTCAGGATACACAAAGCGGATTTCATAATTCCAGGCATCTGTGAAGGCCGTCGTATTGAATATCCGATAGCGGCAATCTTCTACATGGCTGACACGGATGGGGCGGTAAACATGACGGATCAGCTTTGCGCCTGTGGAAGGACTGCGATCCGGGTAGAACAGGCCGTCAACACAGAAATTGCCGTCATGCTCCCACTCTCCATGGTCGCCGCCATAGGTATAGCTGCCGTCTTCATGGAGCACCGCATGGTCTACCATCTCCCACACACAGCCGCCCATCAGATTGTCGTACTGATAGATCTGCTCCCAGTATTCCTCCACCGCGCCGGGGCCGACGCCCATGGCATGGGCATACTCACACAGGAAATAGGGGCGGTCATTGAGTCGTTTCTCCTTGCGGCGGTGCTTACCGACCGCTTCCACCTTGTTCACCGGCGGATACATCTCACTGCCCACATCGTAAGCGATCCGTTTGCTGTGGATCACACTTTCGTAGTGGACAGGGATATCCGTCCGCTGCTTAAGCCAATGATACATCGCATCGGTATTGCGGTAGCCGCCTGCCTCGTTACCAAGACTCCACATAAGAACGCAAACGTGGTTTTTATCCCGACCATAAAGCCGCTGCACGCGATCCACGTAACGGCCTTGCCATTCGGGATTCTGGGAGATAGTGTGGAAATTAGGCGGGAACTGCTGCATAAAAGCGCCGTGGGTTTCCAGATCCGCTTCGTCCACCAAATAGATACCCAATTCGTCGCACCACTCCAGCAGCATGGGATCCGGTGGGTAGTGAGAGGTACGGATGGTATCAATATTGTATTCCTTACAGATCTGCACATCCCTGCAGATTTCTTCCGGCGTTAAATAGTAGCCATTGGTGCAGCTGGTGTCGTGGTGATTGACACCCTTCAGCTTTAACCGCTTACCGTTGAGCGTGAAGATATCCTTTTTGATTTGAATATCCCTAAATCCGACTCTCTGCTTGACACAGCATCCTGGAATTTCAATGTAAAGGTCGTAGAGATTGGGTGTCTCCGCTGTCCATTCTTTCGGATCGACTATCCGAAATTCAGTGACAGCGGTTTGATCTTCGGTCTTTACAATTTGCGTTTTACCGTCCAGCGTGAATGCTACTTCTGTGTCCGCCGTCACCACAGCCTTTACAGTGGCAATATATTCGCTATCTTTCTTCTTTGTTTGGAATTCGACATCAAAGATATCTGTTTGATTCAGTTCATACAGCAGCACATCCCGGAAAATGCCGTTATTGCGCAGCATATCCTGGCACTCCAAATAGGTGCCGGTACACCAGCGGTGAACAACAACTAACAGCTCGTTTTCTTCCTCATGCAGATAGCCGCTGATATCAAACTCCGCTGTATTGTGACTGCCTTCGGAATATCCCACAAAGTTGCCATTGATATACAGATCCAGGCAGCTTGCCACACCTAAGAAGGACAGAATCCTTGTTTTATTCAAATCCTTAACAGAAAGAAATGTGCGATAGATACCAACAAAGTTATATTCATCAACCGGTGATTGCCAACGTGGCTTGATGCCATAATCGGAGCCGGCAATGCAAAAGGTCTTTTTTACTGCATCTTCTTTGGGAATATTCGGCGGATCAAAAGGAAATTGATAGCGCGCATTCACATAAAAAGGCTTATCATAGCCACGAAACTGCCAGCAGGAAGGCACATCGATGGTATCAAACGCTACCGTATCGGTATCCAAAATCGCAGGAATCTCCGAAGGCTTGGGATAGAATTTGAAATCCCATGTACCGTTCAGGCATCTGACTTTATCGGAAATATAGCGCTTTGTGAGAATCGTCGCGCCATCTGCCAATGTTTTCCCGGAAAACGGAATAAAATAGCTTCTGGCTGGGAGTTTGTTTTGCGAAAGAATATCAAAGCGGTGATAATTCTCCCGGTCAATTTGATAGCGCATACTCAGATTCCTTTCATTTCAATGCCCATATCTTTTAGAATGGCCGCCATGCGACTGGTATTCTTGTCTTCAAATACCGGCTTGCCAAAGGTTTTGAAGATCCAATCCACACTCAGCTTCTGCCAGTGGGCAAAGGACGGATCCAACTTTTGGCTGCTGCCCATGGCGCTGGTCTCGTTGGCAAGGGAATAGCCGTGCGGGCCGTACCGGAAGATATGCAGTTCATAGCCAAGGCCCAGATCGCTGTAGCGCTTTGCGATGGGCAGGCTGCCGTAGGGTGTCAAGGCATCCTCCGCAGTGGCCATTAAAAACACAGGAGGCGCGTCCTTGGTGATTTTGGGGATCAGGTCAAAGGGTTCCGCGTCGGCTGGAGTAACGGTTTCCTTACCGGTCAACAGCTTCAGCATAAAATCCATACCGGGCCAGCAGGGTGCGGATGCCACCGGATAGCCCAGGATCATACCGTTGGGTTTATTCTCTCCCAGAACACCCGAAGCCAGGGCCAGATGACCGCCTGCGGAGAAACCGCAAACCACAATTTTATTGGGATCAATATGCCAGTCTTCGGCATTTTCCCGAAGCATCCCAATAACCCAATCCACCTGTTTCAGCGGTGCAAACCCCGCGGCCATTCTGCCCACGCTGTAGCGCAAAATAAACGCGTGGAAACCGCTGGCAGTATAGCTGAGCGCAACAGGTTCCGCTTCCGCGTCGGAGCAATAAACATATCCGCCACCGGGCAGAACCACCACAGCAGGACGTGCGAACGCCTGTCCCAGAGGGATATTTCCGTCCAAAATGTAGCCTTCCAGTGTGGCATCCGGATATTCCGGGTGCTGCATATGAATCATTTTCATAATTTACTCTCCTATGAAAAACATCCGCAAAACTGTTGTTTTGCGGATGTTCCGTTTATTGACAGATCAGCCGCCCAGATTTTCTACGAATACCTGCTTCTTTTCTGCCTGGCAGGTGTCATAGCCATCATTTGCAAACATAGGCAAAGCCTTCTCAACAAATTCTGTCCAGCTTTCTTCTTCCCAGTTGACCAGAATGGGATAAAACCAAACACCATTCTTTTCTGCGGCATCGCAATCACCGGGGGCATCGCCTACCATCAGAACATGGTTTTTCTCATATCCAAATTTCAGCATTTCAGCAATACAATGGGCCTTACTGCCACAATCCTGGGCAAGGAGAATATCCGTATGCGCCAAAAGGCCGTACTTCTCCCATTCCTCCTCCACCGCATCACGGTTGGCGCTGGATACCACCGCCACATCGGCAATTTTTGCGGCAGCGGCCAAGCCCTCAGCGGCACCGGCAAAGGGCTGCTTCAGCTCTTCGGGCAGACGGGTAATAGATTCATTGACAGCCAGGCTCCACTGCAGCGCTTTCTGCAAAATCAGCTTGGCGTCTTCGTCATCTGTGGTGTCAATCGCCTTTACTAAGCCGTCATTGGAAAGCGCGTGGGCGGTATCCACCCAGTGCTTCAGTGCTTCAAGGCCCACAATGGGCGTGTACTGCGCGTCGATCTCAGACAGTGCCATAGCAAGGCCTTTGAAACGGTTAATACCGCGGGTCATCTGGAACAGATTGATCTCATTCCAGCGGTGAAGAATTGCATCCTCCCACTGTTCCAAGGCCCATTCCGTAACCATACAGGGGCCAAAGCAATGAAAATGCTTGCAGTTCATGGTATCCATGGCGCAGCCATCGGAATCTACGCAAACAAGATAGTCATGCTTTCTTTCAAAAGAATCGAATACGGACATAGTGTTCCTCCGAAATTACATATGGGTGTCCCTCATGCCGCAGTAGCTGTCAATGGGGTCGGTACCCTTAAACGCATCGGGGCCTTCCAGCAGTGCATCTACCAGTGCATCCATCGTATCGTCGTTGGAGTCATAGGCATTGATATAAGTGCGCAGCATGGGGCAGTCAGCCAGCATGGTGGGTTTATTCACGGAAATACCGACAACGGGCAGCTCATGGACATACCAGGGGATCTCTCCGCCGCCCTTGCTCATGCCGAATACGGGATGGCCGTTGGCAACATTGAACAAGGTGATGACCAGATCCTGCTGGGAAGTAAAATCACTGATCGCGTTCTTGCCGGCGAAATAGATATTGAGGTTGAAGGGTTTACCAGCCTTTACGTCTGCCAGGATCTTGTCCAAAGGGCTGACATAGATGGTTGCGTCAAAGCCCTTTTCAATCAGGCGGTCACGAAGCTTTTCGGCGGGAGTCTTCTTGGCACCACCCTGTCCCATTGCCATAGCAGCCAAAGCGGCCATGGGGCCATCTGCGCCCTTGACCTGGACGATCATAACACGCTTGGTCTTTTCGGGAGACAACGGCAGCACACCCCCATCCTTATACTTAACCAACGTCAGGCAATCCTTGCTGATGGCAGGGGCAACCTCTTTGTATTCGGGGTTGTACAGGATGGATTCCATGGTTTCCTTACTGGGGCAAATCTCTTCCTTAGCCTTCTTATTCAGACCCATTTTCGCCTTCAGACCAAGAATGCGGGTCAAGGCTTCGGTCATGCGTTCCTGGCTGATAATGCCGGACTTATACGCATCCAACATGGTATTATAGTCTTCTTCGGGATCGTTGAAGAACAGGAACATATCACAGCCTGCGTTGATGGACAGGGGCAGCATATCCTTGCGCTTCATCCTGTTGGTCATACCAACCATGTGAGAAGCATCGGTAACCACCATACCGTTAAAGCCCAGCTTGTTGCGCAGCAGATCGGTCATGATCTCGGGGCACAGCGTTGCGGGCATCACTTCCTCGATGGTGATATCGGGATTCAGCTCCCGCATATAGGTGGGCATCATAATATGACCGCCCATGATCGCATCCAGGCCACCGTCGATCAAGGTCTGATAGACGTGACCGTAGGAAGCCATCCAATCGGCTTCACCAAAGTGGTTGACATTGTTGGACACGTGGGCATCCCGGTAGTCCTGCCCGTTGCCGGGGAAATGCTTTGCGCAGGAAGCAACACCCTCCGTTTCATGAACACCGTCCATATAGGCCTTGCCCATGGCTGCAACCAGCTTGGGGTCATGGCCATACGCACGGGCCAGAACCTCTTCGCACTCCCAGTTATAGGTAATATCCACAACGGGAGCAAAGGTCATATTACAGCCGGTGGCATAGGTCTGGGCGCCGCAGACACGGCCCATGGCCTGTGCATACTCCGTCTTTCCGGTTGCTCCTATCTTGATCTGATTTGCAACAAAAGTACCATCGGGACATACACCGTTGCCGCCCTGTTCCGGGTTGCAGGCAATAAAGACGGGAATCTTGGCATGCTTCTGCAGAATGGTATTCTGCTCCAGAACCTTTGCGCCGGGCATCGCATTGTAGCGGCAGCCGCCAAGATGATATTTCTCCATCAGCTCCTTTAAATAAGGCTCCTCCTGAGAAGCGGTCAGCTGGAAAAACAGCTGTCCCACCTTTTCTTCATCTGTCATGGACGCGATGGTGTTCTCTACCCAAGCGATATCCTCTTGTGTCAGATGATAAGGTTTTGCACGCAGATCTACCATAATTCTCAGTTTCCTTTCTATGTAAATGATTTATTAACAATTGGGTTTTTGCAGCATGATGCGGATGATCTCCTTATCTGTCTCCGACATGCCGTCTCGGGCCAGCTTACCAACATTGCGGATAGTGTTTTCCACACCCTTGGTAACGATACCGTCACCACTGTAGAACTGGTAACCGGCTTTGGTCATTTCATAGCCCATAATACCGGCTTCCACAGCCATAGCGATCTTGGCAGCGCAGGAAGGCTTGGCGCCATCGCAGATAGTGCCGGACAGGATCGCAACCGCGTTAACCAATGTATGCGCAATGGCACGGTAATCGCCGCCCAGAAGATAGCAGATACCGGCACCACAGCCGCAGCCGGCGCTGATGGCTCCGCAGTAGGCGGACAGACAGCCGATGCCTGTTTTCTGGTGAATGGTGATCAGATCTGATACAAGCAGTGCCCGGAGGGTTTCCTCATGGGTTTTTCCCAATGCTTTTGCATAAACAACCACAGGGACTGAAGCGGTAATACCCTGGTTGCCGCTGCCGGACAGGATTCCCACAGGCATTTCACAGCCGCTCATACGGGCATCGGAGCCGGCTGCCGCATAGGCTCTGGCTTGGTCACGCAGGCTCGCTTCACCGCTGCGGTAAAGGACTTTTCCGATGCAGGCGCCGTAGCCGCCCTTCAATCCTTCTTCCGCGATAGCCATATTCATTTCCATCTGACGTTCCAACAGAGGGCGGATCTCATCGAGAGGTGTCTGCTGCGCAAAGATCAGAATATCCTGCACATTCAATACAGAACGATCCGTCTGGTTGGTCTGTTCTGTCTGCGCACCGCAACGGAAATTCGGGGTCACATCCGTATCGTTCTTTTTGACGGAAACCACATTGGTATGATTCCCGGAGATCCGGACACTGGCGATCTCCTCTCCCGCCCAGGCCGTCAGCTCCAGATCAAAGGTGTGGGGAGATTCCATTTCCGCCACGGTAATCTTGCAAAGATTCAGCAGCTGTGCAATTCGCTTCTGATCATCCTTGGAAAGAACCGAAAGCACCTCCAACTGCCGTTCGGGGCAAGCTGCCACGATACCCGCCGCAATGGCCGCTTCAATACCGTGAAGGCCGCCGGTGGCAGGTACAATGACACTCTTTACATTCTTGATAATATTACCGCTGAGCCTTGCTGTGATTCTTTCAGGGTCTGCGCCTAGAACACTGCGCAGGATCGACGCGGCATAAGCAATGGCAATGGGTTCTGTACATCCCATGGCCACCAGCAATTCCTCTTTCAGAATCGCAATGTACGCATCTGACTTTTCTTTTGAAATCAGCATAAACATACCTCTTCGCCCATTGTTTCGTTTATTATACAATATTTGCATTATTTTGCAAATAGGATTTTTTTGCAGCAGTTGAAAATTTAAAGAAATCATAAAGACTTTTATCAGGATTCTGTGCTATAATGTCTGCATTCAGCAAGGAGTGATCACTTATGGACACACGGAGTAAATTACATCCTGTTATCAAAGCGCTGGCCGCTGTACTGGCGCTGTTGCTGGTAGCATGCACCGGGTATTTCCTCTATCAGCGTATCAGCATTGATGAAGCGTCCCTTTCCCCTACCCAACGGATCATCAAGGCTTACGCGGATGAAAACAGCATTCCCTTCCGCAGTTACCCCGAGAGTTTGGTAGCTCTTCTGGAACGAAATCCGGAGACAGAAACCTTTGTGTTGGAATATCCCTTGAAAAAGAATCAAAAAATAGATGTTGATCTTTCTGACTACAAAGGCGTTGACGGTGTTCCCCTGTTTTTACAGTGGGACCAGCAGTGGGGATATCTGGAATATGGCAGCGATGTGGCGGGACTTACCGCCTGCGGCCCTGTGTGTCTGTCCATGGCGGCATGGTATTTGACCGGGGACGATGCCTTCGCGCCGGATAAAATGATCGAATTCGCTGCCGAAAACGGCTACTATTCCCCCGGCAACGGCTCTTCCTGGACGCTGATCAGTGAGGGCGGCGTGAAGCTGGGCTTCGATGTGACGGAAATTCCCCTTGTGAAAAGCCGCATCGTTAAAAATCTGGAAGTAGATAATCCTATCATTTGCGCCATGGGGCCGGGAGATTTCACCACCTCCGGTCACTACATCGTCATGGTCGGTTATGAAAATGGTTTGATCAGGATCAACGACCCAAACAGCGTTGCCAATTCCCAAAAGCTTTGGAAGTACGAAGATATCGCAGGCCAGATCCGAAACCTTTGGGTCATTCGTAAATAAATATATAAAGAAAGAACTGTCTCACAAAAGACATTTTGCACAAAGAAAGCGACATAACAAGGCTGTCATTCCGAGTGAAGCGAAGCGAAATTGAGGAATCTACGCACCAAATCACTGCTAAGCAGGAAAATAGTGCCAAGATCCTTCGAGTCGCTACGCTCGCTCAGGATGACAGCCCTTTCTTCGTTATTCCTTTGTCTTTTGGGGGATACCCAGCCACAGGGCGCAGCCAAGAATCCCGAACAGAATGATATTGGGCCTTATGTGCATGCCATAGACATAGCCTGCTACCCAATTGGATGCATAGAACCACACCCGCCAAAGGGCATCTGGAACAATATCTCCAAAATTGAATTTCATAATAAATCCGAAGACTATCGGTACAATCAACAGCAGATAAGCAACCAATGTACCAAACGTGATCCATCGCAGCCGCTTGCCCCAGGGATCATGCAGGGGTGAAAGCTTCGCAAATACGCCCAGCGTCTGCATAGCTGTCCAGCCAAACAGGAATGCAACCGCAGGTCCTCCAAGAATTCTGCAGACTATAGATAAACCCATATCATATGTAGTAGCAGCGATTTCATTTGCCAAGTCTGCTACATGGCAAAAAGCAATCCAAGCAGCCACAAACACCGCAACTGAGATACAGAGCTTCAAGATCATACGCTCTCTGCTTACTTTTTGGGGAATTCCATACAGCACTGTATTGGGGTCTGTTTCCAGTGTTTCAGCAATCCGGGTCAGCATTTCAATATCCGGTCTACTCTTCCCTGTTTCATAGTTGGAAACCGTCTGGCGGGTCACGAACAGCTTTTCCGCCAGCTCATCCTGAGTCATGTTTTTCAGTTGCCGAAGCTCTTTGATGTTCTTTCCGATGTCACGCATTGTCATCACCTCGCCGTCAGTATAGCACCATAGCACAAATTTGTCACGCAAAGAGCCTTTGCATAGGTTTTATTTGACAACGCAATATCCCTTTGTTATAATTATTTTAGAAAATTCAGAAGGAGGTCATTCTATGGAAAAGAAGATCATTACCATCAGCCGTGAATTTGGCAGCGGTGGCCGCACCATCGGTCACAAGGTAGCAGAACGTTTAGGTATCCCCTTCTACGATAAAGAGCTTGTGGATCAAGTTGCTTTGGAGTCCGGTTTTGCCCCTAAGTTCGTTGAAGAACACGGCGAGCATGCCCCCGGCAAGAGTCTGTTTGCCTATGCCTTTGCTCCGCAGGGCGTTCCCGGTGTCATGAACGGTATGTCCACCGCTGACTTCCTTTGGAATATCCAGTGCAGCGTGATTCTGCAGCTGGCAGACAAGGGTCCCTGCGTCATCGTTGGCCGTAATGCCGACTACATACTTAAAGACCGTGATGATGTGCTGCATACCTACATCCATGCCGACAAGGCTTTCCGCGCTGACCGTATTGTGCGGCTCTACGGCGAATCCGAGAAAAGTCCCGAAGCCCGTCTGAACGAGAAAGACCGCCGCCGCCACATCAATTATCAGCACTATACCGGCCGCGTCTGGGGTACTGCGCAAAACTATGATATTTGCCTGAACAGCGGCACAATCGGCGTTGATGCCTGCGTAGATATCATCGTTGATATGGTCAACCTGTCCAAGAAGTAATTACAATGTAACAAGAAGCTGTATAAAAATATTCACAATAACCGGCGGGAGACAGCCAGCGCCCTACCAACATCTCACCTGAGATACCGTAGGGCGGGGGTTTACTCCCGCCGTAAGTCTGCTTTATGATTGAAAACAGAATCAATATTCGTTAATTTACAGCTTCTTTTATTTCTTAGACCTCGGCCAGTTCCCGGTCTTTGATATGGATGCTGACACCGTTGACTTCCACATTTTCATCGGCGCAGATCATGATATACTTGACACCGCCGATAACCCGGGTTTCAATGAGATCGCTGCGCTCGGGAGATACCTTAATGGAAACATCCGGGGTGTTGATCTCGAATTTCTTGTTGTCGATGATGTTCTTGGGATGAAGCTCTGCTTCAAAGCCAAAGGTCTCATCGTAGTCAATGCTGAATTTGGCAATGTGTTCTTCGGAAACACCACATTCTTCCAAAGCGGATTTCACCTGCTCCTTGGAGACCAGTAAGGGTTCTGCCACCTTGGCTTCTTTATGCATTTCGATGCTCTGGCGAAGCTGGTCATGGACATTCTGCACCACTTCCAGGCTGCACTCTTCTTTCAGGCTTGCCGACAGGAGTGCTTCAAAGCTCTTCTTCTGCTCTGCCGCAGGCTTGGGCGCCCGGACATTGAACAGCGTATCGATGAGCGTATCATAGCCACGGGCACTGTCACGGGTGTAGAACAGCGCGTTATAGATATTGGTAGCCCGGTCGTCAAAGGCCGGGAACAGGAATCCAAGGGCAGGAGCCTGCGCCACTTGGGTAATGCCGCCGTCATGGAATTCCTTATTTTCCGCCACATAGTGCAGGTTCGGCTTGGTCTGCTTCACGGGACAGACCGCACAAAGCAAATATGTATAGACCTCACCGGAATTGTCCGCCTGTGTCACATCGTCCTTGCTCTTAAATGACACATCGTAGCTGTCACAGCCAACGAGAATCAGATAGCTTTCATCCATATTCAGAGATTCGATGATCTTCTTATAGAACTGCATACGAAGCGCTTCATCCTTCAATGCGCTTTGACGAAGATCCATCAAAAACTGATGCTCCGGACTGCCCGCCACCTGTGCGGTACGGAAGGTAATATCGATCAGATTTTTACCCACAGTGCCGGACAGGGCGCGTTTCATCAGGCCAAAATACCGCTCCGCTTCATTCTCGGACATCATGGCGGTGGATTGCCGGTATTCGGTGATAATCTCCTTCTGGTCATTGACAAAGCAGCCGTAGATGGCCGTCATATTGCTGCGATCCCGGCGGACTCTGCGCCGGATCTCTCCAATTTCCTTTTCGTTCATGGTTGCTCCTTACTCCGTAGTATCGGCATAACAGATATGTCGCATTTGAAGTCACGAATGCAAAAACATTAATCCATGTTATACACCAGCCTATGATTCATTTTTGATGAATAACGTTTTCCTAATATATAATTCATACATTCTTCCGCCATATCATCGGTGGAATATTCAACACTCAAAACCCGTGTAGAAAGATCCTTCAGCGCAGAAATATTATCAAAACCTCCAATTTTGACTTCCGTTGGATAGTGTAAATACTTCAGCGCCTTAAGAACATAGTGATCGGTGGAACAAACGATTCCACCAAAAGATGAAAGTTCCTCGTTGTCCGTTACAACCCGATAGTCTCTCTCCAGCGAATCCATAGCCTGCACAAATCCTTTTAGTCTAAGACGTTGCGAATTTGATGCATGAAGCTCCTTTTTTAAAATAGGTGCATAATAGAGAATGTCGCCGGATGGGATTTCCTCAGCCATTCGCATTGTTAACTCATACATTGCTTGCGTATCGTCTATCCCTACGAAAGGAAGATCAAACATTCTGTTTCCAATCATTATCACGGGTTTTTTCAATAAGCGAAGATAATTTTTGTACTCTTCGCTGTCGCTCCCCACAGAAAACAAGATAATACCGTCGACACCGATATAATCGAAATATTCCAACGCGGCTTTTTCATTTCTATGATCTTTTTCTGAAAACTGAAAGATAATGGAATATCCAAATTTACGTGCGGCGTTGACAATACTCATGGCAAGCTTAGAGAAATACTCGTTGTACAGGTCAAAAAGCACAACACCTATCAGCATTGAGTTGGTTTGTCCACCACCTCGGATGTTCGGGCAGTAATCATATTCTCTCGCAATTTCCAGAATACGGTCCCGGGTCTGAGAATTGATACCACGCCTGTTATGGAGGGCACGGTCTACCGTTCCTTGGGAAACACCGCATATCCTGGCAAGCTGTGTGGTGGTTATTTTTGAAAACCGTCTCATGACAACCGCATCTCCCTATGGATTTCGATGTTGCCAAATACCAGCTTTCCATCCACGGTTTCAAAATCCAAGCTCACACCATCAACTGTTACGCTTGTGATTCTTTCACAATCTGGAACTGAAATCGAATTCAACACAAGCGGTTCACCCAAGATACTAACGCAGCAGCACCCATCATGAAACTCTACACTTCCCCAGCTTTCACAAACGCTGAACAGATATTTTCCGTTGCGGGAGAGCGGTGCAAATCCAATATGTTTTTTTGTCATATCAAAAGTGAATCCGCTATATATCGCCATCAACGCATACGAGGCCATGGAGCGGGCGTAATTGCTGCCACACTCGATCTCATTCCACGGATTGCGTTTCTCTCCATCGTAACGGTCACGAACGGACTTGACAATGCGCTCTCCCTCCGTCACATATCCCTCCGCGATCATCAGTCCCGCAAGGGCATATTCAAATCCCGTCATTATTTCCTGCCAGTAGTGAATCGGAACCGCAGGCATTTGTACCCCGTCAGGGTAAGCGCACATCACCGTACCAGCTTCATCATTCAAACAGAAGATGCGCCAAACATTTAATTCATCCCGCATAGAGGACTTAAAATTATTCCTATAGAGGTTTTCAAGCGCGGTCTTCTTTTTTTCGGGATCAAAAACACAGTCCAGACCGAGAAGCGTTGCGTGCCAATCCGCAAGCATTTGGTCGATGATGCAGCCATCACCTATTTGGTATTTGATTTCCTTGGCATCATCATCCCAATAGGTAGCTTCTGCGTTAAAGCGGGCAGCCAGCGTCTTATCGGAAAGGTCAATTTGCTGGCAAAAATACTTTCCGTTGAACAGATTATCATTCATCCATTTCTTGCCGTTTTCATACAGCTTTGCGTAAAGCTTCGCACGCTTTTCGTCACCGAGATAAGCCGCCATTTTTGCTCCGCAATCAAGTGCCAGCAGATAAAGCCCCTCAAGCCATGAGCTGGGCCCCAAAATCTCCACATCCAGCGTGTGATGCTGACGACCCTCCAGAACACCGTCCATATCCGCATCCCATTGATCGGGATTTTCCTTTGACCATGCATATTCGAGCATCTTAAATATGCTTTCCGCATGCTCCGCAAGCCATTGATCGTCACCGGAGAATTTCCACTCCCGGTAGCATTTGATGACTTCTCCCATTTGCCCGTCAACACAGGACCGCCAAACCTTGGTGATCTGTTTGGGCGGCAGATTAATACGAAATTCGGTTGCGCCACTTTCGAGAAGCGCGTATTTCATCGTCATTTCCCGGATGGAACGTTCCAATTTAGGAAATAGATACGGCAGCACATAGGCATAATTCCAGACATGCTGACAAGTTCCGTGGCAGGAGCCGGCAATTTCACCGCATCCTTCCCATCCCCAGAACGAGCCGTCTTCAATTCTAAGGGCTGTTGGCGTTTTGATAACAGACAGATTTGCCGAAATTGCTTCTTTGACCGGATCCGGAAGTGTGCAGCCTTGCAGAACGTCCGAAAATTGCAAAGTCTCTTTATAAAGAGATGAGAAGTTTTCAAGGGCATACGATGCGGTTGCAAAGGAGTCCTTGAATTGTGTAGCGTAGTAATTGCGCCAGGTTCCTTCATGATTGGAATCCCAGTAATTATAAGCATTCGGAACGTTCCAGGCAATTACAAATCGAATCTTCTTTGTTTCCTTAGGCGCAAGCGCAATGTAGGACGCAACCGTTCCGTGGTCATTCTTCGATGGGTCTGGATAGCTTCTTTCGGGCATACGCTCAAGACTGCTGAGATTTTTCCAATAGGTCATGCAGCTATCTTGCCGTCTCGCTCTGTGCCAGTATTCCTGAACGACCACATCTGGGTGATCTGTTAAGATACATAGATCGGAATATCCGATATCATTTTCATCGATATTGCTGCTCCCTAGAAACAATCCGCTTTCCTGATCCGTTACGATCTTTTTGTTCTTTGAAGATTGCGCAGGATTGCGTACTGTACAAGCAATGGCTATATCTATCTTCTCGTTTACTAAGTTCTCTATTTCCCATTCAAAAAAAGCAGCCGGAAGGCTTGAATTAAATTCATCGTGAGGAATAAAAGGATTAAAAGCACAAAGGCTGATTCTTGCGGGAAAATCACTATCTGTGAAAGCCAGCTTTGCAACGGGAAAGTTTCCTTCAAAGGTAACGTCTCTAAAATGGGGAAAGCCAGCTAAAGAATAATCTTTTGGACCATAACCAAATCCGTCGCGGCCCTGACCTGAAAAATTCTCGCTCGTATCACCATGCAAAACTTTAGTGATGCTTTTACCCGCGTAAGTTGCTCTAACCGCAAAATGCGAGTATCCGTTGCGAGAATTTTTGTTTGGGCGGTTAAAAATCTCCCAATCATTCAACGCTCCGTTTCCCGCGAGACCGATACATCCCGTGCCAATTCCTCCGAGAGGGAAAGAAATATTCTTCGTTTTATTTCCTTTATAAAGCATAAACACACTTCCTTCAAATGTCTTATAACTTATATATTACAGCAGGAAAAAATACGTGTCAATTTACACGGGATTTTCTTTCGTTTTACAGCCAATCAAAAATACGGCATACCTTTGTAAAGATATACCGTATTTTTTAAAAATCTCCTTTCGTATCCAACACGAAAGGTACACCAGATTTTTAATCCCAAAGACATTTCCAGTTCTGCACAAAGTACTCGATGCCGGAATAGACGGTGGTGACCACGATCACCAGCATCACGGCCTTATCCAGCCACGGGAAGGTGGGAAATGCCATCAAAACGCACAGACCGATCATGGTGCTTGCTGTTTTGACCTTGCCGCTCCAGCCGGCGGCAATGACCTTTCCCTTACCTACCGCTACCAACCGAAGTCCTGTTACCGCGAATTCACGGCTTAGAACCACCATCAGCGCCCAGGCGGCCAACCGGTCCCACTGACAGAGCATCGCCATAGCGGAAAGCACCAGAAGTTTGTCCGCCAGTGGATCCAAAAACTTTCCAAAGTCACTGACCTGCTGATATTTTCTTGCAATATAACCGTCAATATAATCGGTAACGCTGGCAAGGATAAATACGGCCAATGCCAGCCACATCCATACATTGGCATAGCCTTCACTCATATGCATGAAAAACATATAAAGAGGAATAAAGGCCACCCGAATCAGTGTGATCTTACTCGCAGTTGTCATATTGAATCCTCCACAACATAGCCGGAAAGGTCGCCGTCGATCAAGCCGTCAATGCAGACATTGATAAACTGACCCTCCGCCAGCGCTTCTTCTGACGCGATCCAAACCCGGCTGTCAATTTCGGGAGAATCGGCGTAGGTTCTGCCATAGAACTGCTCAAATTCTTCGTCAAAGCCATCTACCAGAACTTCCATCGTTTGACCAATCAAGGACGCACTGTAATCATCCATGATCTGTGCCTGAATGGATTGGATCATTTCCGCCCGGTCAGCAGCAATATCCGTATCCACACGCTCCATATCGGCAGCGGGGGTACCCTCCTCGGGAGAGAACACAAAAGCGCCGGTACGTACAAGGCGCTGCTCCTTCAGAAATTCGCACAACTGCTGAAATTCTTCCTCACCCTCACCGGGCAGGCCGGTAATAACACTGGTGCGGATCACAACACCGGGAATCCGCTCCTTCAGCTTTTTAAACAGGCCGCGCAAATAGTCATAATCGCCACGGCGGTTCATCAGCTTCAGTACCTTGTCATTGCAGTGCTGGATGGGAATATCCAGATATTTCACGATTTTGGGTTCGCTTGCAATGGTATCGATCAGTTCGTCATCGATTTCATCGGGGTACAGATAGTGTACCCGGATCCAATGGAGCTTTTCGATCTTGCAAAGCTCGTGAAGCAGTTCGGGCAGCATCCGCTTGTGACCGGGCAAATCGGTGCCGTAACGGCTGGTATCCTGGGCCACCACGATCAGCTCTTTCACACCACTGTCTGCCAGCATTCTGGCCTCATACAGCACATCATCCAACTGGCGGCTGCGGAACTTGCCACGCAGATAAGGGATAATGCAGTAGGAGCAGCGGTTATCGCAGCCTTCCGCGATCTTGATGTAAGCATAATGCTCCGGTGTGGTCACCACCCGGCCCGTTTCCTCTTCCGGAAGATCAATGGAGTCAAAATCGGACACGGTGTTTTCATTCAGAATTTCCTCTACCGCTTCGACGATCTTCGTATAGCTGCCGGTACCCAAAATACCGTCAACCTCGGGCATTTCGGTCAAAATTTCATCCTGATACCGCTGGGACAGGCATCCGGTAACTAAAATCTTACCGATATAACCATCCTGCTTCAGTTGACCCATCCGGATGATATTGTCAATGGCCTCAGCCTTGGCAGAATCAATAAAGCCGCAGGTGTTGATCACCACCGCGTCGCAGCCTGCCACATCCGCGCAGATGGTATGTCCGGCTTCCTGTAAGCGGTACATCATCCGCTCGCAATCCACCTGGTTCTTGGCACAGCCAAGAGAAATAAAACCGATATTTGCCATAAACAATCTCCAAACGCGTTATTCTGACTTAAGAATCACGAGATCACCATCGTCGAATCCGGCGGCGACGCCTCTTTTTCCGTTGAGAACATGTGCATATTTTCCTTTTGACAAATACAGTTTCAAAGCTTCTGCCACTTCATCCAGAACCACATCCCATTCCGCCTCTCTCTCCCAACAGAACCTTTCATCCCCTAAGCCAAAAACAGCTGCTTCATCGCAAGGCCAATCCTGATCATCCAAATCAAAACGGCTGGCACCAACCAAGTCCATAGACCAGTTCAGATTGTCATAATTGTCATACAAGATAAAGCAAAATGCCACCACTTCCTCAGAAACAGACTCCAGAGGAAGGCTGTCGATCCATTGAGAAATTGCATTATACATAGGAATCCTCCACTAAACATCATCCATATCGAAATCATTCATTTCCATCTGACGCAGCGCGCTGCGGATGGACGGATAGCTGTGCCCACGGCGAAGCAGCGCATCGATGGTCCGCTTCAGATCTCGTTCCTCCCAGCTGCTGCCCAGGCGGGAACGGAGAAAGTCCATAATTTTATCCGTTTGGTCCGGATAATCCTCCAGAACCTCTTCCCAGTATTCTCTGGGGATCTGCTTTTCATATAGCGCTTGCTTGGCTCTGGCTTTGCCATAGCCCTGGCGAATACACCGCTGAACAATCTGCTGCGCAGTGGCCCGGTCATCCACCAGATTCAGATCTTCCATCCACAGCACCGCTTCTCTGGCCTGCGTTGGGGACTCTCCTTTGCGGATCAGCCGTTGCTCCAGATCGGATTTCGATACATTGGAGGCCGCAACAATCCGGACAGCCCGCATCTTTGCTGACATCTGCCCGGCGGCGCTGCGCAGACGGGAAACTTCTTCCTCGGTCATTTCAAGACCGGTATAGATACCAAAATCCTCCAGCGTTTGCCGGTAAAGGCGCATGGTGCCGCCATCGGAAAAGGTCACTAGATACCGCCCCGCACGATCCGCGTTGGGAGATATCGCATCAATCCTCATCGTCAAAATCGTCTGCGCTGATGGCTACGCCACGGTCAGCAGCCTTGGCAGGTGCCTTTGGGGCAGCAGAAGCCTGCTTCATAAGATTCTCACGAACCTTTGCTTCCACCTGCTCGGCAATGTCGGGATTTGCCATCAGGAAGGTCTTGACGCTGTCCTTGCCCTGGCCAATGCGCTCGTCGCCCATGCTGAACCAACTGCCGCTCTTCTGGACAACATCCATCTGCACAGCCAGATCCACCAGTTCGCCCCACTTGCTGATACCCTGTCCGTACATGATATCAAAAATGGCTTCACGGAAAGGAGGCGCCACCTTGTTCTTGACGACCTTGACACGGGTCTTGTTACCAATCACATTGCCGCCTTCCTTGATGGACTCTACACGGCGCACATCCAAACGGACGGAAGAATAGAACTTCAACGCGTTGCCGCCGGTGGTGGTTTCGGGATTGCCGTACATAACACCGATCTTCATACGAAGCTGGTTGATAAAGATGACCACGCAGTTGGTCTTGGAAATGGTACCTGCCAGCTTGCGCAGTGCCTGAGACATGAGTCTAGCCTGCAGACCCACAAAGGTATCGCCCATTTCGCCTTCGATTTCGGCACGGGGTGTCAGTGCGGCAACGGAGTCCACGACCACAGCGTCCACAGCGCCGCTGCGAACCAGTGCATCGGTAATCTCCAAAGCCTGCTCACCGGTATCGGGCTGGGAAACCAGCATGTTATCGGTGTCCACACCCAGCGCGGCAGCATAGACAGGATCCAGTGCGTGCTCGGCATCCACGAAGGCTACCTCGCCGCCCTGCTTCTGGCACTCTGCCAGAATGTGCAGCGCCAGAGTGGTCTTACCGGAGGATTCCGGCCCGTAGATCTCAATGATACGGCCCTTGGGAACACCGCCGATGCCCAGTGCGGCATCCAGCGCCAGAGAACCGGTGGGAACTGCTTCCACATTCATGTCGGGACGGTCACCCAGACGCATAACGGTACCCTTACCGTAGCTCTTTTCGATCTGCGCAAGGGCGGTCTGCAGAGCCTTCTTGCGGTCAGTTGCGGGGGCGGGTGCTTCAAAAGTGGTTTTCTTTGTAGCCATTTCAATCTTCCTTCCTGCTGTAGCGGGCAATCACTGCCCGTTCTCTGTCATTATAATCTCTGGCTCGTTCCAGAATGGTATACCCGTTTGTTTCCAGAATCTGACACACCGCGTCACCCTGCCCCGCGCCAAATTCAAAGCACAGGAAGCCGTCAGGTCTCAGGGCATTGCGGTATCTGGATGCGATGGAGCGGTAAAAGTCCAAGCCGTCGTCACCGCCGTACAAGGCCAGGTGCGGCTCGAATTTAGCCACACTGTCCGGCAGTTCCAGCATTTCACTGCCGGTAACATAAGGCGGATTGGAAATGATCATATCAAATTTACCCAAAAAGGGCGCCGGTTCAGCCAGTGCGTCGGCATGGACGCAGGACACACGGGCGGACAGCTTTTGACCCACAGAATTGCGCTTTGCCACGGACAGTGCCTCCTGGCTCACATCTGCCAGTGTGACGCGGGCATCCTTCACCCGATGGGCAACCGCCAGACCGATGCAGCCGGAACCGGTGCAAAGGTCCAGAATTCGGGGATCATGATTCAAAAACAGTGCGTGCTTGATTGCCAAAGCGGTAACCGCGCAGGTGTCATCCCGGGGGATCAGCACATTGGAATTGATATACAGCCGCATGCCGTAAAAATCCCATTCCTGCAGAATGTAGGCAAGGGGCTCACCGGCCATCAGCCGCTGCACAGCATCATTGACTGCAGAGCAAATGTCTTCCGATACGTAGTTTTCCCTGTCTGCCAGAAGCTGTTCCTGGGTCTTACCGGTGTAGTGGCACAGCAGATTTCTTGCCATTAAGCTGGCAGTCTGGGCATCTTCAAAGGCCATGACCGCTTTTCTAACATCCAGATACAGTTCCGATAACCGCTTTACCACAGGTCAGACCCCTCTTTCTCGGGAAGCACAGCTTCCAACGCGGCGATGCCCACCTCGATCATGCTGTCATCCGGCTCGTTTGTGGTAAAATTCTGCATCCACATACCGGGGCCTGTCAAAATCCGGGTAAAGCCATTGTCGTGACGGCCTACCCAGCGGTTGATCTCATAGCTGATAGCGACCACCACAGGCAGAAGCAGCAGCTTAAACAAAATCATGATCAGCCGGTAAAGGAAGCTTCCCTTGATGGCGGCCAGAGCGGGAACGATGGAAAGCAAGCCGGAAGAAGCAACAGAAAACACCAGAATCGAAAGAATCATCACCACCAGCAGGAAGCTTGTACCGCAGCGGGGATGCATCCGGGTTTGCATGCGTACATTTTCAACTGTCAGCGGCAGACCGGCTTCATAGCAACGGATGGTCTTATGCTCCGCGCCATGGTAGGAAAAGACACGCTTCATTTCCTGCATGCGGGAAACCAGCAGCAGGTAGACCATAAAGATCGCCATACGCACAATACCTTCCAGCAGGTGCAGCACAAAGGTGTTGCGGATCCATCTGTCGAAGAAGCTGCTGACCAGCATAGGCAGCAGGAAAAACAGCAGGATGGACATACCCAGACCCATAGCCACCGCAATGCCAACGATCAGCTTCTGGAATTTCTCATTGCCCAGCTTCTTTTCCAGCCACAGGTCCAGCTTGGAGGGTTCTTCTGTCTCCTCCGGTGACAGGTCCGCGGAGTGAAGCAATGCTTTAACACCGGTAACCTGTGCGTCAAAGAAGTTGACCACACCACGGATCAAGGGCCAGGTCAAAACAGAATTCTTCGGGCGAACCACCCGGGGTTTTATATCCACGGAAAGGCCCTCAGCGGTACGGATAACCGTTGCGTCCTTTTCCGGGCCTCGCATCATAATACCTTCGATCAAAGCCTGACCGCCGATCATGGTCTTGAATTTTTCGCAGCAGGGCTGCTGATTTGTTTTTGCCATAGTGATCCTTTCTTACTGCACGGCCGGAAGCGCCACTGTTACCAGTGTACCGCCACCATCCGCATTGCTCAGCAGCAACTCGCCCCCATGCATCTGGACGATCTCGTCGCAAACCGCCAGACCAATACCCGAGCCACGTGCTTTGGAGCTGCCTTTGTAGAATTTCTTTTTTACCAGAGGGATCTCATCCTCCGGAATGCCGGGGCCAAAGTCCCGGATGCGGACAATCACCTGACCGTGTTCAAAACGCATGGAAGCTTCAATGCGCTTTCCTTCACCGCCATGCTTCGCGGCATTGTCCAATATGTTCAGAAATACCTGCCGCAGCCGCTTGGGGTCGCAGGTGATTTCCGGAATGTCGTCGTCATTTTCCAGATAGTCAAGCCGGATGCCATCCTGTTCCAGACGGCTGCCGTACATATAAACGGTATCCTCAAATTCACTGCGGATATCCGTAAGCTCCACATTCAGCGTCATACGGCCGTCCTGTATCCGGGTAAAGTCCAGCAGATCCACCACCATCTCCGTCAAGCGCTTGGCTTCCCGAAGAATGATCTTCATACCCCGCCGGGTATCCTGGTCCAGGTTTTCGTCACCGATCAGAGTTTCGCTCCAGCCGGTGATGACCGTCAGCGGTGTACGCAGCTCGTGAGACAGTGAAGAGATAAACTCCGCCTGCATTTTCTCGTTCCGGTTGACCTGGGAAGACAGCTCATTGATGGTCTTCGCCAGTTCCCCGATTTCGTCGTTATAGTGGTTCTGGATCTGAATACCGTAGGTGCCGCCGGCGATGCGTTTTGCCTTCTCCGTGATCTCTTCCACCGGTTTCAGAATGGAGCGGATATAGTAGTTGCTGCTTAACAGCACGATCAAAGCAACAGCAGCCAATCCGATCAAACCGAGAACTGCTGTCATGATGATCTGCCTGTCCATCACACCGGTGGATGTCACATAGCGCAGAACACCGATCACTTCGCCGTTGCTGTAGATCATAGGGCTCGATACCGCCATGATCCGCTCCCCTGTTTCCGGGTCTTTTCCCACAAAGGGCTGAATACTGCGGGTGGTAATGGCCTTTTGAATTTCCGAAGTCGTGGGTGACTGACCCGTCCAGCGTCCGTAGGAGGAAGCAACGATCTGCCCCCGGGCATTGATAAACTGCAATTCCAGATGGTCCCGATCCTCAAAGGTCTGTGCGTAAGTGATACAGGACTGGTAATACTCATTGTAGCTTTGGTTCAGATGCTCCGCAAAATAGGTAGTCGTCATTCTTGCGCGGTAACGCAAGTCCGACTGCATGTTGGAATAATTGGAGGACGCAAACACAGCGGTAACGGTAAACACGCAGGCAAGGCCCAGCGCACAGACGATGCCAACCGTATTCACAAGCCACCGTCTGCGCAGTCCGCTGATTTTTTTCATACTTAAGCGCCCCACTTATATCCAAAGCCCCAGACAGTCGTAATATAGGTGGGATTGGAAGTGTCGTCCTCTACCTTGATACGCAGACGGCGGATATTTACATCGACGATCTTCAGTTCGCCTTCATAGTCCTTACCCCAAACTGCGGCCAGAATATCCTCACGGGACAAGGCTCTTCCGGGGTTCTGCATGAACAGCTTCATAATGGAATACTCCACCTGGGTCAGGCGAATGCGCATGCCGGACTTTTCCAGCGTGTGATTGCGGGTATTCATAATAAAGGGACCCTGGGACAGAAGCTCACTGCTGGCAGCGCTGTCACCGCCGATACGGCGGAACAGCGCATCGATTCTGGCTGTCAGCTCCGCGGGAGAAAAAGGCTTCGTCACATAATCGTCAGCGCCGGTCATGAGTCCGGTGACCTTGTCCATCTCCTGTGTACGTGCAGTAAGCATAATAATGCCCATCTGCTTGCTGGTGGCCCGAATGCGGCGGCATACTTCAAAACCGTCAATGTCCGGCAGCATGATGTCCAAAATGGCCACACCGATGTCCGGATTTTCCTGGATCCGGTCCAGCGCCTCCTGGCCGGTGGCTGCCTCAATGGCATCGTAGCCGGCACGCTTCAGATTGATCACCACAAAGCTGCGGATATTGACCTCGTCCTCCAGAATTAAAACCTTTTTCATATCTCTACCTCTACTATCTGTTACATTTCTCCCGTTTTCCAAGCCTGTTGGATCAAATGGAAGCTGTTGATCAAATCATCCTGTGTGATCCGCAATGCGCCGGAGGCTACCTCCAGACGTGCCGCGTAGATCACGGATTCACTTTTATATACCGCAAAGCGGTTGTCCTGAACGGCCTGTTCTTCCCTGTCCTGGCCTGTCAGCACATAAATAGAAAAAATTTTCTGGATCTGCTGATCGTTACCGTCCCACAGATAGAACCCATAAGCGTTTCCATCCTGCTTGACGGATATGCGTTCGCACCACTGGGAATCCAACTCCAGATACCAGCCGCCCGTATAATTGTGATAGGTATGCAGCTTGTCCGCTTCAGACCCGTTCGGACCAATGGCATACCAGCGGATCAGATACTGCTTGTCACCGTTGGCCGGTTGCTGCGGTTTCATAGGGATCAGGGCGGGAAGCTCCACTTCCCCGTCTTCATCAATATCATCAGCGTACATAAGGCCGTTACGCAGGGTCTGCTCACCGGAGGAAATATTCGTAAATTCCCCATCCAGCAGCGTGTAAACATCCGTGATAATGGCATTATCATCCACAGCACTGGCTGCAAACACCGCAGGCATTCCGCCGTGAAGCCTGCCTGTGATCACACGCTTCAGCTTTTCCGCCGGGCAGGACAGCTTGATCTCATTGGAACGGACCACAGCGCCCTTTTCAATTCCGTACAGTTCCGCAATTCCGTTATCCGAAGCGGGGTCACCCGGACGCAGAACCATCAATTCCATCAATCCGTCACTGTCCAGATCGCAGGAAAGGAATTTTGTATAGTTGGCAGACAGCACCTGGTGAATCGTACCATCCGTCAGGGTATACACACTGACGGAGCGTGGAACCTGCTGGCTGATCTTGCAGCCGACTACGATTTCCATACCGCCAATGCCGTCCATTTGCACATATTCCACCAAGTCAAAGGAGCTGCCCGCGCAGCCGACGGTATCCAGCAGCACATAGCCGGATTCCTGCTGGGCAAAGATCAGAATTTGCAGGGGCTTGTCACCCCCGCCCTTGGCATAGAGCAGGCATTCCCGGATGCCGTCGCCATCCAGATCGGCCATTTGCACCGTCTGTTGGTTCTCACCGGCCCGGGGAGCGCTGTATTCCATGGTGCCCACGGCTTCATCCATAACCGATTGCAGATCGTTATAGGATTGAGGCCGCTTGGGAACCCGGTACATTTCATCCACCGTACGGATCTGGCAGGCACTGAGAAGAACGGACACTGCCAAAAGCACAAGGACCAGTTGTTTTTTCATTTGGCAGCACCTCCTCCAAATGTAAATTATATCATAAATATCAGGAAAAGAAAAGCTATTTCAGCACAATATTCTCTTCGCCCAGAACATTTCTCAGTTCCTGCAGCATCCGGCTGTCCAGCGCGCAGCGAGTGCCTCTGCGCTGCTTTGTGTCAGCGAAATACACGACTGCCTGACTGTCGCCGGGGAACATATTGAGGATGGCCCGGATCTTGGGAAACAGCCTTTCGTCCTCCGTAGGAAGACGCAGATAGAGGGTCCCCGTGGGTGTTTGCTGCTTTGGAACCGGCTTTTCTTCCGGTACTTCCTTTGCAAAATCCGAAATAGGCCGGGCACGGTTGATAACGATCTGAGGTTCCTTATCGTCCCGCATGGACAGGCGGCCCGTAATAACCACAGGCGCGTTTTCTCGCAGGTAACCGCCGTACTGGGTAAGCACATTGGAAAAAGCCAGCATTTTAATGGAGGCGGTGTCATCCTCCACGGTCACACAGGCCATCATGGAATTATTCCGTGTGGTCTTCATCTTGACTTCCTGAATGATGCCCGCCACGCTGATGATCTGCTCATCAGCAAAGGTGTTGTCCTCTTCCATCAGCGAACCGATACTGACCACATGGGTGTTGCGCAGCAGGCCACGGTAGTCATCCATGGGGTGACCGGACAGGTAGATGCCGGTGGTTTCCTTTTCCATCATCATCCGGTCTGCCTTGCTCAGTTCCTGCAGCTTCGGAATGGGGATCTGTGCCGCGGCATCATCTTCCAGCATACCAAACAGGCCCATCTGGCCTTCCAGATTCTTTTTACGGGAACTGGAAACGCTGTCCATCATGGTATCATACACCGCAAGCAATTCGCTGCGGTGGCAGCCAAAGCAATCCATAGCGCCGCATTTGATAAAGTTTTCTACAGCCCGCTTGTTCAGTTCGCCCTCGCCCATCCGCTGCAGAAAATCTTCCAGAGAGCGGAAAGGCCCGTCCTCCGCGCGCTTGGCAGACATGGCCCGAATCAAGCCGCGTCCAACATTTTTCACAGCGCCGAGACCAAAGCGGATGGCGTTGCCCTCTACGGTAAAGTTGTCCTCGGAATGGTTGATATCCGGAGGCAGAACGGGGATCCCCAGCTCCTTACACTCGGCAATATAGCCGGATACCTTTGCAGCCGAATCCAGCACAGAGGTCATCAGCGCTGCCATGTACTGCTTGGGGTAATGGCATTTCAGATAGGCCGTCTGGTAGGACACCACCGCATAGCACACCGCATGGGCCTTATTGAAGGCATAGTTGGCAAAATCTACGATCTCATCATAGATGGACTGTGCCACTGCTTCCGGCACACCGTGACCGATGCAGCCGGTAATCCCCTGCTCCGGGTCACCGTAAACGAAGACCTTTCGCTCCGCTTCAATAACCTTCATTTTTTTCTTGGAGATGGCACGGCGAATATTATCCGCCTGGCCCATGGTATAGCCGCCCAGAGAGCGGAATATTTCGATAACCTGCTCCTGGTAAACGATACAGCCGTAGGTGACCTTCAGAATCGGCTCCAGCAGCGGTGTCTTATAGGTGACTTTCCGGGAATCCAGCTTGTTGGCAATGAAGGTGGGAATGGAGTCCATGGGGCCGGGGCGGTACAAAGCAACGATAGCCGTAATGTCTTCAATGGAACCGGCCTTCATATTGACGCAAACACCGGTCATACCGGCGGATTCCAATTGGAACACACCCTGGGTCTTGCCCTCTGCCAGCATGGCGAAGGTTTCCGGATCATCATCGGGGATCTTGGCAATATCAAAATTCGGATTGATACGGCGGATCTGCTGCTGCGCGTCCTCAATAACCGTCAGGTTGCGAAGACCCAAAAAGTCCATTTTCAGAAGACCCAGTTCCTCAATGGTGGTCATGGTGTACTGGGTGACGATGGTATCATCGTTTCTGGACAGCGGCACATAGCTGCACACCGGATCGGCAGTGATGACCACACCGGCTGCGTGGGTGGAGGTATTTCTGGGCATGCCTTCCAGACCCATGGCGGTATCGATCAGCAGCTTGACACGCTCATCGCCGTCGTACATCTCTTTCAGCTTGGGAGATACCTTCAGCGCGTCTTTTAAGGTGATGTGCAGGGGCATGGTAGGCACAAGCTTGGCTACCACATCGGTTTCCGCGTAGGTAAAGTTCAGCGCGCGGCCCACATCCCGGATGGCGCCACGGGCAGCCATGGTGCCGAAGGTGGCGATCTGCGCCACATGGTCAGCACCGTACTTGCGAACCACATAATCAATGACCTCACCACGGCGCTCCTGACAGAAGTCCGTATCGAAGTCGGGCATGCTGACACGCTCCGGATTCAAGAACCGTTCAAAGATCAGCGCGTACTTCATGGGGTCCACTTCGGTGATATGCATACAGTATGCCACAATGGAGGCGGCACCGGAGCCACGGCCCGGGCCTACCGGAATTCCCTGCTCCTTGGCATAGCGGATAAAGTCCCAAACGATCAGATAGTAATTGACATAGCCCATGCGGCTGATGACACCGATCTCATATTCCAACCGCTGACGATAGCTTTCGGGAGGATCGGTATAGCGCTCCGCAAAGCCATCCATACAGAGCTTGCGGAAGTATTCTTCGTTGGTATAGCCCTCCGGCACCGGAAAAGAAGGCAGATGATATTCGTTGAACACGAATTCCAGATTGCAGCGGTCGGCGATGCGCACCGTATTTGTAAAGGCTTCCTCGCAGTTGGGGAACAACTGCCGCATTTCTTCCTCGCTCTTGAGGTAGAATTCGTCGGTCTGGAATTTCATGCGGTTGGTATCATCCACGGTCTTGCCGGTCTGCACGCAGAGCAGAACATCCTGCATAGCGGCATCCTCTTTGCGCAGATAGTGGGCATCGTTGGTGGCTACCAACGGCAGGCCGGTTTCCCGTGCCATACGCAAAATGCCCTGATTTACCGCCCGCTGCTCGGGAATATTATGGTCCTGCAGCTCCAGATAGAAATTACCCTCGCCGAAGATATCGGCAAGCTTCAAGGCATACTCCTTGGCATGGGCATAATCTTCCTCCAGCAAATACTGCTGCACACCACCAGCCAGACAGGCAGAAAGCGCAATAATGCCCTCATGGTACCTGGAAAGCAGCTCCAGATCCACTCTGGGTTTGCCGTAAAAGCCGTTCATAAAGGCTTCCGATACCAAAAGGCACAGATTTTCATAGCCTTTCCGGTTCTCGCAAAGCAGCACCAGATGGTAAGGGTCATTATCGATACCGTGGACACGGTCGCTCATAGAACGGCGGGTCACATAAACTTCGCAGCCGATGATCGGCTTAATTCCGGCAGCCTTGGCGGCTTTATAAAAATCGATACAGCCGTACATGACACCGTGGTCCGTAATGGCGATGGCCTCCTGGCCCAGCTCCTTGACCCGGTCCATCATACCGGCGATCCGGCAGGCACCGTCCAGCAAGCTGTATTCTGTATGGACATGCAAATGCACGAAGCTCATGCTAGACCTCCTTTGCTGCCTCCACCAGCTTTTTCAGCCGGTGATTCATGGCGGGTTTTGTAATAGGCGGCTCCATCATGGCCGCCAGTTCCGTTAAGGACGCGGAAGGGTTTTCCTCTCTGGCCTTGGCTGCCTGCTGCAGCTTTTGGGGTAAATGGGCCAGCTTCCCCTGCTCTTTCAAAATCCGGATCACAGCAAGCTGCTCCTGCGCAGCCTCCACCACCTTGGAGGTGTTGGCTTCGTCACAGTTGCAGCGGCGGTTGACCTTGTTGTTCAGCTCTTTTTCCAATCTGGCTTCCATGATGCCCATAGCCGCCACCGGCGCACCCAAAAAGGTAAGGAAATCCGAGATCATATCGCTTTGCTTTAAGTACAAAATATGACCGCCGCCTCTGCGGGCAGACTTGGGCGCAAAGCCAATGGTCTCCTGCATCAGTGTATAGGTCTCTCTTGACACGCTGGCATGGGTGGTGGCCAGCTCCATGTGATAGCCCTTTTCCGGGTCAGTGACAGAGCCGCCAGCCAGAAACGCCCCCCGCAAAAACGCGGTTTTGCAGCATTCTTCCTCCACCACGGGCATATTTACATGCAGGGCAAGGGTATCTTTTAGATCAAAGCCGTAAGACCCCATGATTCTCTCAACGCTCTCCCGCTGGGTGATCTGGAATACCAGTTTTCCGGCAGCATCCTGCTCCGGAAGAATATCAAAATTCAAAGAAAATGCCTTGCGGAAAAGCTTTGGAAGGATCTCCGCGAATTCTCTGCTTTCGGTTATGATACGGATGCCGTCAGCGCCGAAGCTGTTGCAAAACAGCAGCACACCAAAGCACTCAGCCAGAGCGCAGCAGTTCTTTTGGGGAAATGCCTTGCAAACTTCCGTTTTGGCATTTGCGGAAAATGATACTGCCATTTTGCAGCCTCCTTTACCAGATTCTTACTTCCGGCTCCAGGCGGATACCGGTACGGTCATAGACCTTGTCGGACACCTGCTTCAGCAGGCTCAGAACATCCTCAGCGGTGGCATTGCCCGCGTTTACCACGAAGCCGGCATGCTTGGTGCTGACCTGCGCGCCGCCAACCTGAAAACCTTTCAAGCCGGTTTCATCGATCAGTGCGGCAGCATAACCGCCCACAGGGCGCTTAAAAGCGGAACCGGCAGAGGGCATATCCAGCGGCTGAGAGGTCTTGCGCTTGTTCATCAGCTCCTGCATTTTTTCCTTGATCGCATCGGCAGGTGCCTTTTTCAGTTGAAAATCCGCATAGACCACGATGCCCGGATTCTCTTCCAGATAGCTGTGACGGTAAGAAAATTCCATTTGCGCATTGGTCTTTACTGAAATATTGCCTGTTTCATCCATGACAGCCACCTGCGTGCATACCTGGCAGATCTCACCGCCGTAGGCACCGGCATTCATATACACGCCGCCGCCCACAGTGCCGGGAATGCCGTGGGCAAATTCCAGACCGGAAAGACCCAGATTGGCAGCGAACAGCGCGGCACGGGTCATGGTCACACCGGCCATTACACGAATAGTGGTTTCATCGATCTGCTGCATACCGTCAAGGCAATCCTTCAAGCAGATCACCATGCCTCTCAGACCGGCATCCGGTGCCAGAATGTTGGTTCCCGCGCCAAGGATCACAGGCTTCACCGCCAGTTGGCCGGCAATTCTCAGAACCTCTGAAAGCTCCTGGGAAGACTGCGGAAATACCATCACTTCCGCGCCGCCGCCGATTTTGAAGGAGGTGTGCTTAGACAGCGGCTCTTCAAACCGGTAGGAAATATTTTGTAACAAAGCAGATGTTTTCTGCTGTAAAAGTGTCAAATCAGTCATACACGCCTCCGGGTGTATAGTTAAATTCAGTATAACATATTTCAAACAAATAATCAATTATTACTTTCCGTAACATAAAAAAAACAGCCGGGCACACCGGCTGTTTCTCTATGTAGGAATTTACTTTTCGATGATCTCCAGCAGCTCCATGGGGCAAGCCTTAACGCAGATGCCGCAGGAAATGCACTTGGAAGCGGGATTTTCAGGCTTCATGACCATGACCTTCATGGGGCAGGCTTCCACGCACTTGCCGCAGCTGACACACAGCTTCTTGTTGATCATAAACACACCGGTCTTGGGATTCTGGGTGATGGCACCGTGCTCACAGGTACGCATGCACTTGCCGCACTGGATGCAGGTCACAGGCTTGGCGCCGGTTCCCTTTGCTACGACCTGAATGCAGGACAGGTCCTGATGGAATTCCTTGTAAAAAGCAGTGGAGCAGGCACGGACACATTCCAAGCATGCCATGCATTCGATATTTTTCTTAACAGCCAGCTTCTTCATAGTGAAAGCTACCCCTTTTCATATTATTCTAATGTATTATACAGGACACGGCAAAAAATAGCAATGGTTAAATTTTATTTTTTTAAATTTTTCCTGTGTAAATCATCCTGCGGTGGAGATACTAGATTTGGAATCACAAATTTCAGGAGGTTCACAATGAAAAAGTTTTTGAGTATTGCCCTTGTGCTTGTCCTTACCGTTACCCTTATGGCCGGATGCCGCAGTAATCAGGGTGCGGACACCTCAGCACCGTCCAGCAAACCTACACTGCCCAGCAGCGCACCCACATCCGCACCTACTACCATGCCGACCACCGCGCCTACCACGCAGGCAACACAGCCCAGCACCGACATGACCGGCCCTTCCATTGGCGATATGATCCCCGGTACCGATGATACCATTGATCCTACCAACGGTGCCAACCAGGATCCCACCGGCGCGAGAATGATTCACTGACCATGGGGCATTGCCCCATTACATAAATTCTTCCCAATCCAAAGTAACAGAGCCGTCCTCTTTGACGATACACGGAATGCCGATGCCGCCGTTTTCCCGAACGGCATCAAATAAAGAACTGCTTTCACGGATGGAAAGGAATTCCTTTAAGTGCAGAAGGCTTTTAGCGAAGTCCAGATATTCATAGGCTACACCCGCCCGATCCAGATCTTCCCGGCACTGGACACAATCCTTACAAAGCATGGAGCCGTAAATCTTAATCATAGTTTTCCTCACAAAACGGTAATGTAACGGGTCAGATTCTTTTTCATACGCTGCAGCGCTTCAACAGCCGCTTCGGCATAATCCGCGTTTTCGCTGCCGCTCCATGCGGCAACCACTGACGCACCGGCACAGGCAGCGGCGCCATGGCCCAGCTTGTCGAAGGCATAACTGCAGTTTTTCGCGTTGGCATTGGGGTAATCGTAGCCGTCCAGCAGCAAAAAGAGCTTCGGATACTTGCCGCGCAAAGAGCGCAGGCTGTCAGCAGAGCTGGCAGAGGCCAACACGCCCACATGAGAGAATCCGCATTTGGCTATCCGGCTTTCACCCAAACGGTTTACGATATCCGCAGCGGCAGTATGGACCAAGCGCCCGCCGGACAGCAGGTCCTGCATTTCGGGAGCGGACCGGTTGGCAGTACGCACCACCACAAACAGGCTCTTTCCCTGCTTGCAAAGGGGCAGATACCCGCTTAAAATATCGCTGCCCAAATAAGAGGATACCACAAATCCGTCACAGGGATACAAGGTATCCTGCGCGGCAAAGGACGCGGCAGCATTTTTAGCAGCCAGAGCTGACAAGGTTTCGGGGGCATCCAGAAGGACATAATACCCCTGGCGCTTTGCTTCGCCCAGCAGCCGGGACAGCGTGGAAAGTCCCTCCACTCCCAACAGCGCGAAGCTGCCGAAGCCGAACCGAACCGCGCCCACATGGCCTTTCATACGGGAAAGCAGTTCTGTATACAGCGTTTCAAGGGCCTGCGGTACACCGCATTCATCTAAAAGCCGCGGCGGAATCCACTCAGGGAATGCTTCAAACACCACAACAGCCGGGTTTTTCGTTTTGCGAATTTTTTCCTGCAGCAGATCGACGGACATGAAAATCCCCCCAATTTTCTGTTTTTTTCTATTATAGCATACATTTTTTTCCTTGAAAAGAGTGAAGTTTTCCTTATTTGAACGATTTCTTTTGGGAATACTATTGTCGAAGGGAGGGATTTTTATGAAGTTAAGAGGATGGGCGATCACTATGGGCATCGGCGCTGCGGCAGGTGCGGTTGCGGTGATGATGATGCCGAAAAACAGCCCCGGCCGGAAGCTGGCAGCCAAAGCCGCCAACAAGGTCGAAGACGCAGCCTGGAAAGTGACCGACAAGATCAGCACCACTCTGGATATGTAACAAAACCGGGAAGGTCTGCCCTTCCCGGTTTATTTTTATTTTGCTTCCACTGCGACAGCATCGTCATTGACGGTGGCATGAATGGAAGAAATGGGAGCTTCAAAGGAATCGATGATCTTTTCGCTGATGGAGTCTTCCAGATCCCGCTGAATGGTACGGCGCAGATTTCTGGCACCGTAGGTGACGGAATAGGCTTTCTTCACAAGATATTCCCGGACGGAAGTATCCCATGTAAATGTCAGGCCACGATTCTCCAAGCTCTGGCGCAGCTCCTCCAGCATGATATCCGCAATGCCCAGGAAGTTCTCCTCACTGAGGTGGTTGAAGGTAATGATCTCATCCACACGGTTGATAAACTCCGGACGCAGGAAGCCGCGCAATGCTTTCATGGTCTTTTCCTTTACCTGATCGCCCTGGGTACGGCCAAAGCCAAGGGCTGCCACATTGCCTTCGCTGCCGGCATTGGAGGTCATAACAATGATGGTATTTTCAAAGTTGACCGTTCTGCCCTGCGCATCGGTGATACGCCCGTCATCCAGCACCTGTAGCAGCACATTCAGCACATCCGGATGGGCCTTTTCGATCTCATCGAACAGCACCACGGAGTACGGGCGGCGGCGGATCTTCTCGGTAAGCTGACCCGCTTCGTCATAGCCTACATAGCCGGGAGGCGAACCGATCAGCTTGGAGACTGTGTGCTTTTCCATATACTCGGACATATCCAGACGGATCAGCGAATCCACGCTGTCAAAAAGGTCATTGGCCAAACACTTGACCAGCTCCGTCTTACCCACACCGGTGGGTCCAACGAAGATAAAGGACACGGGGCGCTTCTTGGGGGAGATACCCACACGGTTGCGGCGAATGGCTCTTGCCACCGCGTCCACAGCTTCGTCCTGACCGACGATATGCCTGCGCAGGCGGTCAGCCAGACCCTTGATCTGCTCATATTCCTGTGCCTTGATCTTGGAAGCTGGGATTTTTGTCCAAAGTTCAATGATCCGTGCCAGATTTTCCATGGTCACCTTCGGTGCCGGAATCTGCTCCAGTTCCTCGATCTTTGCGGCAAGCTGCAGCAGCTTACTGCGGATCATGGCAAGGCGCTCATAGTTCTGATTCTCCGTATCCTCGTTGAGCATACGAAGCTCCAGTTCGTAGTCATCCCGCTCTTTTTTCAGCTCTGCCAGTTCGCTGATTTCCTTGCAGCGCAGGTTTACATCAGAGCAGGCTTCGTCCAGCAGGTCGATGGCCTTATCCGGCAGGAAGCGGTCGGTAATATACCGCTCAGACAGCACAACGCACTGCCGCGCGATCTCGGGAGAGATCTCCACACCGTGAAACTGGGCATAGGCCTTGGCAATGCCCTGCATAATCTGGCAGGCTTCCTCGATGCTGGGTTCGGCAACGGATACCGGCTGGAACCGGCGCTCCAGAGCCGCGTCCTTTTCGATGTGCTTACGGTATTCGTTAAAGGTAGTAGCACCGATGACCTGGATCTCACCACGGGACAGGGCAGGTTTCAGAATATTTGCTGCGTTCATGGAGCCTTCGGCATCGCCGGCGCCCACCAGATTATGGACTTCGTCGATGACCAGAATGATGTTGCCGCACTCCTTGATCTCACCGATGAGGCTCTTCATACGGCTTTCAAACTGGCCACGAAACTGCGTTCCGGCAACCAGTGCGGTCAGATCCAGCAGAAATACTTCCTTATCCCGCAGCTTGTAAGGCACGTCCCCGGCGGCGATCCGCTGGGCAAGGCCCTCGGCGATGGCTGTCTTACCGACACCCGGCTCACCGATCAGGCAAGGATTGTTCTTCTGGCGGCGGTTGAGGATCTGGATCACCCGCTCCGTTTCCACGTCGCGGCCGATAACCTTATCCAGTTTGCCCGCTCTGGCACGGCCGGTCAGATCCATGCAGTAGCTGTCCAAAAACTTATGCTTCTTATTTTTCTTCTTGGGTTCTTCCCCACCCTGCTCCGGTTCCGGTTTCTCGGGCCGCTTTGCCGGTGGATGGCTGCCACCAAACAGTTGGTTCAGCAGCGGGAAGGTAGCGGTCTGGGAATCCACATCATCCTCGTCCGACTCTTCCTTCTGACCGAACATGCTGACCATTTCATCGCTGAGGGCGTCCAGATCCTCCTCGGAAATACCCATCTGCTTCACAGCGGCATCGATCTGGGGAATGCCCAGACTTCTGGCGCATCTGAGGCAATAGCCTTCATTCATGGTCACGCCGTTTTCGATCTTTGTAATAAAAACAACCGCAATATTCTTTTTGCACTTGGTGCACATTTTCGGCTGCATAGCATTCACTCCTTTGCTGGGGACATCTTTGGAAGCAGTATAGCACAGCCGCTCCCAAAAAGGAAAAACAATTTATTAAATATTTACACTGAGGCCTTCACCGGGACATTCGAAGATATCGATGCCGTTATCATACCACAGGTGACTCATGTACAGGCCGCCCGGCGGCACGGTAGGGCCGGCAGCGGTGCGGTTGCCGGAGTCCAGAATTTTGCCGATGTCCTCCGGTTTGATCTTCCCTTCCGCGGCATACACCACAGTGCCTGCCATGGCCCGGGCCATATTATACAGGAAGCCGTTGGCGCAGACCCGCAGATAGATCAAATTGCCTTTTCGCTCTACATTGTAATAGTATACGGTGCGCACCGTGGATTTAACATCCGTACCCACGCTTCTGACAGCGGCAAAATCATGGGTTCCCACAAACTGGGATGCCGCTGCCTGCATAACCTTTTCATCCAAGTGTTTGGGATAAAACCACGCACGGTTGACGTAGAAAGGATCCCGGACACGGGAATTGTAGATCAGATAGGTGTACTCTTTTCTGGCGCAGGAGCCAATGGCATTAAAATCCTCACTGACTTCAAAGGCCTTGGTCACCACGATATCCACAGGCAGATGGGTGTTCAGGGCATAAGGAAGCCTGTCTACCGGAATGGTGGATTCGGTGCGAAAGTTGGCTACATAGCATTTGGCATGGACACCGGCATCGGTTCTGCCGCAGCCGGTAACATGAACGCTGTGGTTTACCACCATGGCAATGGCTTTCTCAAGGGTCTGCTGCACCGTCGCCAGATTCTTCTGCATCTGCCAGCCGTGATAGGCAGTACCCTCGTAGGTCAAAAACAAAGCGATATTGCGCATTTTCTACCTCACAGGCCAAAGCGCGCCAGCACAAATACTGCCACGAGCAGCAATGCGCCTGCACCAAAAGCTTTCAGATCACCCCGATGGTAACGAAGAAGCTTCATCTTGGTTCTGCCATCGCCGCCCTGATAGCAGCGGCACTCCATAGCGGTAGCCAGCTCGTCGGCACGGCGGAAAGCGCTGATAAACAGCGGCACCAGAATGGGCACCAGCGCTTTGACACGCTGCATCAGATTGCCGGTTTCAAAATCTGCACCTCTTGCCTTCTGGGCGGACATGATCTTGTCGGTTTCTTCGATCAAGGTAGGAATGAAACGCAGGGCGATGCACATCATCATGCTCAGCTCATGGACAGGCACCTTGATCTTTTTCAGAGGACTCAGCAACGCTTCCAGACCGTCGGTCAGAGAAATGGGTGAAGTGGTATAGGTCAGCAGGAAGGTGGCGGTAATGAGCATCAGAATTCTTGCCACCATGAAAATCGCACGAATCAGGCCTTCCAAGGTGACAGTAATCACCCAGACCTTGACTAGAACGGTCTCGCCCTCGGTAAAGAACAGATTCAAAATACCGGTAAAGATCAGAATAAACACCAACGGCTTCATGCCCTTGACGATGGATTTTACGGGAATTGTGGAAACAGCGATGCTCACAGCCAGAAAGGCGAAGCAAATGCCGTAGGAGATCCAGTTTTTAGCCGCAAAGAGAGCCACGATGTAGACCACCAGAAGGATCAGCTTGGTTCTGGGGTCCAAGCGGTGCACCGGGGATTTTCCCGGGAAATACTGACCAAGGGTAATGTCTTTAAGCATCCGCGTTACCCCCTTTCAGCTTCTTTAAAGCCGCAACCGCCTGTTCCACGGAATAGACGGGATTTACATCCAGACCCAGCTTCCGCAGCTGCAGGAACACTCTGGTCAGCTCCGGAATGTCCAGACCCATTTCCAATAGCTCCTGTGCGTGGCAGAACACCTCATCAGGCGTACCGTCCATGGCAAGCTTCGCGTCACACATGACCAGAAGCCTGTCGGTCAGCCGGGCAACATCGTTCATGGAGTGGCTGACCATCATGATGGTGGCATTCTTGGCCTGCCGGTAGGCTTCAATATTGGCAAGGATTCCTTCCCTGCCCACAGGGTCCAGACCGGCTGTCGGCTCGTCAAGGATCAGCACTTCCGGTTCCATGGCGATGACACCGGCGATGGCGACACGGCGCTTCTGTCCGCCGGAAAGATCAAAAGGAGATACCTCCAGCTGCTCGTCTGTAATGCCTACAAAACCGGCAGCTTCCCGCACACGGCGGTCCACTTCCTTTTCATCCAGACCCATATTCTTAGGGCCAAAGGCGATATCCTTATAGACCGTTTCTTCAAAAAGCTGATACTCCGGGTACTGGAATACCAGACCCACCCGGAAACGGCTTTGACGGGTGGTGGTCTTATCGGTCCAGATATCCTTACCGTCCAGCAAGATACGGCCGGAGGTAGGCTTCAGAAGGCCGTTTAAATGCTGCATCAGCGTGGACTTACCGGAACCGGTATGTCCGATGATGCCGATGAATTCTCCCCGTTCTACGCTGAAGGACACATCATTCAGCGCCACATGCTCGAAGGGAGTTCCCATGCTGTAAACATGGCACAAATTTTGAACCTGTAAAATCGGTGTCAATTTCTATTCCTCCAGTGGGTCAGGCCTTTATGGCATCATAAAGTACCTGCGCACAATCTTCTATGGTCAGCTTATCCAGGGGCAGCGAAAAGCCATGGTCATTCAGCTCCCGGCAAAGCTCAACCGTGTCCGGGGCCGCAAGGCCGATGTCATGAAGCAGGTCTACCTGAGAAAATACCGCTTCCGGTGTGCCGTCCAGCGCCACTTTTCCCTTATAGAGAACCACAACACGCTGCGCCTTTGCCGCTTCATCCATATGATGGGTGATCAAAACCACTGTGATCTTCTTATCCCGGTTCAGATTCTGAATGGTTTCAATTACTTCCCGGCGGCCCTTGGGGTCCAGCATGGCCGTCGGCTCATCCAGCACGATGCACTTGGGCTCCATGGCGATGACACCTGCAATGGCGATGCGCTGCTTCTGTCCGCCGGACAGAAGATGGGGCGCGTGCTCCCGGTATTCATACATGCCGACACGCTTCAGCGCCCGGTCTACCCTGTGACGGATCTCCGGGCTGGCAATGCCCAGGTTCTCAGGGCCAAAGGCCACATCCTCTTCCACCACATTGGCTACGATCTGGTTATCCGGGTTCTGGAACACCATTCCCACACTGCGGCGGATCGCAATGAGCTTGTCCTCGTCGGAGGTATCCATGCCGCAGACCCATACCTTACCGCCGCTGGGCAGCAAAATAGAATTGAAATGCTTGGCCAATGTGGATTTTCCGCAGCCGTTGCCGCCTAAAATCGCCACAAAAGTGCCTTCTTCTATGCTCAGATTCAGATCCTCAAATACGGCAACGCCGGGCGTGTCTTCCACGCCCGGATATGTGTATGCCAAATGCTCTGCACGAATCGCTTCGCTCAAATGTATTCCTCCTTAAACTGAACCTTCGGGTGTCCAGCGGCCTGTGCTTCCGCAGGGGAGCATCAGACCTGTGGATTTTACGGGCAAGCCAAGCTCACCCACAGCGGTGCTGCCGCCATGAACGCCGCCGAAAACCACATCCGACGCATAGCCGACAGCAGAAGGGGCAAGGCCGGTGGTATACGAGTTGATGATCACAAACAGCGGATCGTCGGACAGCAGCTTTACCACTTCCAGAAGGAAGGGATAGAAGCTGGTCTCCATCTTCCAGATCTCGCCGCTGGGGCCACGACCGTAGCTGGGCGGGTCCATGATAATGCCGTCATAGCGGCGGCCACGGCGGATCTCCCGCTGGATGAATTTGGCGCAATCATCCACGATCCAGTGGATAGGACGGTCCGCCAGGCCGGAGGACTGGGCATTTTCCTTTGCCCAGGCGACCATGCCCTTGGAGGCATCCACATGCCAGACCTCAGCGCCGCCGGCAGCCGCAGCCAGAGTAGCGCCGCCGGAATAGGCAAACATATTCAGCACCCGTACCGGACGGCCCGCGTTGGCGCACTTTTCACGGATAAAGTCCCAGTTGGCAGCCTGCTCCGGAAAAACACCGGTATGCTTAAAATTCATAGGCTTGACATTGAAGGTCAGGTAATCCTTATACCGGATCTGCCAGCGCTCCGGCAGCTTATGGTCTGTCCAGTGACCGCCGCCTGTGGAGGAACGGACATAGCGGGCATCATAGCGCTTCCATTCCGGAGCGCTGTGGGGTGTGTCCCAGATCACCTGGGGATCGGGCCGTACCAGAATATACTTGCCCCACCGCTCCAGGCGCTCTCCGTTGGAGGTGTCCAGAACCTCATAATCTTTCCACTCATCAGAAATCCAAATCATTAACTTCCTCCACCCTTAGCCGACAGCGCCGTCATCCTCTTCAGGCTGTGTTTCCGGCTCGGTAGCTGCCACAGAATCCTGATATTTTTCCCAAGCTTCCTTGGTATGCATGGGACACACCATATAAGGCGCGTTCACATCCTGCTCCAGTTTGCCTTCCATACCCTTGAAAATGCCATCCGTGCCGTTGTCATTGATGAAATAAACGTAGTCATCACGCAGGTATTCCGGTCTCAGGCCGCAGTTTTTGGCTTTCAACAGCTCGTCGATCTCTTTCCGGGTCATTTTTACAAGAGCCTTCTGCTCGATCTTGACCTCTTCGCCGGTCGTATCCTTTTCGCCCGCAAAGTGCTTGCAGTACTCCGTGGCGACACCGCCGCCGGTGGTGCAGTATTCCACAAGCACATGCTTATCGCAAACAGCTCTGGGGCGGTCCTCCGGATAGACGTTGGCATAGCTGGTACGGGCAATGTTATCGGCGGTACGGACATCCAGAGAGCAGCCCGGGCCGGCAACCTTGCCGGAATCCAGACACATGGTAACGCCGCCGAATTTGCTGTAATCGATCAGCTGGACCTTTTTCAGGCCCTGGTGCGCCTTGGTAAGAACTTTGCTGAACAGAATAGCCGCAGGGTTGTTGCCGTTGCCCATGACCAGATTGATCTCTTCCGGAGTATCAAAACCGAACCATACAGCGGCAGTATAGTAACCTGTATAGCCGCAGAACCAACGGTCACGGTTGCTGGAGGTGGTGCCGGTCTTACCGTAAACATTCTGTCCGCTGATACGGGCATTGCCGCCGGTACCGCCGACGGAGCCTGCCAGACAGTAGTGCATATAGTTGACTGTCTTTTTGCTGAAGGCTTCCCAGCTGTCCTGGGTATTGTCCAGAACCACCTTACCGTTGCTGTCATAGACCTTGGTATAGGTACGGCCCTCCCGGTAGGTGCCGCCATTGGGGAACACCGCAAAGGCAGAGGCCATTTCCCGGACCGTCAGGCCCTTGGTCTGGGCGCCCAGCGCCAGAGGCGCGTAGTCATCATCGGACATGACCTCGCCGTCGTAGCGGGTATAGCTGTCGATAAAGCTGGTAAGTCCCAGTTTTTCTTTCGCGAAGTTATAAGAATAGCTGGTGCCGATCATCTGCAGTGTATTGACCGCCACCGCGTTCACAGAGGATTCTATGCCACTGTAAACGGTACGGGCGAAGGAATATTTCCGGTTGTCGTTCTTGGGCCAGCCGACACTTCCGTTATATTTCTGGGGCATATCCTTGATAACGGTGGCGGGAGAAATGGCACCGGATTCAAAACCGGGGCCGTAGACCGTCAAAGGCTTGATGGAAGAACCGGTCTGCAGTACAGAGTCCACCGCGCGGTTCTGACCGTCATGGACCTTATCCTTGCCGACACCACCCATCAGCGCAACGATATCGCCTGTGCGGTTATCAATGATGACCATGGCGGACTGGGGCTGCTGGCCGCTTCGGACAGCCGGGATCTGGCTCAGATCCTGATAGACAGAATCCAGTGCGCTCTGCACGTTCATATCCAGACAGGAATAAATGTGGTAGCCGCTGCTGGCGATCTTCTGCTTATAGAACTTCATAGTGGAGTCGGTCAGCTCAACGCCATCCTTCCTGGCCAGATCCGCCGCCACATCCTCCAGAACAGTATCCACATAATAAGAGTAGACCTCCTGGGAGGCATCCTCGCCCACAGGCACATCACCGCCGCAATCGGGACAGTAATGGTTCTGCCCGGACTCATCGGTCTTCAGTGTCTTGACGATTCCCTTGTAGCCGCAGCTCTCATTGGGGCAGTAAGCCATTTTATCCTCAGGCGCAATACCACGCTTGAATACCAGTTCCTGGGCAACTGCCTCATCATACGCTTCCTGTGTGATCCATCCCTGGGACAGCATTTCATTCAGGGTATCCATCTGCCGCTCCCGGTTGCGCTCTTTGCCGTTCATTCCGCCTTTATCCAGATTCTCACGGTAGGGATTGTACAGCGAGGGGTTATTGGTGATACTGATAAGACTTGCGCACTCCGCAAGGGTCAGCGTTTCCAGTTCCTTTCCGAAGTAGATGGACGCGGCCATACGGACACCGTTGGTACGGTTGCCCATGTAGATCTCATTGAGATACCACTCCATGATATCTTCTTTGGAGTAGCGCCGTTCATATTCAATGGCTGTGAATATCTCCTGCACCTTACGCTGCACGGTAACATCCCAGTTATCCGTAACGTTTTTCACAAGCTGCTGCGTGATGGTAGAACCGCCACGGTCACCGTTTCCGAAGAACATAAAGAAGCAGGCCTTGACGGTGGTGATCCAGTCAACACCCTGGTGTTCAAAGAAACGCTTGTCCTCGATAGCAACGGTAGCATGGATCAGATCCTCGGGAATATCCTCGAAATCCGCCCATTCACGGTTGTTGACCGCAAAGATATTCTGCAGCTTTTGAATATTGCCGTTACGGTCCACATAATAGACATAGGAGTTCAGGTTCATGTCCCGGTTTTGATCATCCTCTGTCTCAACCTTGGACAGGATCTCTTCGTCCAGATAGTCGCCTACAGAACCGGCAAGTACCACAAGACAGACGCCGACGATAATGGCAACCGTCGCAGCGGCGCCCAAAGCGATCTTGAATACACTAAACAAAGCCAGCCACACATTTTTCAGCAGACGCAGCGACCAGTGAGGTTGCCAGGACTGTCTGGGTGCTTTGTTCTTTTTATTTCGTTTAGCCATAGTATTACCTCCATAACCGGGCAGGCCCGGATGGTCATAAGTGATGAAAGGGATATACATTCCCAAAATAAGTTCATTGTATTATAGCATACCCAGAAGAAAAACGAAACCCCCAAATTATTAATAATCCATAAACTTCATAAAAATAGATATCCCACAAAGAGAACAAATCACGGTCCGGCATATATAATAATGTAGACGCAACCGGTCGACCTGAAAACAGCAGCCGCAGACGCGAATTTCTTCTTGATTTTGCACGCCGTTGCCTGTAGAATAAAGACAGTAAATTGTAGGAGGCTGTGTTATGGCAGATCAGTTCGGTTCCGATTTTATGACCATCGTGGACGAGGACGGCGAAGAATTCGAGTTGGAGATCCTGACCACCATGCAGTGGCAGGGCAGCACATATCTGGCTGTGATCCCCGCCGGCATGGACGAGGAAGAAGCGTCCCTGGAAGTCAGCATTCTGAAGTCAGTGGATGAAGACGGTGAGCCTATTTTGACCGCTATCGAAGATGCCAATGAGCTGGAAACTGTCTACAACCTGATCATGGAACAGCTTTACGAGGAAGAATCTGACGAAGACGAATAACAGGCATTGCAGCCTGCTTGGTGCGTGATGCGCCCTTTTGGACCCACATTTTATAATAGGGACGCTTGACTTCCCTGCCCGATTGCAGACCTCCCGCCCACGCTTTGACGATGGGTGGACGTTGGGAGCAGCTAAAGCAGTGAGCGGCGACCCACCTGCCGTTTCGTGCAGGTCATAAATGGGCGCACACGGCCGAAGCGGGTTTTTAGATCCGGGGAGCGAAAACTCCCCGGATTTTTTATGCAAATTGTAAACTTTTTCTTTTTTTATAGAAAACAATGAGAATGGCACTTGCAAACAAACAAAAAACCAGTTATAATAAGTCGGTCTATGTGTCGGTTTGACGATCCATAGCATTACCAACCGGACTATGAGAGGAAATGATTACATGAGCGCATCCAGCAAGAAAAAGCTCCGCAAGGAGCGCAATGCCGCTGCATTGACCGAAAAGCAGCTGCAGCAGCAGAAAGAAGCAAAGAAACTGAAGAGTCAGACCGTCACTTTCGTGATCATCGTTGCTCTGGTGTTGGCTATCGGCATCGGTTCTCTGGCCGTCACTGCTTTCAATAACAGCGGCATTGCTGAGCGTAACAGCATTGCGCTGACCATCGGCGATCACAAGCTCAGTGCTGCGGATCTCTGCTACTACTATTTTGATGGCATCGTTGCCAACTACAACGAGATAAAAAACCAATATGGTGAATATGCTTCTTCTTACATGGCCATGCTTATGGGCCTGGATTTCACCAAGCCTCTTGATGAGCAGATGTACGACAAAGAAAACAATGTCACCTATGCCGACTATTTCACAGAAAATGCTGTTCAGGCAGCAGTGAACACTTACGCCGTTTATGATGCGGCGGTTGCTAACGGCAAAACTCTGGATGATGCCGCAAAGCAAAGCATCGACAATACCATCAGCAGCATGAAGAGCGGTGTTGTCAGCATGGGTTACCGCAATCTGAAGCAGTATCTGAAAGCTTACTACGGAAACGGCGCCACCGAGAAGTCCTTCCGCAAGTATCTGGAAACGAATCACATTGCTGACGCATACAAGGAAGAAGTATTCAATGGCATGTCATACACAGTTGCAGATCTGGCTGCCTATAACGAAGAGCACTTCAATGACTTCTCTTCTTTCTCTTATGCCACCTTCTATGTCAGTGTCAATGACCTTGTGGATTGCCCCGCTGACGAAGACGACAAGGAGCACAAGCATTCTCAGGCTGAAATGGATGCCGCTTTGAAAACCGCTGAAGATGTGGTAGCCGCTATCAAAAAAGAGAATCCTGCTACTGCCGAGGAGCTTAACAAGTTTATTCATACCCTCGATGCCTATGCCGAAAACGAATCCGCATCCTGCATTGAGAACAAAGATAAGCTCTATACCTCCATCACTGATACAGAAATTGCCGAGTGGCTGGTTGAGGATAACCGAAAGGCCGGCGATATCACTGTGATCACCAACACAACAGAAAGCACCGATGAAGACGGCAACAAGGTTACCACTCCCTACAGCTTCAATGTGGTTTTGTATCTGGGCCGCAATGATAACGAAATGAAGATGGTCAATGTACGCCATATTCTGAAGGCTTTCACCGGTGGCACCACAGATGCTCAGGGCAATACCGTTTACTCGGAGGGTTCCGTACAAAAGGCCAAGGAAGCAATCGAGAAGGTACAAGCCACTTGGAAAGATGGCGGCATGGGTGAGGACGCTTTCGCGCAGCTGGCTCTTACTGAATCTGATGATGACGGTTCTGCCTTGAACGGCGGTCTGTATGAAGATGTTTACCCCGGTCAGATGGTTTCCGCTTTCAACGATTGGTGCTTTGAAGAAGGCCGCGCAGCCGGCGATTATGGTATCGTGAAGACTGAATACGGTTACCACCTGATCTACTTCGCAGGTCACAGCAATGTTACCTTCCGTAATTTCATGATCGAAAACACCCTTCACAATACCGAATTTAACGAATGGTACAAAGAGCAGGTAGAAGCAAAGGCATATACCGTGCTCGATACCTCCAAGATTCCTGCCAACGTTACAATCTTACAGTAATGCATCGGTTCCTCCCTGCCCTGCCGGCAGGGAGGTTCTTGTATAAAACCGCCTCCTGTGGAGAAAATTCCCATAGGAGGCGGTTATTTGCGTATGAAAAAATATCTATTGTGTGTTCTGGCAGGCTTTGCTGCCGGAAGTGTAACGGGACTTTTCGGCGCGGGAGGCGGGATGGTGCTGGTTCCGCTTCTGTGCTGGCTGACAGACATGGAAGACGATGCCATTTTCCCCGCTTCGGTTTCCATCATTCTGCCAATTTGCCTTGTGAGTCTGCTGTTTCGTGCCGATGGCGGCGGTCTTCCCTGGCAGAAAGCCACACCCTATCTCATAGGAAGCGCCATTGGCGGAATCCTTGCGGGAATGCTGGGTCGGCGCATTCCCACACTTTGGCTCCATAGGCTGTTGGGTGCCATGATCTTATGGGGAGGTTTCCGGTATTTATGTTAGAATCCATACCTGTTGCCATCGCCGCCGGTGCGGTTTTGGGATTTCTCGCGGGTCTCGGCATCGGCGGCGGAAGCCTGCTGATCCTTTGGCTGACCCTTGTGTTGCAGATGGATCCTGCCACTGCCGGTACGATCAATCTGATGTTCTTTATTCCCTCGGCTGTCATTGCGTGCCTGTTTCGCTTCAAACAGGGCAAGCTGGACCTCAAACGGATCATCCCCGCTTTGATCGGCGGCTGCGCGGGGGCAATTCTATTCACTTTGCTGAGAAACGGAATCGACGCGTCGGTTTTGCGCAAACCATTTGGTGTTTTGCTGCTTCTGACCGGCATTCGGGAGCTGTTTTACCGGCCGCGAAAAGCCAAATAGCCTTCCAGGATCAAAGACGCGGCCACCGCGTCTACAGTATCCTTACGCTTTTTGCCGTGATAGTTATGCTCCGAAAGGATGTTGTGGGCCTCAACGGTAGTCCTGCGCTCGTCCCACAGCGTCACGCCAAGGCCGGTGGCTTCGGCCACCGCTTTGGCGAACTGGCGGCAAAGCTCCGCTCTGGGGCCTTCTGTGCCGTTCATATTCTTGGGAAGACCTACTACGATTTCCCCTACATCCTGCTCCTTTACGATGCGGCAGATCTCCGCGATGGTCTTGTCCGCGCGTCTGCTGTGGATCACCGTTGTAGATCCTACGATGGAGCAAAGCAGGTCGGAAAGGGCGATTCCGGTACGGGCGTCGCCGTAATCTATACCCATGATTCTTTTCATACTGTACATATCCCTTCTTTGGTCATTTGCCCCCATTATAGTGCAAAATAATCAAAAAATAAAGTATTTTTTTATTGACATTACCATCCCCCTGTGTTAGAATGATTTCACCTGTGAAAAAAGGGCTTTTTTTGTGCGCCTTTTTTCAGCTTCGGGCGGCTTTTGTAGTGAGTCGCATCCTAAATTTTTACTAGCCGGAGTGATACAGGGAGGCAATATTTAAGGAGGTGCCGTTATGCGCGTGAAAGTCACTTTGAGATGCTCCGAGTGCAAGCAGAGAAACTACAACACCATGAAGAACAAGAAGAACGACCCCGACCGTCTCGAAATGAAGAAGTACTGCAGATTCTGCAGAAAGCACACCACTCACAACGAGACCAAGTAAGGAGGCC